>CANQPA010000032.1 GCA_947625635.1 uncultured Bacilli bacterium
AAAATTGTAAACAAAAGTTTTAATTTCTCTATACTTGTATTTTTTAGTAGTCCATATTATATACTAAATCCTAACACATTCAAAAATTATATTGTACTTTACAAAATAGTAAAAAAATTTATTTTATAGGCTAGCTTAACCGCATATTTTCCCTAAATAAAATTTTTTGTACAAAAAAAAGATTGAAAAAACAATCTATTTTATAGTATTATACATAATACAAAAAATATAACTCCAAGGATTGCTGTAACATAAGTTATAAAAAGCTCTCCTCCTCTTTCTTTTCTATTCTTAAAAAGATCATCATTACCACCAGTGATAATAGAAGATGCACCTTCTGCCTTACCACTTTGAAGTAAAACAATCGCAATTAATAAGATTGATACTATAATTAATAATGTTGTCATGTGTCCTCCTAACAGTATATAATTTAGCATAATTCTTTAAATAAATCAAGATTTATTTATTATATATACCGTTTTATTACTTAAATTCAAATTTTTTATTATCTTATTCATATCCTTTATATTTAATTCATCAATTTTTTTATAATCATCTAAAATAATTTTTCCATAATTCATAATATTGCTCATTATTTTATTATTGATTGAATAAATACTGTCACTTCTATAAATACAGTTACTCTTTCTAACTTTCTTTTTTCTTTCAAAATCTTCTTCAGATATTTCAATATTTTCTAATTCTTGTTCTATCATACTTAATACTTTATCTACATTATTTGTTTCAACTATAATAATTACTAAAATATGCTTATCGGTATTAAGTAATGTTATATCTATATCATGTGTTATTAAATTTTGTTTTTTTAAATTTTCATTTAGAAGTGATATACCACCTATTTTCAAATCTAATAGAATGCTAATATATGATTTTATATCATTTATATTTTTGTTGATTTTTGAACAATCTATCTTATACCCAATACCTAATTTAGGAATTTCTATATCCATAGCAATCTTTTCTAATTTTTTTTCTACTTTATTTGGTTCTTCATATTTTTTTAGTTCTATTTCTTTAAATTTATCAAATTTTTTTTCTTCCTGATTTATTTTTACTAATTCAATAGCTTCTTTCGGATCTACATTACCCGTAATAACTAAAAACATATTAGATGGATGATAAAAAGTATAATAACAAGTATATAAATCCTCTTTTGTTATTGAATAAACATCATCTACTGTTCCAGCAATTGGATATTTAATTGGATGTTTTATAAATGAGTTGTACACTATGCCGTCATACATTCTATAAAATGGATCATCTTCATACATTTTTATTTCTTGTTCTATTATTCCCTTCTCCTTTTCAACATTTTCATCCGTAAAATGCGGTGATTGAACATAATCAAGTAAATAATTTAAATTTTCACTAAATGAATTTGAACCACTAAATAAATAAGTTGTCTTATAATTAGATGTATTGGCATTAGCATCACAACCTCTTTCTGAATAAAAAGTAAATGGATCCTTATCATCTTTCTGTTCAAACATTTTATGTTCTAAGAAATGAGCAACACCTAATGGAACTTTCACCATTTTTTTTCCATCAACTGGAATAAACTCATTTTGTATTGATCCAAACTTTGTAGAAAAAGTAACATAAATTCCATTTACATTCTCCTTAGGAACAACATATACTTTTAGTCCGTTGAACATTTCTTCTTCATATAAATCCAAATTTAACTTTTCTAATCTATTCTTCTTCATTCGATTCACCTTCTAACAAGTATACTGTATCCAAATGTATTTTAGCTGCTAATTTTACTACATCTGATTTTTTTACTTTATTTATCATTTTAAATCTTGTATCTATATTATCACTATTTAAGTATTCTATACCTGAATACAAACTTAATAAACTTTGAGGACTATCTTCGAGTTCTCTTAAACTATTTATATAAGTAATTTTAGCTTTAATTATATCTTCATCTAAAAATTTTCCTTTCCTCATGTTGTAAACTTCTTTTTTTATTAATGAAAGTGTTTTTTTAAAATCAGATTTATTAATTCCAGAATTTATTGTTAAGATACTATTTAAAGGCTGCCCTACAGATGAAATATAATAACATAAACTATTTTTTTCTCTTACTGTTTTAAATAACTTTGAGTCTGGCCCGCCACCAAGTATATATGAATAAACATTTAATACATATCTCAGTTCAAAATTAGTCATTTTATCAATTTTATATCCGAGAACCAATTTACTCTGATTTATTTTTTGCGTTTCTTTAATTACCTTTGGAATAAGTCTTGATTTCTTAGGCATAATGAAATGTGATTCTGTTGGCTTTTTAAAAGTTTTTATTCCACTGAAATTATCTTCTATAACTTTTTTTATATGCCTATCATTAACATTTCCTATAACAAAAATATCAATTATGTCACATTTTAACATTGTTTCATAGTATTTATATAACTTTATACTATCAATTTTTTCTAAATCCTCTATATATCCACAACTTCTGTATGACAAAGGAGAATTAGGTTCCATATTTTCAAGCATTCTAACTCTACTATAACTATCTGGATTCTCTTTACTTGAAATTATGTTATCTTTTAAAAGATTATATGCTAATTTAAAATTTTCATCATTAAATCTTGTTTTTGTATTACTTTTTTCAATATTTGGTTTAAATATTAAGTCTGCTAAAAATTTTATAGATTTATCTAACATTCCTTTTTCTGTATATTCTTCATTCAAAAATGTTATATCAAAACTCATAATGTTATAACTTCCTGATATATAATTCATACCTTTATAATATAAATCATATAAATTTTCAGTAGCTATTGTCATAAGTCTTTTTGATGGATATTCTGAAGTCGATTCACAAAGTGTATTTATAATCATGTTTCTGTATGTTATTTCATTTTTTACAAGTTTTCTTTTAAAATTTATTTTCACAGTGACTGTCTTAAATTTGTCAGTTTTAATAACATGCAGGTTGTATGAATATGTGCTCATTTTTTTATACTTCATTTTTGTCACCTCTATCGTTTTATAGTATATGTAGTAATTACATTTTTATAAGCGTATTGCTGCATCCAAAGCTATTTCCATCATTGCATTAAAAGAGGTTTCACGTTCTTCCGCAGAAAGTTCTTCTTTTGTTATTACATTATCAGATACTGATAAAATACTCGCTGCACGTTTTTTCAATCTAACTGCATTATAAAACAAAGCGAAAGTTTCCATTTCTGTTGTAAGACACTCTTTATGATTAACAAAATATTCAACGTCCTCATCAATGTAAAAACCATCTTTAGTGTGTACTCTACCTTCAATTATTTTTTTATTTAAATTTTTAGCAGATTTTCTTATTTCATTATTTAAGTATTCATTTGATTTTATTACGTCATCTTCATATCCATTTAATTTTGCATAATTAGAATCGGTATATGCTTCGGTTGCTAAAATAATATCATGTAAATTTATATTCATTTTGTAAGTTCCTGTAGAGCCTATTCTAATTATATTTTCTACATCATAAAATTTGTATAATTCATAAGAATAAATACCTATACTAGGCATTCCAATTCCGCTTGCCATTACAGTTATTTCTTTACCTTTATATTTTCCTGTAAATGTGAACATATTTCTAACCGTATTAACAAGTTTTGCATCTGTTAAGTAATTATCCGCTATATATTTTGCCCTAAGAGGATCACCAGGCATTAATACTGTTTTTGCTATACTACCATAAATTGCTTCATTGTGTGGTGTCATAAATATCATTCTCCTTTTTTATTATATATATTATATCATATAATTTAGTATATTAAAAAGAAAAAAAGATAATTAATATCTTTTTTTATTACCATTACGTAGTCTACTTGTGCTCGGTAACTTAAGCACATTATTATTATTATCAATCTTCTATTTTATATTCATATGTTTTAACATTAATTGCAATGCCTATAACCAAGATATATGATATTATATACATTATAAGCATGAGAACAACAATATTGGATAAACTTCCATAAAACAAATTATAATTATTGAAGTATGATAACCAATAAGAATAAATTTGAATCACAACAATCCAACTAATTGTCGTAAATATCGCACCTCTAGTAGTATGTCTACTCATAATCTTCCAATCCGGTGCAATAGTATATATTAATTTTACATTGAAAAAAATTATAAAAATTGAAAAAGGCCACTTTAAAACTAAAAACAAAGCATAAATTATTCTTACCAAATAATCATCATGTATTTGACTTAGTATTATACTCAACAGATGATTTCCAAATGCTATAAAGCCCAGCATAAATATGAAAATTAATATTATTAATATTATAATAAATATTGCTTTTACCCTTCTTTTTACATAATCAGAATTTGGAAAGCCATATAAATTATTACTTGCTAATATTATTGCATGAGCTCCGTTGCTTGCTAAGAAAAAGCCAATTACCATAAATATGCCTATATTAGTATCAAAAGTACTACCCTCTACAAAAGAGTTCAAAACAATTGCAACATCACTAGGCAAAGTAGTGCTAATTATATTTTCAAATGAATCTATATTTATTGCAAGTTTAGTTGTAAGTACTCCTATTAAAGTCAATATAGGAAATATTGATAATATTAGAAAAAAAGCTATATTACCTGGTAAATATGTCATACTTGGAGTAGCAATTATATTTAATAATTCTTTAATTTTTATCTTTATTCTATTCATAATTTAATTCTCTTTTATATGAATTAATCCCTTTGAAACTTCTTCTAATGCTTTTCCAATGTTTTTTGAAGATTTGTAATTATTTAATTGATAGTAATCTTTTTCCGACATTTCTTTAACTCTTTTTGAAATAATATTTACAAGTAAAAATTTAGACCCTACCTGATTAAGTAATTTATCGATTGATGGATATATCATAAATTCGCCTCCTATACTAGTATCTATAATAAGAATATATCCTATTTATTATTTATTCAAGCAAAATATGTAAATTTGACATTTTTTTACATTATTTTATTACATCAAATATTAACTTTGGCATTGGTTTTAGCTCATCATCTATCTCATAACACTCTAATAAATCATTTATGCTAACATCTTTATTTTTCAAATAAACCTTTAAAAGTTCTTCTTCTTTTTCCACATAATCCCCTACTTTTTTACTTAAAACTAATCCAACATCGTAATCTATACTATCATTAAGTTCACTTCTTCCAGCACCAATTTGTTTTGCTATTTCTCCTAATTTTTGTGCATTTATCTTATTAATATAACCATTTCTATCACTTTTTATAGAAAAAAATTTTCCCGACACTTTTAGTTTTTTTAAGTCGCCACCTTGTGCTTTAACAAATTCTTCAAATTTTTTATATGCTTCTCCATTATTTAACTGCTTGAACAAAATATTTTTTGCTTCTTCATTGGAGATTTTTTTAACAGCACCTAATATTATTGAACAAAGTGTTATAACTATTTCTAATAAATCGCTTGGTCCATTACCTTTTAATGTTTCTATTGCCTCTTTAACTTCCAAAGCATTTCCAATTGCATAGCCTAAAGGTTCATCCATATTTGTAATAATACATATAGTAGGCTTTCTATATGATTTGCCAATTTTTACTATCAATCTAGATAATTCTCTTGCATCATCTAAATTTTTAATCAAAGCTCCAGTACCCACAGTAACATCAATTATAATAATATCTGCACCACTTGCTATTTTTTTTGACATAACGCTTGAAGCTATCAAAGGTAACGATTCAACTGTTCCTGTTACGTCTCTTAAAGAATAAATCTTTTTATCTGCAGGAACCAAGTTTTCGCTTTGGCTTACTAATGCTATGTTTATATTATTAACTTGATTCACAAAATCTTCTTTACTTAATTTAGTATTAAATCCCTCTATAGATTCTAATTTATCAATTGTTCCTCCTGTATGCCCTAATCCTTTACCACTCATTTTAGCTATCTTTATTCCAAGTGAAGCAAGCAATGGAGCAAATACTAAAGTTACCTTATCACCTACACCACCTGTTGAATGTTTGTCCACTATGATTCCATCCACATTGCTTAGATCAATTATGTCTCCACTTTTTATCATTATATCTGTTAAATCTACAGTTTCTCTATCAGTCATTCCGTTTAAAACTATTGCCATTAATAACGAACTCATTTGATAATCCTTAATAGAGTTATTTAAATATCCGTTAATAGCGAATTCAATTTCATCTCTAGTCAGTTCGCCTTTTAATCTTTTTTTATCTATTATATCTAAAATTGTCATACCATCACCATTATAATTATAACACATTTTTTTTGTTTTTATTTATAATTTAACTTAAATATATATTTATTGTATATTTACTTTTACCTCTATATTTACCATAACTATCAAAATCATCATAATCATCGTATGTAAATGCAGTGAATTCTATTGGAGAAGTTATTTTATATACATCAACCAAATAAATTTTTATCGATGAAAAAATTGTATCATCATCCACATCATTTTCTTCTAGATGAGAATAGAATACTCCGTCTTGTTGATTTATATCATCATATAGATATACATAGAAATATGGCTCAAAACAATAGATATCAGGTCCTAATATATTTTTTTCTATTTTTTCTTCACCGACATAAAAAGAAAAAGAAAAACCTATTTTATAATTTTCAATATTTGTATATTGACTATAAAATTTGTTCCAATTATATTTCTGATTTCTATTACCTAAATTTTCTTCATTAGTGTAATACACACTAAAAATTAAATCTTTAAAATTTTCTTTAGTCGTTACATAATTTTTAACAAGTGTATAATCATTTTCATAAATACCTATTTGAATTGGATTTTCATCTATATATTCTTGTTTTTGATTATCTTCAATATAATTTGTATCAATATTTTCGTAAACCTGATTACTTCCATTACTACATCCTACAATAAATGCAAATAAAAAGGTTAACAATGCTATTTTTTTCATCTTACCACCCAATTTTAGTATATCACATATTTAGTATATCACATATATAAAAAAAGGAAAACAAGTTATTACCTATCTTCCACTTTTTTACTGGATAAAAACGTCACTTTTTCTGCTATAACTTCTACAAATTGTTTATGAGTCTGATCATCAAATTCCACATTTCGTGTTTGAATTCTTCCTTTAATCCCTACTAAATCACCTTTTTTACAGTATTCTACAGTGCTCTCAGCTACTCCTTTCCATAGAACACAAGATATAAAATCTGTATCATATTCACCATTAGAATTCTTAAATGATCTAGGAACAGCCAACGTTATATTTGATACCTTGCCTCTATCAGTATCTTTTAATTCTGGCTCTTGAACAATTCTTCCAACTAAAACGGCTTGATTAAGCACAATATTTACCTCCTTTCATTCAAATAATAACATTTAGATTTTTCTTTATCAAACACGTAATTTTAACAAATTGGATTAATATTTTTTTTTGTTTTTAATTTCTACTATCAAATTATGAATTTATGATTACTTCGTATTGTAATTAATTAAATTTAATAAAATTAAAAAAAAATACATTTTTTAATGTATTTAAAAATAATTCTTCAATAATGAATTTAATTCCACAGCATATTCCATAGGTAACTCTTCTCTAAATCTATCTATAAACCCCATTATTAATAATTCTTTAGCTTTTTCTTCGGTAAGGCCTCTACTCATAAGATAAAAAAGTTTATCTTTACTTATTTTAGATACCGTAGCTTCATGATTAATATTTGATGAATCATTATTTACTATATTAACTGGTACTGTATCGCTTCTTGATTTGTCATCTAATATTATTGTATCACATTTTACTATACTACTGGAATTAATTGCATTTTTTGTTATTTTTACTTTACCACGATATGTAGCATTACCACCATTTACAGCTATGGATTTACTTATTATTTCACTTTTAGTATTAGGCGCTAAATGGATCATTCTGGCACCTGCATCTTGTATTTGATCATTAGTTGCAACTGCTATTGAAATACATCTGCCATTAGCATTTTTACCATTTAATATACAGGCCGGATATTTCATGTTTATTTTAGAACCAATATTTCCATCTATCCATTCCATCAATCCGTTCTCTTCAACTATAGCCCTTTTAGTAACTAAATTATAAACATTATTTGACCAATTTTGTATTGTTGTATACCTACATTTTGCATGTTTTCCAACATATATCTCTACGACAGCGGCATGCAAAGAATCATCACTATAAGTAGGAGCCGTACAGCCCTCCATATAATGTAAATCCGAATATTCGTCAACTATGATAATTGTTCTCTCAAATTGACCGATATTTACACTATTTATTCTAAAATAGCTCTGAAGTGGTCTATCCAACTTAGTATGTGGAGGAACATAAATAAATGTTCCACCACTCCATACCGCTCCATTTAATGCGGTATATTTATTTTCATCATATTTAACAAGTTTGTTAAAATACTTTTTAAACAAATCAGGATATTTTCTTAACGCAGTGTCTGTATCACAAAATATAACATTTTTATCTGTTAATTCTTTTATCATATTATGATATATAGACTCACTTTCATATTGAGCACCAATACCTGCTAAATATTTTTGCTCGGCTTCTATTATTCCCAATTTATTAAAAGTTTCTTTAATTTCCTTTGGTACTTTATCCCAGTCTTTTTCAGTTTTACCAACTTTTTTATAAAAAATTATATCATCAAAATTTACTTTTAGCTCTGGACCAAAAGTTGGATTTGACAATTCTTCGAATTTTTTATATGAATCAACTCTAAACTGCGTCATCCATTTTGGTTCGTTTTTTATTTTTGATATTTTGACAACTTTAGATTCACTAATACCTTTTTCTATTACCATTTTTTCCACCTATAAATATTATATTAAACATTTTTGTAAACAAAAAGAAAAAATAAATTACTTAAGCAACTTTTTTCCATAAAACAAAACTTTATCACTACTTTGCTCTTTTATACAATTTAAATATTCCTCGTTTGTTAAAACGTCATTTCCATCTTTAAATTTTATTCCATTAATCAACTTTTTTTCTATTTTTAATGCCTTCTCTTTAGTTTGTTCATCTAAACAAACTAATTGCTGAGGAAATACAGCCAATCTTTTTTGGGATTTAATTTTATCAGAATAATTGCTAACAAAATGCAAACCACTCATTATTTTGACATAATCGTATTTCAACCCATGACATATATCTATTGCAATATTTTGCTCATTGTCTATCACACATAATCTAGTTGGGTAGCCCTCTTTCTGCACAACAAATCGATCATCTGTAATCTCAAAAGGGCAAATATACATAGATGTTACTAGAAATCTTTGATCAATATCATCCATTTTAGTTCCTTCCTTCAATTACTTTCTTTATACCATTCCACGTTAACAATGCACAATTTTTTCTATTTGGTTGTTTTGATATATCACTATAAACTACAGCTTCTCCTAACAATTTTTCATCATATTCTTTTTCATCTATCATATTTTCAAAATTATTTATTATTTTTTTTGCTTCATCTATATTTTTACCAATTAAAGAATTAATCATTATTGATGTCGAACTTGTACAAATTGCACATGCCTCTCCATCAAATCTTATGTCCTTAATTTTTTCGTTCTCTATTTTTACTTGTAAATCTATTTGATCTATACAACTATCACTATTTGTATTTACTTCAAAATAAGAATTATCATTAACTAAGCCTCTATTCTTAGGATTTTGGTAATTTTCTAGTATAATAGCTCTTTTTAATTGATTTATCATTTTTCATCACAGATATATTATAATATATTTAATTTTAAATTGCAAATATGAATTTTTTATGATGTTTTGAATATGCTTTAATGTAGAAAGAGAGGAATAAAATATATGGAAACACTTAAAGTAGGAACTAAGTCAAATCCTAATTCAGTTGCTGGAGCACTTGCAAACGTATTTAGAGAAAAAGGATGTGTAGAAATACAAGCAATAGGTGCAGGTGCATTAAATCAGGCAATTAAAGCAATTGCAATAGCAAGAGGGTTTGTAGCTCCTAGTGGTAAAAATTTAGTTTGTATTCCAGCTTTTACTGATATAGTAATTGATGGAGATGAAAGAACTGCTATAAAACTAATTGTAGAGGCTAAATAGTCTCTTTTTATTTTTATTAGAAATTCAAAAAATTTCAACAATATTAATATTTTTCTTGACAATACATAAAATTAATAATATAATTATACTTGCGAATTAAGCAATCTTTGATTTTTATAACGCGTTTATTCCTTATGGTTTATTAGTAACTAAAGCTTATTGGTGAACATATTAAAATAAACACCCTATAATTAGGCAAAGAAAGTCTTTTCGTAAGAAAGGAGAGTCTCATGTCAAGATACACTAAATCAAATTATCGTGTAAGCCGTCGTTTAGGATTTTCTACTTTAGAAACTGGAGAAGAATTAGTTAAAAAACCATATGCTCCTGGTATTCATGGAAGTAAAAAAGCAAAAAAATTATCTAACTATGGTGTTCAATTACAAGAAAAACAAAAAGTTAGATTTATGTATGGACTAAACGAAAAACAATTCAGAAAAACTTTTGAAGATGCAGGTAAAATGAAGGGAGTTCATGGTGAAAACTTATTCAAATTACTAGAAAGTAGATTAGACAATTTAGTATATCGTATTGGTTTTTCAACCACAAGAAGAGGAGCTAGACAACTTGTTAATCATGGACATATAACTGTAAATGGTAAAAAAGTAAATATACCATCATATAGGTGCAAACCAGGTGATGCCATAGCTATAAAAGAATCTGATAAAGATCTTGCTATTGTTAAAAGTTCTTTAGAAGCTCTTTCTAGCCGAGTTGATTATGTCACTTATGATGAAACTAAAATGACAGCTACATTTGTAAGATATCCAGAAAGATCTGAATTAAATAATAATATTAATGATTCGTTAATAGTTGAATATTACAACAGATAAAAGACTCCGGTCTTTTTTTATTAGAGGATTACACAAACTTTCTTTGCAATTAAATTCTCCACTTAATACTATTATCATTTATGAATATTATAAATTATTAAAGCATATTCATTAAAATATATCTAATGAAAATATAAAATTAAATCTGTAATTGACACTTCAAAATAATTTAGCAAAATAATTTTCATATAAAAAAGAGATAAATTCTCTTTTTTATATGGTTTAAAAATTTTTTATTAATGTATTATAAAAATTAACTTCATAATTATAATATTTTGTAAATATTGCTATTTTATTTTACGTTCTACTGATCAAACTTACAAATTTATAAGTTCCAATTTAATTTTAATATGTGTAATTTCCTATGGTAAATTAAATTTATGAAATCACTATTCTAAAACTACGACCCATACCATTCCAAGTTTCAAATACACCTGCATACCATATATTTTGACATGATTCCCCATTGCCATTTTTTTGATGCACCAAGCTTTCACCAAGAACCAGTCCATCACCATACCAATGCATTGTCTCAGATAATGCGTGTCCATAACAAACATTTCCCCCGCAAGCTTTAGATATATCCGTATAGTCATATAAATCATAATATTTTTCTTCTAATTCATGATTTAATGTCCACGATATTCCTTTAAAATGTGCCATAACCGTTTCACTTGATCCACCAACCATATCATAAATGCCCGTTATATTACCTGTTGTTGACGATATCTTTGTAAGGTCTCTTGCATTTGTTGTATCACCTGTTTCTTTATCAATTACATACCCATCGTATGTATAAAAACCGTATTCATTACACGCTATCAATGGATCCGCCTCTGCGTATCCAAGATTAACTGCTGATGCTCCACTGCTTCTCCCAGTATAATAGCTAGATGAATTATTTTGATATACTTGCTTTTCCTCACCTTCATATGCACTATTTCCATATTTCCCATATTTACTCTGTGAAAGATATGCTACTGCTGCCCACTCGCTATTCTTAGCCACATGAGAATCTCCATTTACATATTGTTCTAAATTTTTAGTAGTTTCAATTTGAAAATTTAGATCTGAAATTCTAAGTGTTTTTGAATTTGGAATAGTGTATGGAAAAATCCCTTTACAGTCATTTAAATTAGACGTTGTATAGCAAATACTATTTTCACTCGCACTAGGTTCAAATTTCCCCACCCATATTCCGGATAATTCTTCATCTCCGAATGTAAAAGCTGGATGTGTATACCACTCTTTTGGCTTATTTCCAATATACGTGGCTTTTCCATACTTCTTTTCTTCTTTTTCATTTACGAATTTTATGTCTATAGCTCCTGGTGTTGCTTGGCTTGGTTTATTTCCACCTTCTAGTTGTACCCCATATGTATTTCCTATTGTATATTCATATCTTGGTATAAATACAAACATTCCTATTATATCTGTTTTTTTGCCTTCTACTGTCACTGTATCGCCTACTTGTTTTGTATCTTTAACTTCCTCCGTTAATATTACTGCATTTGCCCACTCTTGTTTATCATAATCATACCACTTAGAATATCTATCCGTTATAATCCAATTATCTCCATCATATATAACCGGAACTAATGTATCATTCATAAGATTTGGTATTGGAGTATAATCTTCTTTTATATATATTTCTTGCTCAATTTCATTTATATAGTCATCTAATCCTTCATATCGTAAATTTAAAACTTCTTTCACTTCTTTCTCACCTATTAATAGTGTTCCTTCTCTTGGCCTATCTCCTGACACATTTATAACTAACTTTTCACCATCACATAGTAAATTGCCATCTAGTTGCACTATGCATTCATCTGAACTAAATTTTCCATTTAAACTTTCATTATATATAGCTTGTTCTGCTGCTCTTATATAATTTTTTTCACTTATTAAAAAACTCTTTTCCTTTGAATTTCTCATTATATTATATACTCTTGGTATTGTTATCAATAATATCACAGATAATATTACGATTACTGCAAGTAATTCTATTAATGTAAATCCCTTTTCCTTCACTTTAACCACTACCTTATGTATTCATTATAGCATTACCCCCCCCCCTACCTGTCAAGGGATAAAAAAATTGAGTTTGAATCCTCAATTAGTATAAAATAATTGGCTTGAATTGAACAATTAAATTGAATATAGGCATTATATGATTATATTTAAATATATATAGAAAATACTGTTTCTATAACTATGCATTAATATATATCTTGATAAAAATTGAATAATTATTATAATAAAAATAATTACTAATTTTTTATTTTTTAATACTACCATTGATTTGTTGATAAAATGGCTATTCTAAATGAAAAAGTGTCGTTTCCTCTTCCATTATCAGCTTTAGATAAAAACGCTCCCTTTTCACACCAGCTACACCCAGAGTGTAGTATCCATGGCGAAGTTGAGGAAACAAAAGAATATCCATCAGAGTACCATCTTGATACTTCAGATAAAGCATGACCTTTACATATGCTACCATTACAAGCTGTTTCAGATTTTAAGCTTGTATATTTATCATAATATTTTATATTATCTTCATTAGTAAAAAATTCATTTTCAAAACCTGATAAACCTACAGTATTATTATAATTTCCCATTGTATACTCAAAAGATCCTCCACTAATATCATAAATCCCCGTTATATTCCCAGTTGTACTGGCTTTTACGCCAATTTGTCCATCATATAAATTTTTAGAATTTGTACAAATCTCTGCTGAAGAAGCATCATTTACATTATCACCACTTACACCAGTTTTATTGCCACAATTATTTGCATGTATTTCTTTTTGTGAACTCTGATAATCTTTATTTCCATACTTTCCATATTTACTTTGAGATAAATATAATATTGCTCCCCATTCACTATTTTTTACAACATGCGTGTCTGTTAAATTAGAATTTATTCCAAAAATATTTCCTTCTCTTTCCATTGATCTTGTCACATAAAACATATCAGATAACTTATGAGAAACTAACGGATAAACATTAGGTAATATTCTTAAAGTATCCGCTTCCTGACATTCTTCATTTGTACAAGTTGAAATTCTATTGGTTGTATGACTTGTCTCAAATTTCCCTACCCATATTCCGGATAGTTCTTCACCACCAAATGTGAAAGCTGGATGTGTATACCACTCTTTTGGCTTATTTCCCATATATGCAGCTTTTCCATACTTCTTTTCTTCTTTTTCATTTACGAATTTTATGTTTATCGCTCCTGGTGTCGCTTGACTTGGTGTACTTCCCCCTTCTAGTTGTACTCCATATATATTTCCTATTGTATATTCATATCTTGGTATAAATACGAACATTCCTAATATGTCTGATTTGTCTATTTCTTCCTGAAAACTTGGTACAGTTACTATATCTCCTACGTGCTTTGTATCTCTTATTGTATCTTTTAATATTACTGCATTTGCCCACTCTTGTTTGTCATAATCATACCACTTATCTGTTTTATCTGTTATAATCCAATTATCTCCATCATATATAACCGGAACTAATGTATCATTCATAAGATTTGGTATTGGTACGTATTCATCCATTAACATATAGTCGCTATCATCTATATCCTTTGTTATATATTTTTCTAATTCACTATACTCTATATTTAATACTCTTTTGATTTCCTTGTCTTTTATAAATATAGTCCCATTTTTTGGACGTTTACCACTTGTCTTTATAATTAATTCACCTGCATCACATAAAAGATTTCCATCTTCTTTTATATCACATTCACTTGGATTAAATTCTCTATTTAAACTTTCATTATATATAGCTTGCTCTACTGCTCTTATATAACTTTTACCACTTATTAAAAAACTCTTTTCCTTTGAATTTCTCATTATATTATATACTCTTGGTATTGTTATCAATAATATCACA
>CANQPA010000033.1 GCA_947625635.1 uncultured Bacilli bacterium
GTAATATCAGCAAATCCTAAAAGCAAAAATATGTTTTACAACTTTCAATCATTAAATGATATAACATTTGATTTAATAGATACAAGTAAAGTGACAGATATGGAAAGTATGTTTAATAATTGTTCAAGTTTAACAGAAGTAGATGTAAGTAATTTTGATACATCAAAAGTAACAACAATGGCAAGTATGTTTTCAAATTGTTCGAGTTTAAGTGAATTAGATGTAAGTCATTTTGATACATCAAAGGTTATTACTATGTATTATATTTTTAATAATTGTAAAAATCTAAGAGAGTTAGATGTAAGTAATTTTGTAACTAGTAGTGTAGAAAGTATGGTAAATATGTTTTCTGGTTGTTCCAGCTTAAGTGAGTTAGATGTAAGTCATTTCGTCACAGATGAAGTAAAAAATATGCAGGGCATGTTTCAAGGCTGTTCTGGTTTAAAAGGGTTGGACGTTAGCGACTTTGATACATCAAAAGTAAACAATATGGGAGGCATGTTCAATGGTTGCTCGAGTTTAACAGAACTAGATGTAAGTCATTTTGTAACTAGTAGTGTAAAAACTATGGCAAATATGTTTTATGGCTGTTCTAATCTAAAAGAGATAAACGTTAGTAGCTTTAATACATCAGAAGTAACTAATATGGGAGGCATGTTCAATGGTTGCTCGAGTTTAACAGAACTAAATGTAGGTAATTTTGTAACAAACAAAGTAATGTATATGAATGGTATGTTTCAAAATTGTTCCAGTTTAACAGAATTGGATTTAAAAAATTTTGAAACGAATAATGTAGAAACTATGGCAAATATGTTTTATTCGTGTACATCATTGGAAACTTTAAACTTAAGTAGTTTTAATACAAGCTCTGTATCAAGCATGGCAAGTATGTTTGATAATTGTTTAAATTTAACAGAATTAGATTTAAGAAGTTTTGATACATCAAAAGTAACGATTATGCAACGAATGTTTAGAGGAACAACTAGTCTAGATAGTATACTAGTATCAGATAGTTGGGTATTAAACGAAGGAATTAATGATACAGATATGTTTTCTAACTGTAAGTGTGGTGGAGTTACAATAAGTAATTGATAATTTAAAGTGTTATGAATTCTTAACTTACCGCTGCATTATGAAATATGGATATGTTTTATGTATGATCATATTAATGTATAAATTACTAATTTATAATCATTAGATTAAATCAAAAAAAGAAGAAACTAATTAGTTTCTTTTAATATGTCATAAATTTCTTTTGGATCTTTAATATTCTCAGGATGTTTTATTATTTCTATTGATGTTTTATCTTTGTAATAAGGTTTTAAATGCATATGATAATGTTTAACTTCCTGAACTAATCCATTATTTTGTAGCAATGACATTCCATCGCAATTTAAATTTTTTTCTAAGATTTTTTTAACCTCCTTAGAAGCCTTGTTAATACTTTTTAAAGTATTTAAATCAATATCGTCTAGATCAGTAAAATGCTTTTTTGGAATTATAAGTGTATGTCCATCTGAATCAGGATTTATATCTAGAAATGCAATTACATCATCATTTTCGTAGAATTTATAAATCGGAATTTCGCCATTAACCATTTTGCAAAAAATACATTCCATATTATCATCTCCCACTATAATTTTACCAGATATTTTTATATTTGTCATTATTAAAAATGTTATGCATATATTATGTATTGTTAAATATATAAATATTTAAAAAATATATTGAATTTGTTTAAAAATTATTGTATAATTTTGAACTTGGGAGGACTTTATGAATATAGAGAAATTAGATTATGAATTATATAAAAAATTATATAGAGAAAATGATATGGTAAATGCAGCATATTTATGGGAAAATATAAAAAAAAATAAGGAAATCTTAAAACACTCAATAAAAAAAACACAATATGATACAGTTTCATGTATGGCAATATGTCAATACATTTTAATCGATTATGAAAATGTAGATGAGAATATATATCAAGAATTAATAAATTTAATTTATTCTAATGTTGATATTGCAAGAACCGTATTAAGTGATTCAAAATATGAGGGTTATTCATATTTAATGCTTTCGTTATTTAATAATAATTTAAAATTAACTGAAGCCCAAAAAAAATTTGCCGTAAGGGAAGCTATGAATAAGAAAGGGACTACATATTTTAATAAATTAGAGTCTGATTATAGAAAAAGAACTGGTTTTGATAAAGATGCTTTAGATTTTAATATGACAATTAAAGAAAAGGAACAAGCTTTAATTAGCAGGTATTTTGATTATTTAAATAATATTTGGAGTTTAAGTCAATTACATGGAAATGGAGATTTTGATATACGATACCAAATACTAAGAAATCCTAATTGGAATTTTGAAGAGAAAAAAAAATTAGTTTATGATTTTTATGAAGATGATGAAGACTGGTATGAACATTTAAAATCCTTTGAGATTAAAATTATAAATGATGATGAAACTAACCAGGATAGTGAATATTTTATAAGTCATCGCTACATATATGAATATTCTTATGAGGATATTTTAAAACTCTGTCCTAATGAAGAAATCGCTAACAGAATTTGGGAAGAAATTCAATTCTGCGAAGACATGAAAAATATTAGACCACCAAAATTAAATAAAACTCTAAAATTTGAAAAAAAAAGAACAAATTAACGTTCTTTTTTTGTGAATACTGCGAATATTCATGTTATTATGTTTAATAAAAAATTTTTTTAAACAAATAAATTTAAATCCTTTATTTTTTAAATATTATTTAGTATAATTGTAAAAGGAGATGGTACTATGAATACATTGCGAATAGAAAATTTAACTATATCTGTCGAAAATAAAATAATATTAAAAAATTTTAATTTAGACGTTAATAGTGGAGAAATTCATGTTTTGATGGGTCCAAATGGTATTGGAAAAAGTACTTTGACTAAAGTTATAATGGGGGATTCTAATTATAAAATAGAAAATGGAAATATTTATTATAATGATGTTTTACTTAATGAGTTGAATACTGATGAAAGAAGTAGACTTGGTATATTTTTAGGAATGCAATTACCTATGGAAATAGAAGGTGTAAGTAATGCCGATTTTTTGAGAAGTGCATTAAGCGTACGAGAAAAAGAAAATTTTAAATTGTTTGATTTTATTAAAAAAATAGAAAAAACAGTTGATTATTTAAAAATGCAAAAAGATATGATTCATCGTGGAATAAACCAAGGATTTAGTGGTGGTGAAAGAAAAAAAAATGAAATTTTACAAATGTATATGTTAAATCCTACAATGATAATGTTAGATGAAATTGATTCTGGTCTTGATGTTGATAGTTTAAAAATAGTTGGTGAAGCTATATCTAACTATTATAAGAACAATAATCCAGGTATAATATTGATTACACATTATCATCGTTTGTTAAATTATATAAAGCCTACTCACGTTCATATTATTAGTGATGGAAAAATTGTGAAAACAGGGGATTATAAATTAGTAAAAGAAATAGAAAAAAATGGCTTTGAGAATATTGATGAAAAAAAATTAAATTCTATTAGTGAATGTGTTATGAAGGAAAAAATTGAACATGAATAAAATAAAAGTAGTTAATGATAATTTAGAAAAAATAAATGTTGATGATAATGTAAAAATTGAATATTATGAAAAAGAATGTTTATTTGCAATAAATGAGATAAAACTGTTTATAACAAATGATAGTGATTTACAAATAGAAATTAATTTAAAAGAGGATACAAAATTAAATTTTAATATAAATGTAAAAGAAAATGTAAGACTAAATTTATATATTTTGATTAATGGTGTTAGGGGTAAAATTCAATATAAGTATAATTTATTGGAAAACAGTTATTGTAATGTGTTTAAATTTCAAAATTCAACAATTATTAAAGAAATGGTTATAGCAAATCTTAATGGAGAAAATGCTAGATTTGATCATAATTTGAAAACGATATGTCATGAAAAAGGAATGTATGATTATAATATATATCATAATTCAATAAATACAATAAGTAATATTAAAAATAATGGAGTATGCATTAAAAATGGATTTTTAACTTATCAGGTGTCATCATTTGTTCCAAAAAATATAAATGGATGTATGGTTAGTCAAAATAATAGAATAATTAATTTAACTGATAATAAATGTGAAATAAAACCAAATTTATATATTGATTGTAATGATGTAGAAGCATCTCATTCTGCTTTTATAGGCAATTTTAGTGATGAGGAGATGTTTTATATTCAAAGCCGTGGTATTAATTATACTAGCGCACTAAAACTACTTATTACAGGCTTTTTGACGAACGATATAGTTAATAATAAAATTTTAAAAGAAATTAAAAAAAATATTGAACAGCATTGGAGGTGATTGAGTGAACAGAGATGATTTTTATTTACTTAATAGAAACATAATTTATTTTGATAATGGTGCTACTACTTTAAAACCATATATATTAGGCGAAAGTATTTGTGATTATTATAATAATTATAGTGCTAATGCTCACAGAGGCGATTACGATATAAGTATTAAAGTGGATTCAATGTATGAGGGTACTAGAGAGATTGTTAAAAAATTTATAGGAGCAAAAACTGCCAATCAAATTGTATTTACCAGCAATACTACAGATTCTTTAAATAAAATAATATTTGGATTCTTTAAAAATTATTTAAATAAAGATGATGAAGTTTTAATTACTAAATCAGAACACGCATCAAATATTCTTCCTTGGTTTGAACTGGCTGATAGTATTAAAATTAAAATTAAATATATAGAACTTGATAAAGAACATAAACTTACATTGGAAAATTTAAAAAAGGCAATAACTTCTAATACTAAAGTGATTAGTATTGCACATGTAACTAATGTAGTTGGAGATGTAAGACCTATAAAGGAAATAATAAAATATGCACATAGTAAAAATATTATGGTGATAATAGATGGTGCACAGTCGGTACCACATATGAAAATAGATGTAAAAGATTTGGATATGGATTTTTTAGCTTTTTCTTCTCATAAAATGTGTGGGCCTACAGGAGTAGGTATATTATATGTAAAAGAGGATTTAATGAATCAAATAAAACCTATAATAGTAGGTGGTGGAATGAATTCATCTTTTGAATTTGACGGAAGAAGACAGTATAATAATATGCCTCATTTACTTGAAGCAGGAACACCAAATATAGCTGATGTAATAGGATTTGGTAGTGTTTTAAATTACCTATCCAAAATTGGTATGAGTAAGATAGAAAAATATGAACGAATGCTTAGAAAATATGCGATAGAAAAATTAAAAAATGTTAAAGATATAATAATTTATAACGAAAACAGCGAATCTAGTATTATTACTTTTAATATTAAAAATATCTTTCCACAAGATTTAGCTATTTATTTAAACAAATACAATATATGTGTAAGGGCTGGGAATCATTGTGCTAAAATATTGAAAGATGAATTAGGAATAAAAAATACTTGTAGAATAAGTTTATATTTTTATAATACAAAAGAAGAAATTGATAAATTAGTAAGTGTATTAAATAATTCAAATATTTTAAATGAAATAATATAAAACCAAGAATTATTCTATTCTTGGTTTTAATATTTGTAATATTTTTTCATGCTTTTCTTTTAAAGACTCGTTTTCTTCGGTTAAGATTGAATTTTCACTTTTCAAATTATTATTTATTTGTCTTAAATTTGAATTTTCTGTTTCCAATTTATTAACATAATGTTTTAATTTTAATATTTTTTCTTTTAAAGCGGTATAATTTTCAATCAACTCGTCATGGCTTTCCTTTTTCTTGATCGCTTGATTATATAAAAGATCATTATAGGCTCGGATTAAATTAATTATATTTTCATCTCTATATTTTTCTTCATCTATAGTTTTTCTTTCTTTTATAAATTTTGTTATTTCTAAAATTGAATCGTTACTTTTGTCTTTAAATATATATTCAGTTTGAATTTTATTTATAAGATGTTCAACTTCATTGGTGACATCTATAGAACAGTTATATTTATATTTGTATTCTTTTAAAGTTTTAATTTTACTACTTTTAACATTATACGGTAAAAATATTTTTTTGGGTTCTGATCCAAATTTTTTAGTTAATTCAAGTAAAGAAATATAAGCAATTTGCTGATTTGTTATGAGATTTTTTATTTTTTCTTCTGCTTCTTGCATATTATTAAATATTTGATTACTCATGGGTACATAGTAATTTCCTTGTTCAACCAAGCCAAGTATACCTATTTTTTCATCCTCGTATTTTCGACATATAATGTAATCAAATTTTTCATTATTTTCAGTTATTTGATAACTTAAAGAAGAATCATACTTGCATATAAATTCTGTTTCAAAAATATTTATTTTAGAGTTTTTTATTATACTATCTACTTTTTTCTTTACATGTTTTGAAAATAAATGGTCAAACGAAATATATCCTTCATTACGTAATTTATATATTCTATATGGATCATACATAATTTCTTTTATCATATCATAAGAATTTTTACTTTTAAAAAGATTTGTTGAAATTAAATAATTAGTATTTATACCAAGTAGGTGAGCTATAGAACTGTTGGAAACATTTATGCTAATCCTATCTCCACTAGAAAGATAAATTTTAGATACATTGTTATCATTACTAATATTTTCAAAATATTCAATTACATCTTGTATATCGTAGAATAATTGTTCTAACTCAGAAAGATTAAAATTATTCATAAACTTGCTCCTTTTTAATGGGTCATATATTACAATATTTTTTAATATTTGTCAAATTTTCTAGTTTTTAATAATTATTTATTGTATAATGTACTTAGGTGGTATTATGTCAGTAATAAGAGTGATGGATGAAATATTATCTAATAAAATAGCTGCAGGTGAGGTTGTTGAAAGATGTGCGTCAGTAGTTAAAGAACTTGTTGAAAACAGTATAGATGCAAATTCTAATGAAATAAAAGTAGAATTATTAGAATCAGGAGTAAAAATGATTAGGGTTACTGATAATGGAAAAGGAATGGATAAAACTGATGCAGTTATGTCTTTTAATAGACATGCAACAAGTAAAATAATAGATGAAGACGATTTATATCACATACATACTCTAGGTTTTCGTGGTGAAGCTTTAGCTTCTATTGCATCAGTTTCTAATGTTGAACTTATAACATCAATGGGCGAAGTTGGTACTAAGGTTCATATAAAAGGTGGGAAAGTATTAAGTGTAGAAAATGCAGATGCAAGAAAAGGAACAGTAATGACAGTAAGAGACTTGTTTTATAATACTCCAGCACGATTGAAACATTTAAAAAGTTTATATACTGAACTTTCAAACATAATGGATTATATGAATAAGATAGCTTTGTCACATCCGGAAATAAGATTTACTGTTATTAATGATTCAAAAGAGTTATTAAATACTGATGGTGGTTCGAATTTACTTAAATGTATTAAAAATATATATGGAATTAAAATTGCAAAGAAGATGATTGAGATAAATTCGTCTAATAATGATTATTCAGTTAATGGTTTCATAAGTTTACCGGAAGTATATAAGACAAATAGGAATAATATTATTACAATAGTAAATGGTAGAGTTGTAAAAAATATAGAACTTAATAGAACAATTAACGATTCATATCATTCATATAAACCAGATAATTATTACCCAATAGTAGTATTAAATATAAATGTAGATACTACTTTGGTAGATGTAAATATCCATCCAACTAAAATGGATATAAAATTTAGTAACATAGAAGATTTATTGATATTAGTTTCTAATGCTATAAAAGAAAAATTAAAGGTAAAAACATTAATCCCACATATTGAGGAACCTCCTACATATATTAAACCAGAACAAAAAATTGAAGAATTTAAAATTGATTTTGATGTACCAACAATCAGTGATACTGAAGATGAATACATGGTAAATAATAATTTAATTTTAGATAGAAATGATATACATGAGGATGTTAGTGATAAAATGCCAATGATGTATCCAGTTGGAATTGTTCATGGTACATATATAATATGTCAAAATGAAGGTGGAATGTACATAATAGATCAGCATGCTGCAAAAGAAAGGATTAATTATGAAATTATTAAAAATAAATTATCAAATCCTAAAAAAGAAAATATACCAATGATTTTTCCGTTAACTATAGAATATACTAATTCTGAATATATTATATTAAGACAAAATTTCGAATTTTTAAGAGATCTTAATTTCGAAATAGAAGAATTTGGAATTAATTCAGTCATAGTTAAAGCTCATCCTGTTTGGTTACCTGTTGGTAATGAAGATGCCTCTATAAAGAAAATATTAGAACTTGTAATAAATAAAGAAAAAAATTTTGACATAAATAAATTTAACGATAATGTAGCTGCAACTATGGCCTGTAAAATGTCTATAAAAGCTAATACTGCAATTACTTTAGATGAGATGCAAAAGTTAATTGATGATTTAAAACAATGTAAGAATCCTTTTAATTGTCCTCACGGCAGGCCAACCACTATATATTATAATAAGTCTGATTTGGAGAGAATGTTTAAAAGAAGCGGATTTTAGTAAATTTGACATAACTGTACACGTGTGATAGAATACAGACTGTTGATTTTAAGTTTAGCTGTTTATCAAAAAGTAATACATTATTATTTATAAATAAATGAGAAAAAATATAAGTAATGTTAATTTTGATTTGCTAAATAATTTCGTGGTACATTAGAGGGTGAATATTTATGATGTTAGATGTTAATGAAATAAAATCAAGTTCAGTTAGTAGTTTAAAAACATTATTTAATTCCGTTATTAACGATATTTATGTTAAGTATGATTATGCAGATATCAATTTAAAGTATGAATATAAATATATTGTTGAAAATTCTATTGAAGAATTTAAAAAAATTTTTAATGGTATAGAAAATCCTATTGATCTTTTTGCGACTATATTGGACAGTAATTTGAGAAAATATTTAAATAAAGTAATATCAAATGATGAAATTGGGATTACTATAATCATAAATTTTATTGCAAAAAATGCTGTTAAAATAAATTCATATGAATCTGCAATAAATCTATTATCAAGTCTTTCTATTTTCTTTAATAATTTGAATTATAATCCAAGCGATGATATATGTATAGAAATAATTGAACGTAGCGAAATACTATCATCATCATTGGAAATGGTTTTATATAATAATTTTGATGCACTTTTAAGTGATAAAATTAATAGTATTTTTATAGATAAAATTTTGAATAAATTTATTAACCTTTATTATTCTATTAATAAAGAGAACGTAATTATGATGTATCCAGAAGAATTTTATGAAAAATTTGAAAAGACTATAAATAGTTTAAATTGTACAGAAAATGGAATAGATGATTATTTAAAAGCAATAGATAAACCGTTATTGTCAAAAAAAGAGGAGGAAAGTTTATTTATTAAATTTAAAAATGGAGATAAGAGAGCAAAAAAAATAATTATTGAAAGAAATTTAAAATTAGTAGTTTATGTTGCAAAAAATTATATTAATAAAGGATTACCATTAGATGAAATCATACAAGAAGGAAATATTGGACTTATACATGCGACAGATAAATTTGATTTATCTCCTGGATATAGATTTTCAACTTATGCATTTTGGGAAATAAAAAAAGAAATAGCAAGAGCTATAGATAATAAATCAAGAACAGTTAGATTGCCAGTATATGTAAGCCATGAAATTTCAAAATATAAAAAAATTCATTCAAATTTAGAACAAAAATTGGGTAGGACACCTATAGTTTCGGAGATTGCAAATGAATTAGGCGTAAATAATCAAAAAGTTGTAGACTTAATGAATTTAGAACAAGAAATTGCGAGTTTAGATGAAGTAATTTCTTATGAAAGCAACGCCACATTGGCAGATTTTATTGAACATGATGGTCCATCAACTGAAGAAATAATAGAAAAGAAAGTTTTAAGACATAATATGTTAGAGCTTTTGGAAAAATGTGCTCTAACGAAAAACGAAAAAGAAGTTTTGATATTGAGATATGGAATTTATGACAATACTTATAAAACTCTTGAAGAGGTTGGACAAATGTTTGGCGTAACAAGAGAACGTATTCGTCAGATTGAATCATCTGCATTAATAAAAATAAAAAGTAGTAAATATACGGATTGTTTAGCGGATTTTACACAAAACCCAACAGAATCTTTAAAGAATATAAAACTTTTTAGAAAAGAAAATAAAGAATATGTTGCTAAAATAAATAAAAAAATGCGTAAAACATTATCAAAAAGCAATTCATCCTCAAAAAAAATTATATTATCAAACAGCAATAATAATAATAGTAATAAGCCTTATGTGCAAAATGAAAGGCAATTTTATAATAGTAAGTATAGTACAATTGCTAATAAAATTTATCAAAGATTATCAAAAATATATACACCTAGAGAAACAATAGTCATATGTTATAAATTAGGAGTTATGTCAAAAGAAAAATTGTCTGAAAGTTCAATTGCTGATTTACTAAACATGAATGTTTGTGAAGTAGTCAATATAATTAAAAAATTTTCACAAGATTACGGTGAAAATTTCGATGATTTGTTAGCTATAAATCAAGAAAAAATTATCACTAAGAAAAAATAATACTATTGTTAAATGACAATAGTATTTTTGCTAAAAAATTATATTAATTATTGTAATTGAATATAATTATGGTATAATAAAGTAGGTGAGAGTATGAGAGTTGTTGTTAGTGCAGGTGGAACAGGGGGTCATATTTATCCAGCTTTAGCAATTATCAATAAAATTATGGATATGGAACCTAACAGTAAAATTTTATATATAGGTACTCATAATAGAATGGAATGTGAAATAATCCCAAAGTATAAAATTCCATTTAAATCTATAGAGATTTATGGCTTTAATAGAAAAAATTTATTTAAAAATTTTAAAACAATTAAGTGTTTATTAAAAGCAAAAAAAGAATGCAAAAAAATAATAAAGGAATTTAATCCAGATGTTGTTTTAGGCTTTGGGGGTTATGTGACAGTACCCGTTATAACGACTGCTTCCTCTTTAAAGTATAAAACATTTATACATGAGCAAAATAGCATTCCTGGTAAAGCCAATTTAGTTTTATCAAAGTTTAGTGACTTGATTGCTGTTTCATTCAAATCAAGCATAAAAAGTTTTCCAGAAGAAAAAACAATATTTACGGGTAATCCTTGCAGTGAGGATGCTTTAAAAAGTCCAATAACAGAAAAAAAAGAATTTAATCTTAGCGAGAATAAAAAATTAGTTTTATTTGTTATGGGTTCTTTAGGTTCAAATAAAATAAATGAATTTTTAATAAAAACTATGAATTTATTTAATGATAAAGACTATGAAGTTTTATTTGTTACCGGAAAATCTTATTATAATGATATTAAAAGCAAAAAATTCCCTAGGAATGTAAAAATCGTTCCTTATATAGAAAATTTGACTGGAATTATGAAAAAAACAGATTTAATAGTAACTAGAGCAGGGGCCTCTATTTTGAGTGAGATTATAGCTTTGCAAATTCCATCAATCTTAATTCCAAGTCCATATGTTCCTAATAACCATCAATTAAAAAATGCAATGGATTTAGTAAATTCAAATGCAGCTTCTATAATTGAGGAAAGAGATTTACAGGGGGATATATTGATAAAAAAAATTGATGAAATAATATATGATCATAGTAAAATTGAAAATTTTAAGAGTAATTTGAAAAAATTTACTGTTAGAGATAGCGCTACCAACATATATGAAAATATAAAAAAATTAATAGATAGGAAGTAATTATGCAAATAGTTAGTGATTTAAAAAAATTACATATTGGAAAAGTTATTGATAATGTTATAATGAAAAATTATACTACATATAGAGTCGGTGGAAAAGCTATTTGTATGGTAATTCCAGACGATGAAGATTGTTTAATTGTATTACTAAAATATTTAAATAAAAATAAAATAAAGTATAAAGTATTAGGAAATGGTTCAAATGTTATTTTTAATGATTCTGGATATGATGGAGTTATAATAAAACTTAGTAATTTTAATTCTTTAAAAATAATAAATAATAAAATAATAGTAGGTGCTGGATATATGTTAAATAAATTAGCACTTAGAGTTTCAAGATTGGGTTTAACAGGGATGGAATTTGCAACTGGTATACCAGGCACTGTTGGTGGAGCGATTTACATGAACGCTGGTGCTTATAAAAGTGATATGGGTTATATAGTTAACAGTATTAAAGTTTTGACACCTGAATATGAGATAAAGACAATGTATAATAAAGATTTAAAATTTCATTACAGAACTTCATTTTTAAAAGAAAATAATGGATATATTTGTCTTGAAGCTACTATTTCATTAATTAAAGGTAATTCTAAAGAAATAATGGATTTGATAGAACAGAGAAAAAAAAGAAGAATAGAAACTCAACCACTTGAATATCCAAGCGCTGGTAGCGTGTTCAGAAATCCGGATGGAATGTTTGCCGGTAAGTTAATTGAGGATATTGGGTGTAAAGGACTTATAAAAGGTGGAGCAAAAGTAAGTGAAAAGCATGCCAACTTTATAATAAATAATGGTAATGCAACAGGTGAAGATATAAAAGAGTTAATTATGGAGCTTAAAAAAAGGGTTAAAAATAAATATAATATAGAGTTAAAAGTTGAGCAAGAATTTGTAGAATAGGTGATACTATGGCTAAAAAGAAGAAAAAAAATAAAAAAAGAAAATTGAATAAAAAAAGATTTGGTATATTTTTAGTAATTTTTCTTCTTTTTATTTTTTTAATTTATAAAATTTATGGAACTAATATTAGCAATATATATATCAAAGGTAATTATTATTTAACAGATCAAGATATAATAGATATATCAGGGTTAAGAGACTATCCAAAAAGCATCTATAATTTACCATATAAAATTGAAAATAATTTACAAAAAAATAAATATATATTATCTTCAAAAGTGGGAATGAAAGGTTTTTTTAATAAAATTTATATAAATGTAGAAGAAAATTATCCATTACTTTATTATCAGATTGAGGATAAAACAGTATTATATAACGGTACTAAAGTTGACGATAAATTTGCAATTGCTACAGTTATAAATACAGTACCAAACACTGTTTATGATGAGTTTTTAGACAAAATGCGAAATGTGAGAAAGGAAGTTTTATTGAGAATCTCTGAAATAGAATATAAACCTAATGAAGTAGATGAAAAAAGATTTTTTTTGCTTATGAATGATGGGAATTATGTTTATTTAACATTAGATAAATTTTTGAATATAAACAAGTATTTAGATATGATAAAGTCATTTAACGGTAAAAAAGGAATTCTTTATTTGGATAGTGGAGAATATTTTGATATATTTGATGAATGATTTGACTTTGTAAGAATAAAATATTGACAATAGCCAATATTTTTTGTATTATAATTATAGTTGATAATAAGGAAGGATATTATGATATATATAAAGAGAAAAACTAAATTAAATAGGGGGTTTACATTAGTAGAATTGTTGGGAGTAATTATAATTTTATCACTTTTACTTTTGATATCTTTACCATCCATATTGAATTCTGTTAAACGTTCGTCTGCTAAGACAGATGAATTGACTAAAGAATTAATTTATAATGCAACTGATCTTTATATGAAAAATGATAGTGATTACTATGTTGAAGATGATGAATATGTTTATTGTATTCCGATTGTAGATTTGATAGCAGAAAATTTACTTAAATCTCCAATAAATTTATCGGAAAGTGATGACGATATTTCACAAACAAAAAGTGTAGAGGTAAAATATAATAATGGTTTTGTATATAAAATAGTAGACACTGAAAGTTGTAATGCAGTTGGTCCAGATATTGAGCCAAATCCACCAGAATTAATGGGAATGACACCCGTTAGATATGATGAAAGTAAAAAGTCATGGTATGCAGTCAATCCTAATTCTGATTGGTATAACTATAGGAAGCAAGAGTGGGCAAACGCAGTAATATTAAAAGATGGTGTTACTAAAAAGGCTGGAGATACGATAGATATTGAAAAGGAAGTACAAGCAATGTTTGTATGGATACCTAGATTTGCTTATA
>CANQPA010000034.1 GCA_947625635.1 uncultured Bacilli bacterium
AATTTAATATACCTTATTTATACCATTATTTACACTAATGCTTACATTTTCTCCATTAGGTTTAATACAATTTATTTGTACATCTGTTCCTAACCAAGAAAAAACTCTTTCTACATAGTTATTTCCTGGATGAATTACATATCTATAATCTAACCAATCAACATCATTTATATTTTGCTTTATATCATCTATTTTGACATTACAATTAGCACTATAAACTTTCAATATATCCATTATACTTCCATATCCCATATTGTATGATTGAATAGCCATAATAATATTATAATCTGTATATTGCAAATTGTTCTGCATCAACATACAGGCTATTTTAATATTATATTCAAGGTCTGATATTTTTTCGGCATCAATATACAATTCTTCATAACAATTAGACTCAAAATTATAAGCGCGTATACTTTTATTTTCAAATGCTTCATTTTGTATTTGCATTAATCCTGTTGCACCGCCAGAATTCTTTACAGGGTCGTGATTACCAGTGGATTCTACTAAAGAAATGGCAAGCATTAACTTAGGATCTATTCCATACATTTTAGAATATTTTTGAATAATAGCGCCATATTTTTCGGAAGTGATTTTTACGATATCATTAAATGATAAATCATTATAATTTAAAGAAACAGACTCTACTTTATCAAAACTTTCTAAATTTATTTCCTCTTTAGGTTCAATAGAACTAACATCATCAGAATTATCGTTATTTACATTGTTTATTTCATCACCCAAAACTGCAAATTTATTATTTAATTTGCCAGATTCTGTCTCTAATACATTATAATAAGATGCTGCTTCTAAATTATTATTATTTTTGATTTCTATATTGTCAAAATTAGTATACGACTGTAATAATGTACTAGCCATAACTATAACCAATGATATTCCAGATAGCATTGCCACTGTATTTTTATTATATTTATTTACTCTAGTTATTTTTTTTCTATTAACACTTCTAATTTTTTTACTTTCTTCATATTTTTTTATATTATATAGTACAGTCTTAAACATATCTAATGAAAAAATCTTTAAATAATCAAAAATTTCTACAGAATAATCTTTATATTCTAAAACTACATTATTGTTTTTTTCGTTATCATATAAATTCAAAATTTTTTGACTTGATAAATATTTAATATATCTATTAAAAGAATATTCTTTAATTTGTTTATTATTTGACTTATCGATAAAAAAAATTTGGTTCTTATTATTCATAAATATTTGGATTTTTCTTTTCAAAGTAATCATAATAACTCCTTATATTTAGATTCTAACATATTATCTACTAAATCCCATTCATATTCTTTTTCTATATCATTTAATACAAAATTACCATCAGTAATAGTATATCTAGAAGCATACATTTCCAAATTACCATTTGAATCCTTCGTCCCATCAGTATATACAATATAATTAATATCATTATTTTCATCTCTAAATGTCAAAATAATTTCACAATCGATTTGCTTACCATCATTAATTATTTTAAAATTCATATAACACCTACTCACATAATAATTATAACATAATCAATAAATTTTATCCAATCCCTCGATTAAACAAATATATAAACGAATTAGGTATATCTATATCTATTACTATTTTTTGTTTCTTTTTCGGATGAATAAATTCTAAAGTATTGGCTACTAACGCCAATCTTCTTATTGGATCTTTTCTATTTCCATATTTTTTATCTCCAACAATCGGATTACCCATATCACTTAGTTGAACTCTAATTTGATTCTTTCTTCCTGTTAACAAATTTAAACTTAACATTGTGTATTTACCATTTTCAAGAATTTTTTCATACTCTGTAATTGCAAGTTTTCCACTTTTATTTTTAACAGAATATGTAAAATTTGTTTTGGTTTCTTTTAAATAACTTCTTAATACTCCTTGGCTTTTATCTACAGTACCCTCCACTATCGCAACATAATTTTTTCTAAAATTATTCCAATTGTTCTGTAAAAAAATCTTAGTGTCTTTATCCTTTGCAAACATTACGATACCACTTGTATCTCTATCAAGCCTATGGACTATAAATACTTTATTGTTTTTGTTTTTCTTTTTTAAATAATCTGAAACATAACGGTATAAAGTTCTTTGTCTCTCCTTAGCAGTTGCTATAGTAAGCAAATTATATGGTTTATCTACTATTATAATAAACTTATCTTCATAAAGTATATTCAACTTCTTTTCCATTATTTTTCCTCTAAATTTTCTATCGCCTTTATAAGACCAAGTTTTCCATATTCATACGTTAAAGCACCTTGTTGATAAGCAATAAAAGGTGGTCTTATAGGGCCATCACATGAAAGTTCTATTGATGATCCTTGAGTAAACGTACCAGCGGCCATGATAACTTTATCTTCATATCCTGGCATACTTGAAGGAACCGGTATAACGTTTGAATCTATTGGGGATCCCATTTGTATGCCTTGTGTATATTTAATTAAATCATTCTCGTTATTAAATATTATATTTTGGACTATGTCTACTCTCTTTTCATTATATTTTGGTTCAACTAAATATCCCTTATCTTCGAGTATAAAACTTGTTAAAATAGCAGTCTTAAGGGCACTCCCAACAACACTTGGTGCGAAAAATAATCCTTTAAGTAAAGATTTATTAATATCTAAAGTTGGTCCAACTTCCTTTCCTTCCCCAGGGACAGTTAATCGCTCTCCAACCAGTTTAATTAAATTAGTTTTACCAACTACATATGCTCCATTAGGAGCAATTCCACCACCTAAATTTTTTATAAGTGACCCTACACATATATCTGCCCCGACTTCTATAGGTTCCCTAGTTGTTACAAATTCACAGTAACAATTATCTACCATAATTATCACATCTTTATTTACTTTTCTAATTTCTTTTATTACTTTTTCTAGCTTTTCTATACTTATACTTTTTCTAGTAGAGTATCCCTTAGATCGCTGTACATATACAACTTTTAAATTAGTTTTACTTACTCTTTTTATTATCCTTTTGTAATCAAAATCATCATTTATTAAATCAATTTCTTCATATTTAACTCCAAACGTTTTTAAAGAACTTGAATTCTCTCTTATCCCAATTACCTCATGCAAAGTATCATATGGAGTTCCGCTTATTGATAACATAATATCATTTGGTCTAAGTAATCCAAATAAAGTGACACAAAGTGCATGTGTTCCTGATATAAATTGTCCTCTAACTAATGCATCCTCGCTTTTAAAAATATCAGAATATACCTTTTCAATAACATCTCTTCCTACATCATTATATCCATATCCTGTAGTACTATTAAAATGATACTCACAGACACCTTGTTTTCTAAAAGCCTCTAGTACTTTTTTACTATTAAAAAATACGACGTCATCTACTAGTTTTAATTGCTTTTCTATTTTTTTTTCAACACTATTTATATATTTTATTGTATCCATATTACCCCTCCATTACTATTACACTTCCGCTTTTTAAATTACTCTCTGTAATTTCTAAAGCTTTACAGGCAACTTCTCTAGGTTCTATTAATTTTTCTTGATTTACTCTAACCATTTCTTCTTTTAAATAATCCTCATTCATCTGTTTTATACTTTCTGTATTTACCCAATTTGGGCAAATTGCATAAACTTTTATATTTTCAAGAGTTAATGCAAGCGATTTAGTAAGATTTATAAGAGCTGCCTTTGATGAAGAATAATCTATATTAAGTTTAGTATATGTATTTATCCCATCAGTAGAAGATATATTTATTACAACTCCATTACTTAATACACCATATAATCTTTGAATAAGCAAAAAAGGTGCGACTACATTAACATCTAGTACCTCCATAAATTCTTTTTTTGTTTTCTCAAAAAAAGAGCAATCAAAGCAAATAGCAGCATTATTAACAAGCACATTTATCTTATCATATTTACTTTTTATTAATTGAGTAAATAAATCAATTTCTTTCTCGTTTCTTAAATCTAATTTATATATATCAAAATTAACGCCAATGGCCTCTACCTTACTTTTTAACTTATCAATCTCTTTTTTACTTGTATTGTAAGTGCCTATTATATTATATCCATCTCGTGCATATTCTAAAGCAATTTCCTTACCAATACCTTTTGCACAACCGGTAATTAAAGCAACTTTTCTCATATTTTCACTTCCAAAATTATTATAGCAAAACTTGTAAAAAAAAGAAATTAGTTATTTTTAATTTAAATACAATTCTTTAATTTTTATTAAATAATTCTAATATTTTACACCTAGACTGACTTATCTGATATATATTAGGGGTTACAACTATATGCTTTGGATTTTTATCAACACTAAGTCCATGTTCTAAAAAATATTAACTTCTTTTATTTTTACAATACCTTTACTATAACTACATTATACCTAAAATTAATTATCCTTTTTTGTATATCCACTCCAGCGTAAAATAACGAATGATGGTAATAATTTTCTAAAATTATTTATATTTTTATCATAAATATATTTTTTTACTTTTAATAAATTAATATCCGAATTTATATTTTCTAAATGAAGATCTGATATTACTAAACATCTGGATTACATATCCTTTTCAGTAAAAATAGTAATTAATTACTAATTGGATTATAAATTTTTCACATATTTTGTAATAAATATCTAAATTATATAAATATTTTAAAACAACTTGATAACTATACTTTATTATCTATCTAATTCTAACATATATTTTTTTAGCTTATATTAAGTAATGCACTTATTTCATTTAAACTTTTATTTTCTTTTATAATCTTTATAACTACAATATTTAATTCTGTCATCTAACTACTTATTATAGGTATAAAAAAAAGGCAGATAAATTCAATGCCTTTTATTTCCATTTCCAATTTCTTATCTCTTCTAAATCTTCACCATATTCTTTAATATATAATTTATGCTCTATCAGTTTGTTTTTACACCATTGAACCAATCTAGAACCTCTATTTCCAAGTTGCGGTAAATATTTTAAAGCACTAATAACTAAATTATATCTATCAATTTTATTCTGTACTCTCATATCAAACGGAGTTGTAATCGTTCCCTCCTCCTGATAACCGTGAACATGTATATTTTGATTAACCCTATTATACACTAATTGATGAATTAATGAAGGATATCCATGGAAAGCAAAAATTATTGGTTTATCTTTTGTGAATAAAGAATTATATTCATCATCACTTAGTCCATGAGGGTGTTTTGAATTTGATTCAAGTCTCATTAAATCAACTACATTAACAAATCTAATTTTAATTTCAGGAAAATTCTCTCTTATAATTGAAGTTGCAGCTAAAGCCTCCAATGTTGGGGTATCCCCAGCACATGCCATTATCAAATCTGGTTCACTATCTTGATCGTTACTAGCAAAATCCCATATTCCAATGCCATTAGTACAATGTTTTATAGCTTCATCCATAGTCAACCATTGCAAACTAGGGTGCTTAGATGCAATTATTACATTAATATAATTTTTACTTCTTATACAATGATCAAAACAAGAAAGTAAACAATTCGCATCAGGTGGTAAATACATCCTTACGATATCTGATTTTTTTGTAACCAAATGATTCAAAAATCCCGGATCTTGGTGTGTATAACCATTATGATCTTGCTGCCACACGTGTGATGTTAAAACGTAATTTAAAGATGATATTTTTTGTCGCCATGGTAGTTCACTTGATACCTTTAACCACTTTGCGTGTTGACTTGTCATAGAATCAACTATCCTGATAAATGCTTCATATGAGTTAAAAAAGCCATGTCTGCCTGTTAATAAATATCCCTCGAACATTCCCTCACAAATATGCTCAGAAAGCATAGAATCTATTATTCTTCCATTACAAGAAACAAACTCATCATTTTGATTTATCAATCCATTAAATTGTCTACTAGATTCCTCAAAAATATGATTAAGTCTGTTAGACATTGCTTCGTCTGGACCAAATATTCTAAAATTTTTTGCATCCTTGTTATATTTTATTATATCTCTAACAAAAGCACTCAATTCAATCATATCTTGCGCTTCAACACTGCCAGGGTAGTCAACTTTAATGCCATATTCCCTAAAATCAGGCATTCTAAGTTCCTTCAACAATAAACCACCATTAGCTACAGGATTCGATCCCATCCTTCTATTTGATTTAGGACATAAATCTTTCAAATCATTCTTTAATGTTCCATTATCATCAAAAAGTTCCTCTGGTTTATAACTTCTCATCCACAATTCCAATTGCTTTACATCATTATCATCTTCTATCATTATAGGAACTTGATGAGATCTAAAAGATCCCTCTATTTTTTTACCTTTTACAAATTTAGGACCTGTCCAACCTTTTGGTGTTTTGAGAATTATCATAGGCCATATAGGTCTAACTACATTACTATTAGATGAATCCTTAATTTGTTTTATCATAGAAATGCACTCTTCAAGTGCTTCTGCCATTCTTTCATGCCTTTCGTATATATTCGAATTATCATCTATTTCTACTATTATTGGCATATACCCACAACCATAAAAGAAAAACTTTAATTCTTGTTCTGAAATTCTGGAAAAAATCGTAGGGTTAGATATTTTGTACCCATTCAAATGCAAAATCGGTAAAACAACACCATCAGTTTTAGGATTAATAAGTTTATTTAGCTGCCAAGAAGTAGCAAGTGGCCCAGTTTCAGCTTCTCCATCCCCAACTACACAAGCAACAATTAAATCAGGATTATCTAAAACGGCTCCATATGCATGAGATAAACTATATCCAAGTTCTCCACCTTCATTTATAGATCCTGGTGTTTCAGGAGCAACATGACTAGATATTCCTCCAGGAAATGAAAATTGCTTAAATAATTTTTTCATCCCTTCTTCATCTTCAGTAATATTAGGATAAATATCTGTATAAGAACCTTCTAAATAAACATTTGAAACTATAGAATTTCCACCGTGCCCCGGGCCAGATATATATATCATATTAAGATCATATTTTTTTATTATCCTATTTAAATGTGTATATATAAAATTTTGACCTGGTACAGTACCCCAATGACCAACTATCTTCTTTTTAATATCATCTTTTGTTAATGGCCTTTTAAGCAATGGATTATCTAACAAATAAAGTTGTCCTACTGATAAGTAATTTGCCGCTCTAAAATATGCATCAAGCTTCAACGCCATATCTTCACTAAGTATTTTTGTCATTCAATCACCCTCGTTTATTCTATATACATTATATATTATTTTTTGTTTAAATACAATAAAAAAAACTTATTTTATCTTAAAGTTATTTTAAGTGTTTTTGCTTTCTCAATATTTGATAATTCTTTATTCAAAATATTTTTGGCATTAATTACTGCGGTTCTAAAATCTACTTTTTTATCTAAAAATTCATATTTTTTACTCATGGATCGTTATGATAGTCAGTAGACACAAAATCTATATCAGTAATAGGTCTTGTCATTTTATTTAAATGTGCTATTTCTGCAAACCTTCCTTTAACATATAACTTGTTATAATTAGTTTTATTTATTCTTTCAAGAAGTAATCTTGAAAAATAAGTGTTATACGTATTTAGGATAGATATTCCAATTCTTTTCGATTCACTCTTAAGAAACGCTTTTAATTTGTCATCATTTTCAAAATTCATAAAATCACCATTCGATATAGATATTATGTTACCAAAAAACAAACTAGAAATAAATATTAAATTTTTTTATTCACCATTATCTTTATAATATAACTTCCTATAAACAGATGATTTCTTTAGTAAATCGCTGTGTGAACCACTACTTACTAATTTACCTTTATCTATAACATTAATTATATCTGAATCAATTATTGTAGATAATCTATGCGCAATTATTACAACAGTATGATCTTTAACTATATTATCAATCGTTTTTTTTATATATTCTTGTGACTCATTATCAAGAGCACTCGTTGCTTCATCAAAGAGTATAACTTTGGTATTTAGAAGTAAAGTTCTTGCAATTGCAAGACGTTGCTTTTGTCCTCCTGATAAATTTATACCACCCTCACCTATTATAGTTTCATACTTTTTAGGTAAAGATTCTATGTATTCATCAATATAAGCATCTCTACAAACATTTTTTATTTCTTGCAAAGTAACATCACTTTTAATTAACCTAAAATTATCTATAATTGATAAATTGAATAAAAAAGGGGATTGCCTTATTATGGCAATATTGTTTCTCAAACTTTCTTCAGTTAAAGTTTTTATATCTACTCCATCAATAGTTATAATGCCACTATTTGGATCAAAAAATCTGAGCAACAAATTAAAAATTGTTGATTTTCCATTTCCGCTCCTACCTACTATTGCAATCTTCTTATTAGGTTCTATTTTTAAATTTAAATTATTTAAAGTATTATTCTCGTCATCTCTATACCTAAACGAAACATCTTTAAATTCAATTGTACCTTCAACATTTTCCAAATTAAGTTCTCCAAATTTTTCATCGTTATATAATCTATTATTTATAATTTCATCTATTCTTTTTAAAGATACTTTAACCTTATTATAACTTACACCAAAATCGCTTATGGATTCTACTACTTCATCTATCCTCCATATGTAATTGCTTATAATTATTGCAGTTGCATATGCCATTTCTCCAATTATAACAAAATATCCACAACTTAATAGTATTATATATTGAAGAATATAGTAAATAAGATTATTAATATTGTTATAATTAATTTCATATTTTCTTATTTTTCTATTATCTTCAAATAATTCATCAATATTTGAAAATGTCCTATTTTCAATATTATTTTTTATTCCAAGGGCTTTTATTTCTCTTATGCCTGTTATATTTTCAGTTGCCTCTTTTACATATTTATCAGATTTCTTTTTAATCCTCTCTTGTGTAGCTCTAATTTTAGGAAAGTAATTGTAAGAAATAAATCCCATTATAATGGCAAAAATAAGTATTTCAATGCCTACTAAGGTAGATGACATAAAAGCTATTATTATACATACTAAAACTACTAAACTTTTACATATCATTCTAATTAATTTAGATAAAAGTTCAATAACCCTTTCTGGATCAGATGAAATTCTATTTATAAATTCACCAACACCTATTTGTTCGAATGCAACACAAGGTAAATCTACAACTTTTTTATATAAATCTTTTATTACATTTTTATTGAATTTTATTTCTAAATAATTATATATATATTCTCTTGGTATAGATAACAATGAATAAAAAATTATATATATTGCACTCCAAATTGATAAAGATAATAAAAAATTAGAAAAATCCCCAATTACTAAATACTCTAAAGCTTTACCCCAAAAGAAGGCAGCACCTAAAGTTGGAATATAGGACATAAAAATTAAAAAAATATATATGAATAATCTAATTTTTTCATTTTTTAAATATGACCACAATATTTTAAAATTATTTTTTCCCATTTATTACCACCTAATAAAATAATAACACACATTATATGACTTTTACAAACTAAAATTATTGTATTTAATTAAATATTTTAGTAAAATATAATTATAGGGATATATTTAAAAATGGAAATTTGATTAAAGATTTTTTAATTTCTATAAACACTTTAAATTAAAAATAAGAAAGGAATGAAATTTGATATGAAAATAGTAGATATTGAAAATAATTTTGATGAGGAAGTTATAAAAAGTGAAGGAAAAACAATCGTAGATTTTTGGGCTCCGTGGTGTGGGCCTTGTAAAATGTTTAGTCCTATTTTTGAAAATGCAGCAAATGTACATAATAACATAAAATTCTGTAAATTAAACATAGACAAAGATGACGAAAATATTTCTAAAAACTTGGGAATTATGTCAATTCCAACCACGATACTTTTTGAAAACGGAAAAGAAGTTAAGAGGAATATTGGCCTTTTAAATGAATATGATTTAAATGTTTTTTTGGAGGATGAATGATGTATGATATTATAATTATAGGCTGTGGGCCAGCTGGTATGACAGCTGGGATATATGCAAGTATTGCAAGAAAAAAAATATTAATTTTTGAAAAAAGTTTTTATGGTGGACAAATAGTTAATGCAAATAAAATAAAAAATTATCCTGGATTTGACGAAATTTCCGGATACGATTATGCTACAAAACTTTACAGTCAACTAAAAAATTATAATCCAGAAATCAAATTTGAAGAAGTATTAGAAGTTGAGGATAACAAGGATTTTAAAAATGTTAAAACAAGCAAAGGTAATTATATTGCAAAATCAGTAATAATTGCAACAGGAGCAAAAAACAGAAAATTAGGACTTAATAACGAGGATAAATTTCTCGGAAAAGGAATTTCTTATTGTGCGACATGTGACGGTTCCTTTTATAAAGATAAAGTTGTTGCTATTACAGGTGGCGGAAATACAGCTATAGATGATGCACTTTATTTAAGTAATATTGCAAAAGAGATTTTCATTATATATAGACAAAAAAATTTTAAAATCGAATCAATAAACATAGATGAATTAAAGAAAAAAAATAATGTAAAAATTGTGTTAAATTCTAGCATAATTGATATAAAAGGGGGAGATAAGTTACAAAGTATTATTATTAAAAACAATGATACTGAAGAAAAAAATGAATTATATATAGATGGCCTTTTTATAGCAATTGGGCATATTCCAGTATCTAATATTTTTAAAAACATAATAAAAAGAGACGAAAAAGGTTATATAATTTCAGACGAAAATTGTAAAACTAATTTAGATGGAATTTTTGTAGCAGGGGATATAAGAAAAAAAGAAATTAGACAACTTACTACTGCATGTAGCGATGGAACCGTTGCAGCACTTAATGCTTGTAAATTTTTATCAATGAAAAAAATAAAGAATAAAAGTTCACATTAATTTGTGAATTTTTTATTAATTTTATTATAAAAAGAGACGAAAAAAGACAAAAAATAAAAAAATATGATATAATTGGTAAAGAAAGGAAGCGCTAGCAGTATGTCAAGTAGTAATCATGATTTAAGAGAATTGTATAAATATGTAGATAGAGAAACAAAAAATCCTACAATTAAAAAAATATTTTTTGATGACGACTACTATTTAGTAAATTTTAATCCATCATATCAAAGAAACTACGTATGGTCGATAGAAAAAGCAACAAAATTAATAGAAACTATTTTAATAAACGGTGAAATACCTCCAATAACTGTAACAAAAATTGATAACGTGATTGAAATAATTGATGGACGTCAAAGATATGAAAGTATTTTAAATTTTTGTAACAATAAATTTAGATTAAAAAAATCTGGACTTAGTATACTAACAGACTTAGAAGGATGCACATATAAATCATTACCAGATAATGCTAAAGACATAATACAAGGATATAAAATTAGAATGATAGTTTATAGTTTTAAATTTGGAGTTCAATATTCAAAAGATTGTGTGGAAAATTTAAAACGTGATTTATTTAGAAGATACAATAGTGGTATAACGTCTTTATCTAAGGCTGAAATTGCAAGAGCAAGTTATGCATATGATACTTTAACAAAAATGTTTGAAAATAGAATAAAAGAAGATGAGGAATTATACACAAATTTTGTTAATATTTTTATTCCGAAAACAAAAAGGAATTTAATAAGCAGAGAATTAATTAATTTAGAACTAGTAAATATAAGAGAATTATTAACTACACCTTATATTCCAATTATAAACTGCAAAACAGTAAAATTTGGAGCAGACGTAATTGACGAATATTATCAAAGATATATATTAAGAAATAAATATGATGAGACTATTCAAAAATTTGAAAATATAATTAGAAAAATTATTAAAATTAAGGAAAATTTTGATTTTTCAAAAAATTTAATAGTAAATAATATTTTATTCTTTAAAGCTGTATACTGGATGCTATCTGTATTATACGAATATTTTCCAAAAGAATATTACAATTTTAGTGAAGATAAATTTACTCACTACATAGAACTTAAAACTGATACTAAAGATTATTTCGATAATTATAGAAATATGACAACCGAATGCATTAAAAATCGATATATATTTATGAAAGATTATTTAAATAAAGAACTAAATATTTCAATTGATAAATATATAGATTATTTGAATCAAGAAAAAATTAATTTTAAACGAAAACCGAAAAAAGTGATAAAAAATACAAAAAATTGGAAAATTTTAAATAACGCACAAGATATTCTAAGTAAAGAAACCACATTTGCAGTATCTGATATTAATGACAGAGTTAACAAAGGAAAATTTTTTATAAGACCCTTTTATCAAAGAGAAGAAATAAAAAATGTTCAAATTGCATCTAAAATTATAGAGAGTATTACTTTAGGAATTAAATTACCTCCTATTTACGTATGTTCGAGAATTAATGAAGATGGCGTCACAATATATGAAGTAATTGATGGTCAACAAAGAATTATAAGTGTTTTATCTTATATTGGTTCTTTTATAAATGATTGTGATGGAAATTTAATAAGATCGAAAAAAAATAAATTTAAATTAAAAGATTTAAGAAATTCAGAATTTATAAATAATTTATCTTTTGACCAGTTAACTCCATCAATCAAAGACAAAATAATGAATTATGAATTTGACTGTATCGAAATAAAAGAAAATGTTAATACAAATTTCAAGCCAGTTGATATGTTTTTAAGGCTTAATTCAAAACCTTATCCAATTTTATATAACTCTTTTGAAATGTGGAATTCTTTTGATTGTATTGAAATATTAGATAAAATAAAATTATTATCCAAAAAATATTCTAAAGATATTTTTAGACAAGGCACGAAAAAAATGAAAAATGAAGAACTAATAACAACATTAGCATACCTTAACTATAAAAAAATAAATTTAGATAACATAACAGATGTTTTTAAAGTTTATATCTACTTTAAAGATAATGAAATAAAAATAACTTTTGATAAAAAATACGCCGTAACAACATTACTTGATAATATTGAAAAAAATAAAAATGAAAAAGAAAAATTAATAGCCTCAATCGACGAAATAGAAGTATTTATCGAAAAAATAAAATTATTATTTGATGAAAATTATAATAAATTAGGAGAAATTATAAATCCATACAAAAAAGGAGAAAAAAAAGTCAGAGCAAAGGATTTTTATATATTATTTCTAATTATTCAAGAGCTTAATTATCATATAATAAAAACTTACAAACAAGATATTTTAAAAGATATATATAATATGTACTGTTTTATGAAAAAAACTCCAGATTATATTCAACCTGATGATTTTATAAAGTACACAAAAAATTTACTATGTAAATATTCTAAATTACAATAATTCCATCTTTTAACTTTAAGTATCATTATAATTTCTTAAAGACAAAGTTATTAATATTTAAAAATCTAAATAATCATTCATTTATAGATAATTATATATAAATATAATTTTTATGCATAATGAAAAAAACAATTATAATAAAAATATTGGTATA
>CANQPA010000035.1 GCA_947625635.1 uncultured Bacilli bacterium
AAGAAGATACATTACCAACAGGAGAAGAATTCAATGCAATGATAAAGACATTAGTAAATGGATCAGCAGTAAAATATAACGCAGTTGATAATACAGTAAAAAGTATAATATTTTTAGCAGATGAGCTATTACCTAAGGGATATACAAGAGAACAATTTATGTCATTAAAAAATGTATCATTAACAGAAGAAGGAGAAATAAAAGCATATTATGATGAAAAAGGAACAGTATATATATATTCAGAAAATGTAATATCAGCAAATTCTAAAAGTAATAATATGTTTTATAACTTTCAATCATTGAATGATATAACATTTGATTTAATGGATACAAGTAAAGTAACAACTATGTCGAGTATGTTTCGAGGCTGTTCTAGTTTAACAGAGTTAGATGTAAGTAATTTTGATACATCAAAAGTAACAACAATGGCAAGTATGTTTAATAATTGTTCTAATCTAACAGAATTAGATTTGAGTCATTTTAATACATTAAAAGTAGAATATATGAATAGTATGTTTTCTGGTTGTACAAATCTAATAGAACTAGATGTAAGTCGCTTTGATACATCAAGTGCAACAAACATGGCATATATGTTTGACAGGTGCTACAATTTGATAGAACTAAACTTAAAAAACTTTAATACAAGTAATGTAATTAGCTTTGATCATATGTTTGCTGATTGTTCTAATTTAACAGAACTAGATTTAAGTAGTTTTGATACTAGTAAAGCTACAATTATGGGTCAAATGTTTCGTAATTGTTATAAATTGGAAAAAATATTTGTATCCAAAAAATGGATATTAAATGAAGAAATTATAGAAGATGACTTGTTTACTAATTGTGGTGTGGATCAGGTAACATATTTGGATTAAAAAAAAAGTAAACATAAAAAATGTTTATTTTTTTTTAGTGTAAATTGATAAATATTAAAGTTTTTAGATAAAGAATGTTGGACCATTTTCGTTAATTTTAATATTTTCATTTAAGCTATTATTACTATTATTATTACTATTACTATTACTATTATTATTACTATTATTATTACTATTATTATTATTATTATTATTGCTCATTTTTTCTGAAGGGTTTTCCGTCCTTTTAAATTCATTCATGACTTTAAACATTGTTTTAGCATTTCCAATCATGGGTTTTACCTGTTTAACTAATGGAATCGCCTGATTAGCAAAATTTAATGCTCTTTGAGTTCCATTTAAAATACCACTTAAAGTTATGCCAGATCCACCAAATAATCTGGAAAGCAAACCTACTCTAGGAGTTGCTAAGGCATTAGGCATTGTATAAAAATAGGGATTATAATAATTCATGATATCCTCCTATATATTTTTCTAAAATATTATATGAAATTATTAAAAAAAGTTTTACATTTATGAAAAATATGTTATAATTATTAAGAGGATAAGAAGAACGGTAGGTGTGTTCATTTGAGACAAGTAAAAAAATTAACTAATAATTTATCAAATTTTATATCTGAAATAGCTACTGGATTCGTTTGGATTTTTATTAAAATTTGTATATATATATATAGATTTATTAAATATGTATGGTATGGATTGCTATGGCCTTTTGTTATTTTGGTAATGGTCGTAAGCAAATTGATTATAAGATCTAAAGAAGTTGATGTAGAAAAATTGAGAAAAGAAGGACAAAAAATATTAGAAAAAGAGAAAAAGAAAGAAAAAAAATCGAATAAGCGTCCTGAAAATAAAATTGATACATCTAGCTATAAAAATGAAAATATAAAATTAGAAAAGAAAAATTTAGGTTATTTCATAAATGCAGGATTGAATGCTATTATCGCTATTCCTAAATCATTAAAAAAGAAATTTGATAATATTGCTATAGTCAAACAAGCAAAAAATAAGAAGGCATTCGATACAAAAACTATGTTAGTAGATTTTTCTACTGACGATGAAAATGATAAAAATAAAGGTAAGAGAATTACTTGGGAATATATTGCAATAAATCAAAATGGTAAAAAAATTAAGGGATATTTTGATGCTTATTCAAGAGTTGATGTTCAGTCATTTTTGTTAGGAGAGGGTTTAGCTGTATATAGTATAAGAACTAGCAAACTAATACAAACATTACACGGAACTGTTAAATCCACTAGGGTAAAAAATAAGGATTTAATATTTCTTTTAACACAGTTATCAACTTATTTAAAGTCTGGAATTCCACTTGTAGAGGCATTAAATATTTTAATAAGACAAGTTAAAAAAAATGCGTATAAAACTATATTAAGAGATGTTACGTACGATCTTACTGTTGGTGAAAGTTTTAGTTCCGCACTTGAGAAAAGGGGAGCTGCATTTCCAAAATTATTAATAAACATGGTTAAAGCATCAGAACTTACTGGAGAATTACCAGAGGCATTAGATGATATGGTAAATTATTATACTGAAGCTGAAGAAGCAAGGAAAGAAATGATAAGTGCTCTTACATATCCATCAATAGTATTTATATTTACTTTGGCTGTTGTTACATTTGTTATGATATACGTAGTTCCAAAATTTGTAGATATTTATACTTCAATGGATTCAACAGAAATTCCAAAATTTACTTTAATGGTAATAACTGCCAGTTCGTTTCTAGAAAATAATATTTTGTGGATAATACTAGGAATTATAGTGTTTATGCTTATTATGGTTTATTTATATAGAAATGTTAAAGTTTTGAGAACAATGATGCAGTGGATTGCAATGCACATTCCTGTTTTGAAAGAAGTCATAATATATAATGAAGTAACAATGTTTTCTAAAACATTTGCCTCATTGCTTGCTCATAATGTTTATATAACAGATAGTATGGATATATTGAATAGAGTGACAAATAATGAAATATATAAAATGATGATTCTTGATACTGTTGCCAACTTAGCTAGTGGTGATAAAATTTCGACAGCTTTTAAAGATCAATGGGCGTTTCCAGTACCAGCTTATGAAATGATTGTTACTGGGGAAAAGACTGGTCAACTTGCTGAAATGATGGCAAAGGTATCGGATTATTATCAAAGTTTACATAAAAATACGGTTTCAAGAATTAAGGCATTGGTAGAACCTATATTAATTATTTTCTTAACTTTCTCGGTAGGAGCAATATTATTGGCTGTAATTATACCGATGTTTAATATGTATCAACAAGTACAAAGCTTAGGGTGATTTGATGTATTTAAGTATTTTATTATTGTTCTTTGTATTGGGAACAATATTTGGTTCATTTTACAATGTTGTAGGGTATAGAGTGCCGAAAGGTGAATCACTTCTATATCCTCCATCACATTGTACTGTTTGTAATCATAAATTAGGGGCATTCGAATTAATTCCGATTTTGTCTTTTTTATTATTGGGTGGAAAATGTAAAAAATGTGGAAGTAAAATATCATTATTTTATCCTATTTTTGAATTTTTTAGTGGAGTCTTATTTGCATTTTCTTACTATGCATATGGTTTTTCTTATGAGTGTTTATTGTGCATAGTTTTTATTTCTATGTTACTTATAATAATTATAAGTGATTACCAGACCATGATAATACCTGATAGCGTTTTAATTGTTTTTTCTATCGTTATTTTATTGATAAAATTTAAAATGTATGGATTTGGTGGAGTAGGATTTAGTTTACTAAATTCACTAGCATCATTCCTATTTATGTTCACTTTAAAACTATTTGGCGATTTTATATTCAAAAAAGAATCTATGGGTGGTGGAGATATCAAATTGTTAGCAGTATTTGGTTTGACTATTGGATTTCCAATGTCTGTAATTTCAGTATTCTTGGCTGCTATAATTGGACTTCCAATTTCTATAATTATTCTTAAAAGGACATCTTCTCATGAAATACCATTTGGGCCTTTCTTGGCCATCGCAGCTACAATAATAATTTTGTTGAAAATAGATATGAATTCAATCTTAAATTTATTTATGATATGATTCATATTTTTTATATGATGGAATAGCTGCTGATTTATAAAAAAGATAATATCAACAAATTTTTATTGAAGCTATTTTATTTATTTGTAATTGATAACTGATAGTCAAAATTAATATTGAGTATGATTATAGGTTACAGACAGTCACATATAAATAATAAATTAATATAAAAAAAGGTAAGAACGGGAGGAAACTTACCTTTTTTAATGATATATTTTATTTAAATATGTTTTTTTTAGAACCAAATAATGATGTTTTAATATTACTATTATTTAGTTTTTCAATATTATTAGATATATTATTATCAATATCATTCATAATGTTATTGTTCTCAGAATTATTTATTTTTTCTTCTGTCGTTTTTTCTATTATTTTATCATTTCCTGGTTCTATTACCGTTGAAGTTTTATTAATTTTATTTTCTGATTTCGTTAGTTGATCAACACCTATAGCATTTTGAAGACCAGTAGAATGTAAAACCTCATCATCCTCTAACTCAATAATTTTTAACAATTCTTCAAGAGTAGTTAAGCCTTCTAATACTTTATTCATACCATCTTGTAATAGAGATATTACGTCTTTGTTATATACTAAATGTCTTAATTGATCTTTTCTAACATTAGAACTTATTGCATCTCTAATATCCTGATTAATTAATAAAACTTCGTGTATAGCAATACGTCCATTGTATCCATTCTTACATTCATCACACCCAGTTGCGGTATAAATTTCACCTACAACTTTTCCACAAACTTTTTTAATAAGATCTTTTTCATATTGATTAGTTGGTCTTAATTTTCTACAATGTGGACATAATTTACGTGCCAACTTTTGTGAAACAATACCTGTTAGAGCACTTGCTAATAGATATCTTTCAACATCCATATCTAATAAACGTTCTATTGTATTTAATGAATCATTTGTATGTATGGTTGATAAAACCAAATGTCCAGTTATTGATGCTCTAACTGCTATTTTTGCGGTTTCTGTATCACGTATTTCTCCAATCATTATAATATTAGGATCTTGACGCAATATAGAACGTAATACCGTTGCAAAATCTAAACCAATTTCACTATTTGTTTGAATTTGATTTACACCTTCTATATCCATTTCTATTGGATCTTCTACTGAAATTATATTAGTATTTTCTTTGTTAAGTCTTTGTAATATAGAATATACAGTTGTAGTTTTACCAGTACCAGTTGCCCCTGTTACAAGTACAATACCATTTGGACTAGAAATCATTTTTAAAACTTTTTTATAGTTATCTTCATTGAATCCTAAACTATCAAGACCAGCTAAACTTAATGAATAGTCTAAAATACGAATAACTATCTTCTCGCCTTTATTAGTTGGAACTGCAGAGACACGTAGATCCAAATCAATATCCTCAAGTGTAGCTTTAATAGCACCATCCTGAGGTAATCTTGACTCTGTAATATTCATACCAGAAATTATTTTTATACGAGTAATTAAATTTTTAGCAATCGTATTTGGAATTTCAGTATAACTAATAAGCTCACCATCTATTCTTATACGTACTTTTAAATGATCATCATATGGATCAAAGTGAATATCTGACGCACCTCTTCTGGATGCATCAACTAATATTTCATTAACAATTTCTACTACTGGAGTTTTTTCAAAATCAAAATCTTTTAACATATTCTCACCCTTTTTATATTTTCAGGACTAGATTTTATCCTAAATGTATTATATAATATATTTAGGATAAATTCAAGATAGATTGGGGATATTTATGAAAAAAATTGGTAATAGGGGATTTTTATTGGCAGAAACTTTGATAGTCACTACCTTTGCAGCTGGAGTTTTGATTTTTATATTCATACAATTTACAAATTTGAAACAAAATTATGAAATTTCATATAAATACAATACAATTGAAGGATTATATGCACTAGAGGATATAAGAAATTATATTTTAAGTGATCCAGGTATAGTTAGTAAAATAGAGTCTAGTTTGGATAGTTCAGATTATATTGATATTAAAAATTGTAGTGGATTTACAGATATTGTATATTGTCATAATTTATTTGATATTGTACAAATTGATAATATAATTGTTACAAAAAATGATATACCAAATAAAAACATTAAGGCGTTTGATAAACCGTTTAGAGATTTTATAAAAAAAATAAATGGTAAAGGTAATTCAAAATATAGATTAATAGCTAGTTTTAATAATTCTACGTATGCAACATTAAGGTTTGGTGATTCAGATGAATAAAAAGGGATTTACTTTAATAGAGTTGATTATGACATTTGCTCTGACTGCTGTAATAGTTACAATATTAATAAATATATTTCTTGTGATAAGAGATTTATATAATGATTCCGATTTAAAAACTACTTTAATAGTAAATCAGGGGAATTTGAGTAATGCATTAAATTCAAAAATAAATAGAAATAATCTAATAAATTATTCTAAATGTGACGAACAGGATTTCTGTTTTGATTTTAGTTTTTCAGATGGAACGATATCTAGATTAGTTGTATCAAGTGATTATATAAGATTTGGGGAATATGTTTACAAAATGTTAGAAGGAACCGAAGTTGTAAATCCAGATATAACTAAAAGATATGTTGATGTATCTGATAATTCTCGTAATGATACTTTTTTAATAATAGATATTCCTATAAAAAACAAAAGATATCCTAATGAAAATTTCGGTGTTAAAGTAATATATCAATATAATTCTAATACGCTACAAATATAAATATATATGTTAATATAAAAGATAAGATACCATGTATTAATCTCGATAATAAATATGGAATATATCTTATTTTTTTATTGTCTAATATACTAAATACTTGAATATGTATACAAAAGCCTCCAAAAGATATTAAAAAACTAGCAATCATAGCTTTTAAAAAAATATTTAAATTTGAAAGTGACAAATACTTTAATCCTTGCGTAAGCTCTACTAATCCATACAAGAATTTTATATTTTCATTTAAAAATAAAATTTTATTTAAAATACAAGTTAGTATTAAACAAGTTGTAATTATTCCAAGTATTAGAAGTAGTGTACTAATTACATTACTTATAGAATCATTTAGAATTGATATAAAAGATTTTTTATTTTTCATACTATTTAAATTTTTTTCAATAAGTTCATTTTTATACTTTCCATTCGCAAATCCAATTAAAATACTTGATATGTAGTGGCTAATAAGTATTATTAACCCTAGTTTTTTATCATTTAAGAAAGTGTAACCTATAGTTCCTAAAACAAATATAGGATTTGTAAAATGACAAAAATTAAGGCATTTTTTACAATCTTCTATACTTATCAATTTATTATTTAATAAATCTTTTAAATATTTACTATTACTTGGTGTACCACTTATAATACTCATTATAAACGCAAAGGAACAAGTTTTACTTACATTAAAAAATTTATTCATAGCGGATCCAAAAATTTCACTTATATCATCAATAAAATTATAATTGATTAAAATGTTTGAAATTAACATAAATGGAATTAGTGAAGGGAAAAGGTTGTTTATACATATTGAAAAGGAAAGTCGTATACTTTCCATGATTTCAACTGAGTTGAATAAAATTAAAATAACAAAAAAAGTAATAACCATTATTGATATGTATTTTTTCATCAATATAATATATTCATTAATTTGACAATAATTTAATAATTATATATAATTTAATTGTTCAGGAGGTTAGCATGGAGAAAAAAAGATTGATAATTATGATTTCTATTATTGTTATGTTTTTAATATCAATTTTTTCATCATATGTTTATTATAAAGGTAAATATAAAGTTTCTTTTGAAACAGGCACTAATGACATTATTTTAACAAAATATGTATCTAAAAATTCAAAAATAAAAGAACCTAGTTCTCCAGTTAAAGAAGGATATGTTTTTGTGGAATGGCAATTAAACGGAAAAAAATATGATTTTGATAGTGAAATTAAAAGTAATACTGTCCTTACTGCTAAATGGGCTAAAGAAGAATATATTACTATAAAGTTTGAAACAAGAACTTCAGACAAAATAGATACAAAAAAAATTTTAAAAGGTAGTGTAATAGACGATCTTCCTAAAATTACAAAAGAAGGTTTTGATTTTATTGGTTGGTATTTGAATGGGAACAAATACGAAAATCAAGCTATAAATGATGATGTGACTTTGTACGCTGAATACAAAAATAGCGAGATAAATACAACCTATAAAATAGGTGATTATGTATTAATTGTAGGTGAATACGCAGAATCGGCCTTTTCTATTGATTCTAATTACAGCAAAGCTATTGGTTGGGAAAGGAAAATAATAGGTATAATGGATGATACTAATTATCCTTACATTATTGGAAATGAAAGTGGAATTACTGGATTTTTTAAGGCTAATTCTATAAAAAAAGTTAGTGAATAAGGTAATTATTGATATACGATCATTAAAAAATGTCTACTTAATAGTAGGCATTTATATTAATCTTATTTCGTCTTCACTAAAAAACGGTTTATTTTTATCAATTCTGTCATAGAATAAAATTCCATTTAAATGATCTATTTCATGTTGAAATGCAATAGATAATTCCTCACGTGCTCTAACTTTAATTTTATTACCATCTACATCGAAACCTTCAACTGTTACTCTTGCATGTCGTTTAATATGACCTTCGACATCTCTATTTACACTTAAACAACCCTCTCCTGCTTCTGCAGCAATCATTTCATCAGAATAACTTGTTATTCTGGGATTTACAAATACATAGTTATTAAATTTACCGTCTTCATATTCATGTACAATTACTATAATTCTTTCATTTATTCCAAGTTGAGCAAACGCTAAACCCATACCAGGTCTTAACTTATATTTTGTCGCATATTCTTCAATTTGACTATAAGTTAATTCTTTAATTATTTGATTAATTGTATCTTTATATTCTTTTTTCAATGGCAATTTTGCATCTATACTTATTTTTCTTAAATGAGGGTTGTTCTCATCTAAAATATTTAATTTTTTGAACATTAAATCACTTCCATTAGGTATTATAACATAAAAGTATTTAAAAGTTAAATTAATATTATATTATTGCCAAAAATAGTTTGATTTTATTGAGTAAATATTATATAATTACGGTATAAGAAGATATAGGAAGGGAGATATAATGGGTTTAATAAAGGTAGTTAGCACATCTTTATCAAGTACATCAGAAAATGATTGGCTAGATTATATATACTGTGATTGCATGAAAGATAATATACTTATAAAAAAGGGATTGTTCAAAAGTAGTGAGTCAAATATAGGTATAAATAATAATATCATTAAAAATGGCAGTAAGATTATAGTAAGAGAGGATCAATTTTTAATAATTGAATGTGATGGTAAAATAATAGATTTTACCGCAGAAGCAGGTTATTATACTTTTGATCAAAATATTGAGCCTTCAATGCTTTGTGGTGAATTTGGTGAAGAACTATTGGAATCTTTTGATAAATTTAAAATGAAAGATGTTGTATACGACAATCTAAGGGCATATTATATAAATACAAAATATATAAAAGGAAACAAATTCAAGACTAAAAATTCCATACCATTTACAGATAGTAAGTTTGGTATAACAATTAACATAAAGTGTTATGGAGAATATATACTTCGTGTTGTTGATCCTTTGCTTTTTTATAATACTTTCGGTAATAATATTGAAGAAGATTACGTAATAAATGATAATTTTAAAAATTCCTTTTTAGCAGATTTTTTACAAGTTTTGCAACCAGCACTTACCATAGTTAGTCAACAAAAAATTTCATATAATATGTTACCAAGCAGAACAAATGAAGTAAGCGACGCGGTAAGAAAATATTTAAAAAATACTTGGGGTACATTGGGAATAAATGTTGTTCGTGTTTCTATAGCAAGTGTAACTCCAACTAACGAATCAGTGGAAATGATCAAAAAAGAACTGATGGATTTTACTTCTGAATTTACAGAAATTGAAACATTGGATAAAGAAAATTCATGGCTTGAAACGAATTCATCAAATCAAGTACAAAAACAATCAGAAATAAATTCTGTTAATTTTGTTAAAGATGAAAATGATATACAAAAGATAAATGATCGAGGCATTCAATGCCCAAATTGTGGTTCTTTAATAATTGAAAATTTTTGTACTGAATGTGGCACTAAAAAACCTGATAATATAGATAAAAAAATATGTCCAAATTGTGGATCCGAACTAGATACCGATACTAAATTTTGTGTAAATTGTGGCAAAGCATTATAGCTTTTTAATTTATTAATTATAGATAATAATCATGCAAAAAATAGAATAGAAAAAATATTTTAACACCAGTGAAATTCTTATAAATGTATAATTAGTGTAAAAATATATAAATGAGATGTAAATATTAATTGAAATAAATAATAATTAATGATATAATTCTAACGTACAATAGGAGGTAGTTATGGCTAAAAGAGGAAGACCAACAAAAAAAGCCATTAAGAAAAGAAAAGAGGCAAAGTCAAAAAGTGAATTGTCGTTACTTTTCGGTGTTTTTGTTATAGTACTATTGCTCGTTGCTGGGTATTTTGTACTAACTAATATTTAATAATAAATAATAATTTAAGGAATAAAATATAAGGTAATCACGCTTTATATTTTTTTTGTAAAATAATGTAATTTTTGGAAAAAAGTATTGCTCTATTTTTTCTATTCGTGTTATAATATCTTTGTTTATAGAGGAGGATTATATGACAAAATATGTATATGCCTTTAAAGAAGGTAACAAAGACATGCGTAACCTATTGGGTGGTAAAGGTGCTAATCTTGCTGAGATGACAGGAATTGGGTTACCTGTTCCAAGAGGTTTTACTGTTACTACAGAAGCATGTATCAAATATTATGATGATGGCGAGGATATTTCTAGTGATATAAAAGATGAAATATTAGAACATTTAAGATCTCTAGAAGAAGAAACTGGTAAAAAATTTGGAGATGTTGATAATCCATTACTTGTATCTGTTAGAAGCGGTGCAAGGGCATCTATGCCAGGTATGATGGATACAGTACTTAATTTAGGATTAAATGATGAAGTTGCAAAGGGATTTGCTAAGACTACGAATAATCCTAGATTTGTGTACGATTCATATAGAAGATTTATTCAAATGTTTGCTGATGTTGTTATGGGATTCCCAAAAAGTTCATTTGAAAGAAAATTTGACGTAATCAAAGAAGAAAAAGGAGTACAGTTTGATACTGAACTTACTGCCGAAGATTTGATGGAAGTAGTAGATATTTATAAAGACGAATATAAGCGTCATGCAGGTGTTGATTTTCCACAGGATCCAAAAGATCAATTATTAGAAGCTGTTAAAGCTGTATTTAGAAGTTGGAATAATGATAGGGCGATTACATACCGTAGACTTAATGATATTCCATCTAGTTGGGGAACTGCTGTAAACGTTCAAGAAATGGTTTATGGTAACCGTGGTGAAACATCAGGAACTGGTGTTGCATTTACAAGAAATCCAGCAACTGGTGAGAAAAAACTTTATGGTGAATACTTAATGAATGCACAAGGTGAAGATGTTGTTGCTGGTATTCGTACACCAAAGACAATTGATACACTAAAGGAAACTATGCCTGAATGTTACGATGAATTTGTTAAAATTTGTAATACACTTGAAAATCATTACAAAGATATGCAAGATATGGAATTTACTATCGAAAATGGTAAACTATTCATGTTACAAACTCGTAATGGAAAAAGGACTGCACAAGCTGCACTTAAGATTGCTGTTGACTTAGTTAGTGAAGGTATGATTACTAAAGAAGAAGCTTTACTTAAAGTAGAGCCTAAACAATTAGATCAATTATTACATCCAAATTTTGATCAGTCAAGCCTTAAAGCTGCCAAGGTTATAGCTAAAGGGTTAGCTGCATCTCCAGGAGCTGCAACAGGTAAGATTTACTTTACTGCTGAAGACGTTATGAATGCATCTAAAAATGGAGAAAAGGATTTATTACTTGTAAGATTAGAAACATCACCAGAGGATATTGAAGGTATGAATATAGCTCATGGTATACTTACTATTCGTGGAGGTATGACAAGTCATGCTGCAGTTGTTGCTCGTGGAATGGGTACTTGCTGTGTATCTGGATGTGGAGAACTTGTTATAGATGAAGAAGCTAAAACATTAAAAACTAAAGATGGTAAAACGTACCATGAAGGTGACTGGATGAGTTTAGATGGCTCAACAGGTAACGTGTATGGTGAACAAGTTAAAACTGTAGATCCAGAAATAAGTGGAGACTTTGAAACATTTATGGGATGGGCTGATAGTGTTAGAAGACTTAGAGTTAGAACTAATGCAGATACACCTAAAGATGCTAAACAAGCTCGTAAATTTGGAGCTGAAGGTATCGGACTTTGTCGTACAGAACACATGTTCTTTGAAGAAGAGAGAATATTTAACTTTAGACGCATGATTGCTGCAGATAGTTTAGAAAAACGTGAAGAAGCACTTGAAAAAATATTGCCATATCAAAGAAAAGATTTTGAAGGATTATTTGAGGCTATGGAGGGAGATCCTGTTGTAATTCGTTACCTAGATCCACCTCTACATGAATTTTTACCTCATACAGATGAAGAGATTAAACCACTTGCTGAATCACTTGGTATGAGTTTTGAAGATTTAAAAGCACGTGTTGAATCACTTAAAGAATTTAATCCAATGATGGGGCATCGTGGATGCAGACTTGCAATAACTTATCCAGAAATTGCAAAAATGCAAACTAGAGCTGTAATTGAAGCTGCAATAAACGTAAATAAGAACGGTATGAATATTACTCCTGAAATTATGATTCCTCTTGTTGGAGATGTTAATGAACTTAAATATGTTAAAAAAATTGTATGTGATACTGCAGACAGTATAATTAAAGAAGCCGGCGTTGATTTAAAATATCATGTAGGAACAATGATTGAAATCCCAAGAGCTGCTGTTACTGCAGATGAAATAGCTAAAGAGGCTGAATTCTTCTCATTTGGTACAAATGATTTAACACAAATGACATTCGGATTCTCAAGAGACGATGCTGCTAAATTCTTAAATGAATATTATACTAAAGGAATTTTTGAAAATGATCCATTTGCTAAATTAGATCAGAATGGTGTTGGAAAACTTATCAAAATGGCTGCTAAATTGGGTCGTGAAACTCGCCCTGATATCCATATGGGTATATGCGGAGAACACGGTGGAGAACCATCAAGTGTTGAATTTTGCCATAGAGTAGGGCTTGATTATGTATCTTGTAGTCCATTTAGAGTTCCTTTAGCCCGTCTTGCCGCTGCACAAGCTGCTGTTAAAGAAAAAGTTGAATAGTTGATATATATTTTAGACTAAGCAAAAAAGGCTTAGTCTTTGGTACTATAAAAGTGTAATAATTAATTACAGAAATGTAGTTGAATATTACACTTCTTTTTATTATGATTGAAG
>CANQPA010000036.1 GCA_947625635.1 uncultured Bacilli bacterium
AATGCATATTCATAAAAACATCAGTCCTTTCATTGTATACATTTCAATATAATTGTATAGAAAAAATAACGAATTGTATACATACCCTCTCAAGTTGTCTACTTTAAGTTTACCACTGCACTAATTGAGGATTCAAACTCAATTTTTTTATCCCTTGACAGGTAGGGGGGGGGGTGATGGTATAATGAATATGATAGAAGGAAGGATGTATATGAAAAGAAAAGGATTTACGCTTATAGAACTTTTAGCAGTAATAGTAATACTTGCAATAATCGCACTTATTGCAGTACCAATAATAATAAATATAATAACTGGAGCAAAAAAATCGTCAAATGATAGAAGTCAAGAATTATACATAAAAGCAGTAGAACAAGCAATCGCAAGGAAGAATTTAACAGAAGAATTTAATCCAACAAGTTGTGTAGTACAAAGTGATGGAAATTTAACTTGCGGTGGAGTTTCACTTATAGTAGAAACAACAGGAGAAAGACCATGCAGCGGTAATATAACATTTAAAAATGGCAAAGTAGAAAGTAAATCAATAGATTTTACTTGTGTTGTACTATATAAAGACGCTAGTGGAGCAAATGCACCTGATCTATTGGATGGTTTAATACCAGTAAAATATAATGGAAGTAATTGGGTAGTAGCAAATCTAGAAGAAGAGTGGTATGACTATGATAAACAAGAATGGGCAAATGCAGTAATATTAAACGATAAAAGTAAAAATAAAGTAGGAACAAAACTTAATTTAAATACAGATGTAAAAGCTATGTTTGTATGGATACCAAGATATGAATATAAAATATCAGAAGGTACAGGAGCACGAGAAATATATATAAACTTTATATCAAAAGAAACAACAACTCAAACAACAGATTATATAGTACATCCTGCATTTACGTTTGGAAGTGATGAGTTAAGTGGAATTTGGGTAGGGAAGTTTGAGACAACAGGAACAGCTACAGCTCCAACTATACTTCCAAATGTACAATCACTTAGAAGTCAAACAGTAGGTGAACAGTTTACAACCTCACAGTTATTTAATCAATACTTAAATAATCTAGGAGATTCACATATGATGAAGAATAGTGAATGGGGAGCGGTTGCATACCTAAGTCAATCTAAATATGGAAAATATGGAAATGTTGATTATACTGGTGCGAATAAAGAAGTATATAAAAATGACTCATCAGATTATTATACAGGAAGAAGTAGTGGACAACCTGGAGCAGGAGGATATTCAGCATCAGGAGCTTGTGAATATGACAATATAACAAATAGAGGGGGAGGAATTGGATCTTGTGGTGGAGGAGCAAGTACAACTGGAAACATATATGGAATATATGATATGAGTGGTGGATCTTGGGAATATGTTATGGGAAACTATAATAATACAAAAGGTCATGGAATAGATGCAACTTGGTTTAATGAACATCAAAAATATTATGATTTATATGTAGATACAAATCCTAACAATCCTTTATACATAGGACATGCATTAGGAGAGACTCGTACCTGGTATGGTGACTACGCGCGCTCCATTACTGGTTCTTTTCCGTGGTTCTTACGTGGAGGCATCTACGACAATACGACTGTCGCTGGCGTGTTCGGCTTCTGCGGCGACATTGGCTGTGCCACCGGCGATTGGTCGTTCCGTGTTGTGCTCGCGTCGACTACATGAGTCTGAACGTTAGTGAAGTCGAATCACTCTAAGTACAGTATATAAAGACGTGTGATATGATAAATAAATAATAGGCGAGATAGTGCCACTCTCACTCTTTTTTGAGAGTGGCACAGGGGGAAAATTAAATAATAAAGTTAAAAAATAATTAATAGTTAAAAAGTTTTCAAGTGTCATGCCTATTTTGCAAAACAAAAAATAGGCATGAGGGATTAAACTGTAAGCGCGAACTTCGTTTCTAGTACTAATCCGTGGTTCATCCGTGGAGGCAACTACAACAATACGTCCAATGCAGGCGTGTTCAACTTCAACAACAATGGCAATAGTAACAACAACAATTCGTTCCGCGTTGTTCTCGCACCGACTACAATAAGTAAGTAAAACTTCTATCAGTTAATATAGTTTAAGGATTATATTCAGTATGGTTTATAGTAGAAGTTTAATTCCTATTTAACGTTAAGTTAAATAAACACATAAATAATATTATTCCTGTAAGTAGTAAAATGATGAAAATGGGAATATATGGAAGGTAGTAGATTCTTTTACTATCTTTTTTTGAATAAGAAGGTGGATTTATGAGTAAGTTATATGATAAATATTTAAATTTAAAAAGTAGTGATAGTAGTAAGATGTATTTATTTGAAAGTGGTAAGTTTTATATATTTATAGATAGTGATGCAGAAAATATAAGTAAAATTACTACCTTAAAATTAACTAATTTAACAAATAGTGTATTAAAATGCGGATTTCCTAGTAATTCATTAAATAAATATTTAGATATATTTAATAATTTAAAATTAAATGTTGAAGTAATAAAAAAAGATAAATTGGATATAGAAGATATAATAAAGAAAATAAATAATATAGATATTGATAAAATAACTCCAATAGAATCAATAAATATATTAAAAGAATTAAAGGAATGTATAAATGAATGAACTTGAGGGTTTAATAATATATAAACAGTATATAGAGCTTATATATTATACTGAAGTTATAACTGTTAAATATCCAAAAGTAGAAAAATATTCTTTGGTATCTAAAATTAAAAATATTACTTATAATGGAATGTATTATTAAAGCTCAAAAAGAGAAAGATAAAATAAAAAGAGTTAATATTCTTAGTAATTTAGATATTAATTTAAAAATGATTAAAGTATTAATAAGAGTTTCTAAAAAAAGAAAATATATAAATTCTAAAAATTATGAGGCATGGAGTAAAAAAATAGCTAATATATCTAATTTGTTAGGTGGTTGGATTAAGTCGTGTGTAAAACAATAAAGAAAAGTTTTGCTTTAAAGTTAACGTTTGATAATTTAATGAGTGCTTATGAAAGAGCAAGTAAAAATAAAGGAAATAAAAAAGATTTACTTAGTTTTAATATTGATTTAGAAACTAATATTGTAAATTTGTTAAATGAATTAAAGAATAATAAATATAAGCAAGGAAAATATAGGACGTTTACTATATATGAACCTAAAGAAAGAGTAATAAAAGTTTTGCCTTTTAAAGATAGAATTGTACAACAGTGGTATATAGAAGAGTTTATAAAACCATTTATTGTTCCAAGATTTATCTATACAAACTGTGCCTGTATAGAATCTAAAGGTACTTTATTTGCGGTTAATATAACTCAAAAGTATATGAGAAAGATGAAAAGAATATGTAATGATTATTATGTACTTAAATGTGATATAAAGAAATATTTTTATAATATAGATAAAGATATATTATTTAATATAATGAAAAAATATATAACTGATAAAAGATTATTCGAATTAACAGGGATTTTTATATATGAAGATGACCTAGATATTGGAATACCTATTGGTAACTATACAAGTCAGTATTTTGCAAATATATATTTAAATGAATTAGATAAATATGTAAAAGAAGAATTAAAAATAAAGTATTACATAAGATATATGGATGATTTTATAATATTATTAAAAACTAAGGAAGAGTGTAAGAAGATAAAAGATAAAATAGAACACTATTTAAATAATGAATTAAAGTTAGAACTAAATATTAAAAGTAGATATTATCCATCAAAAATGGGAATTAATTTTTGTGGGTATATAATATATGAAACACATAAATTAATAAGGAAAAGAAGTAAAAATAAGGTGAAAAGGAGTATTAAGGTGTGGAATAAGTTATACTCACTAAACAAATTGGATAAGTTTAAAATAATATTATCTTGGAATAGTTTTATTGGATATTTTAAGCATGCAAATAGTCATAATTTTACGGTTAAAATGTTTAAAAGTTTATATTATACAAATGATAAAATGAAAATAAATTAGTTTAGTACAATCAATATTGATCGGCTTAAAAATAATACTCTAGTAATTTTATGGTATCTAGTAAATAGAAATAATTAAAAAAAATTTAAAAGCAACTCATATTTCTGATTTGCTTTTTTCATGGTATAATTATATTAGTATTTGGAGTTGAATTTATGAGAAAGTTATTAAAATATAATATGAAAACATTGATAGGATTTGAGTTTATATATAAACTTGTTTCAGTATTTGTTTTTACACCCATATTTCTTTTGCTTTTTAATTTAATTACTAAATTAAGTGGATATACATATTTAACTTTTGAAAATGTAATTTCATTTTTATCTAAACCTATAACAATACTTTTTTTACTTATATTAATTATACTAGTTACATTTTATACGTTAATTGATTTAAGTACAGTAATAATTATTTTAGATAGTTCATATCAAGAAAAAAAGATAAAAATAAAAGATGCTTTTATACTCGCTTGTAAGAAATCTTTATGTGTATTTAAAATTAAAAATATATTGCTTCCATTTTTAGTTATATTTTTAATACCATTTTTAAATATAGGGTTATCAACTGGTTTTATATCAACAATATCAATTCCAGAATTTATATTAGATTTTATAAATAGTAATACTTTATTATTAGTATTATATTCTATACTTATTATAATACTAACAGTTATATTATTTAGATGGCTTTATGTAATTCATTATTTTGTACTTGAAGATTGTAATTTTAAAGAAGCACGTAAAAGAAGTGTAAATCTAAGTAAGAAAAACAAAATAAAAGATTTTATAAGTATTATAATAACTCAAACTTTTATATTTATAGCTTATATTTTATTTATATTAATAGGTATAATATTTATAAGTTTAATATATAAATGTATAGGTAAAGTAAATATATTTTCAACCCTTTCAATAACGCTCATTTGGATTTTAATAGCTATATCATTCATAATTATAACCTTAATGTCAACACCTATAAATTACGCTATAGTAACGCTTAGATACTATAAAAATAAAGATAAAATAAAAGAAAATATAGTACACGTTAAAGTTAATAATAAAGAAATAAAAAAACAAAAAAAGAAATTTAAAGTATTTAAATACGTGATTATTGCTCTTGTAATATTTAGTGGGACATTACTTACTTACCTTGTTATGAATAATAAATATGATTTAAAAATAGAATATGTAAAAACAATGGAAGTAACTGCGCATAGAGGTGCCTCAAAAGAATATCCTGAAAATACTATGAGTGCATTTAAAGGGGCTAAAGAGCTTGGAGCAGATTTTATTGAACTAGATATTCAACAGACAAAAGATAAAAAGTTAATAGTGATGCACGATACTAATTTAAAAAGAACTACAGGTGTTGATAAAAATATTTGGGAAACGGATTATGATGAAATTAAATTATTAGATGCAGGTTCATTTTTAAGTGATAAATTTAAAGGCGAGAAAGTTCCTTTATTTGAAGATGTAGTAAAGTGGGCTAAAGAAAACAATATGAAATTAAATATAGAATTAAAGCCTACAGGAAATGAAACTGATTTTGAAAAATATGTTTCTGATATTATAAAAAAATACGATTTTTATGATGAGTGCGTTATTACATCACAAGTTTATGAAGTGCTTGAAAATATAAAAAAATGTGATAAAAATATTAAAACTGTATATGTTATGAGTCTTGCTTATGGTGATATTAATAAGTTAACTGCTGCAGATAATTTTAGTATCGAGGCATCTAGTGTGACTAGAACTCTTGTAAATAGAGTACATAAAGAAGGTAAAGAGTTATATGCTTGGACTGTAAATACTAAGGATAGTATATCTGATATGGTAGATTTAAATGTAGATAATATTATTACAGATAATATAACACTAGCAAAAGAAGTTATTTATTCAAGTAAAACTAGTAATTTAATAGAAGAGTACATAAAATTTGTAAATGGTTTACTGAATTAAAGTTTCTCGAATTTTTATATTACCTATTGTAAAACGCTTGTTTGCGTGATATGATGACTATATCAGGAGGTAATTAAAATGAAACAAGATAAAATGTATTTAGTAAATAAGATATTTAATAATGAAACAATCAGAACGATTTGGGATAAGGAAGAAGAAAAATATTATGTTAGTGTAGTTGATATGGTAGGAGTTATTTCAGAAAGTAAAGATAAGCAAGCATATTGGCGAAAGTTGAAACAACGATTAAGAGAAGAAGGAAATGAAACCGTGACAAATTGTCACGCTTTAAAACTTAAAGCACAAGATGGGAAATATCGTTTAACTGATGTTTGTGATATTGAAGAAATGTTTAGAATTATTGAATCTATTCCGAGTAAAAATGCAGAACCAATTAAACAGTGGTTGGCAAAATTAGGTAGTGAAAGAATTGATGAAGTCTTCGATCCTTCTATTACTGTCCAAAGAGCGATCGATACGTATAGAAAAAAAGGTTATGATGAAGATTGGATTATTAAAAGAATAAAAGGTATACAAGATAGAAAAAAATTAACTGATGTTTGGAACGAAAATGGAGTAACTGAAGAGGTTGAATATGCAATATTAACTAATGAAATATATAAAACATGGTCAGGTATGTCTGCAAAAGAATACAAAAATTATAAAGGATTAAGGAAAGAATCCTTAAGGGATAATATGTCTGATTTAGAAATTTTGCTCGCAGATATAGGTGAAACAACAACACGTGAGCTTGCTAAAAAATATAGGCCATCTGGATTAAAAGAAAATAAAAAAATTGCTAAAACTGGCGGAGAAATTGCAAACAATACACGAATTGATATAGAACAAAAACTAAAAGAAAAAGTAGTAACAAAAGAAAATTTACTCAATTATAAATATATCGATGATAAGCAAAGATTAAAAAACTGATAATAAATTTAAATGAAAAGAGTAATATAAAATGCGTGAATTAGATAGTTATTTAAAAAATAAAAAAATTGATTATAATAAATTATTAGATTATGGATTTGTTAAAAAAGATGATACTTATACTTACGATAAAAATATATGTGATAATAAGTTTAAAGTAATTATAGAAATATCTAAAGAAAAAACTTCAAAAGTTATGGATTTATCATCAAACCTTGAATATGAATTAGTAGATGTAAAGTCTAGTCAAGGAACATTTCTAAATAAAGTAAAAGAAGAATATGAAAATATTTTAAATGATGTAATAAAAAATGTAACAGTTAATGATTCTTTTAAAAATAAACAAACAAAAGATTTAATTAAATATGTAAAAGAAAAATATGGAGATAATTTAGAATTTCTTTGGGATAATTTTCCTACTGATGCAATATGGAGAAATAAAATAAATAGTAAGTGGTACGGACTTTTGCTTGTAATAAATTTAAATAAACTTGGTCTTGATATTAATAAGGAAGAAGAGATTATAGTACTTAGATATGATAAAGATAAAATAAATAAAATAGTAGATAATAAAAAAATATTTAAAGGATATCACATGAATAAAAACAGCTGGATAACAATAATACTAAATAATAGTGTTAACATAAAAGAAATATATAAATTTTTAGATAATAGCTATTTAATATCTATAAAAAAATAGTTTGGAGGTTATATGGATAAGTTAAAATTTGAAATACCAACTTTACAAAGGAAAGAGGATGCAATAGAATATATAAATGAATTTTACAAGTATGATTCTAAAATAAATGGTGCAGGTGGACTTAATAAATATTTAGATTCATATGAAGATTGGATTGTTAAATTAGATCAAGATTATAAAACAATTGCAAGTGAAAAAAGGGTTCCAGCAAAAACATTCTTTTTAGTTAGAGAAAGTGATAATAAGATAGTTGGGATGATTAATATAAGATTAGCTTTAAATGAAAGATTAAAAAAAAGAGGAGGACATATAGGTTATAGTATAAGGCCTACAGAAAGAAAAAAAGGTTATAATAAAGTTAATTTATATTTAGGGCTTTTAGAGTGTCAAAAAAATGAAATTAGAGAAGTTCTTATGAGTTGTTACAAAGATAATCCTGCTTCATATAAAACAATGTTGGCTTTAGGAGCGCAACTTAAAAGTGAATTTTTTAGTGAAGAAGATAATTGTATAGTTCAAAATTATACAATAAACGTTAATAAATCAATAAATGAGTATAAAGATGTATACGGAAAAAGAATAGTTTTAAAATAGAAAATAATTAAAGTAGTTAGGAGTGCATTTATGAGTAAAAAATATAAAGATTACATTAATGAAAATCATTCATTTGATAAAATAACAATGTTAGGAATATTATGTCTTGTTATAGTAATAAGTGGAGTATTTGGCTTTTTATTAGAATATGTATTTTATTATTTTAATTTTGGAATGAAGTCATTTTATTGGAGGGGCGGTAATTTTTTGCCTTGGATAAATATATATGCAATAGGTGCAGTTGCTATATACTTTTTTACATATAAATTTAGAAAAAGCCCGCTTAAAGTTTTTCTAATAAGTTCAATAACTTGTGGAGTGTTAGAATTTTTTTCTGGATTAGGAATGTATATAATTGGTGATGGTTTTAGATGTTGGAATTACAACACGGAAATATTGAATTTTGGTAATATAGGGGGCTTTGTTTGTCTTAGAAGTTTTATTGGATTTGGACTTTGTAGTTTATTACTTATATATGTAATAATTCCGATATGTTTTTATATAGCTAAAAATGTCAATAAAAACATATTTGTTACAATGAGTATTGCATTATGTTCTATCATATTTATTGATGAGTTTTATAACTTGGTTATAGCGAGATTATTTAGATTACCTAGAGCTTCAGATATTTACAAAAGCTTAGGAGTTAAGTATGTACATTTTAAATGATTTATATTAAACACTAATGTATTTTTATGTTATACTATTTATGGAGAGTGATAGTATGTGTACTGCGATAACATATAAAACAAAAAATAGTTATTTTGGTAGAAATTTAGATTTAGAATATTCTTATAAGGAAACTATTACAATAACCCCTAGAAATTATAAGTTTAAGTTTAGGAAAGTAAATGATATAGATAAACATTATGCTATAATTGGAATGTCTTATGTTAGTGATAATTATCCGCTTTATTATGATGCAATTAATGAAAAAGGATTGGGGATGGCTGGCCTTAATTTTCCTTTAAATGCCTGCTATTTTGAAGAAAAAGAGGGATTAAATAATATAGCGCCTTTTGAATTTATACCTTGGATATTATCGCAATGTGAAAATTTGGATCAGGTACGTGATTTACTTAAAAATGTAAATATATGTAATATAAATTTTAGTGAAGAACTTAAGGCATCGCCTCTTCATTGGATTATATCTGATAAAAATTCATCTATAACAGTAGAATCGGTTAAAGAAGGATTAAAGGTATATGAAAATACAGTTGGGGTTTTAACAAATAATCCAACATTTGATATTCAGATGTTTAATCTAAATAATTATATGAATTTATCAATAGAGCCACCTGTTAATAATTTTTCTAAAAAACTAAATCTATCAACATATAGTAGAGGTATGGGTGCTTTAGGTCTTCCAGGAGACTTATCTAGTATGTCTAGATTTGTAAAAGCAACATTTACTAAAATTAATTCTATATCGGGAAAAACTGAATTAGAGAGTGTTAACCAATTTTTTCATATATTGACTTCTGTTGAACAACAAAGAGGATGTGTTCATATGGGTGATGATAAGTACGAAATAACAATATATAGTTCTTGTATGAATTTGGATAAATGTATTTATTACTATACGACATATGAAAATAGGAGAATTTTAGGCGTTGATATTTATAAAGAAAATTTGGATAGTAAAGAATTAATAAATTATGATCTTATTAAAGATGATTGCATATCTATTCAAAATTAAATAATAATTGAATAGATTAGTATTAATTAAAATAACTCCGTTTATGTATTCATAAACGGAGTTTATTAATTTTAAAAAATCCTTTTAATTTCTATACCTTATATTTTCATTTGATATATTAAATATTATTCCTGCCATAATCATATAACTTAGTAAACTAGATCCACCATAACTTATGAAGGGTAATGTAATACCTGTAATAGGCATAATTCCTATAGTCATTCCGATATTTTGCAGTTGTTGATATATAAGCATGCCAATAATACCACTAATTATATATTTATTTATATTATTTGGACTTTCTACAGCTAATCTTATCAATCTTAGATCAAAATATGTTAATAAACCTATTAGGGCTATAGATCCCAAAAATCCAAAATTATTTGAATAAACGGCAAAAATAAAGTCTGTTTGTGGTTCTGGAAAGTATATTGGAGTATTGTTTATTCCATATCCTAAAAAGCCTCCACTTCCTATAGATGTGATTCCATTTTTTAATTGAAAACCATTACCATTTGACCAATCCAATAGTCTATCCACTCTTAAGAAAAAAGATGAACCGAAAATTTTAATAAATAGGTCATTATTAAAGAAATAGGTTATTAAAACAAAACCAATGGCAATTCCAAATATTGCAAAGACTAAAATAAACCATCTATATCTAATTCCAGATATAAAAAGCATTACAAAAGTTATTAACAAATATATGAGTACAACTCCTGTATCTGGTTGTAAAAAAGTTAATATTGAAGGTATTCCTACAACAATACAAATTTTTAATAGGAACATAAATTCTTGTTTAATTGTTGGATTATTATATGCTTCTTTAAAATCATTAATTAATTTACCAAGAGTAATAATCAATATTATTTTCATAAATTCACTAGGTTGTATGTTACCAATACCTGGTATTTTGAACCAGCATTTTGCTTCGTTGATTGATGCGCCAAAAAACAATAGTAATAGAAGCGATAAAACGCCTAATATATAAAGTATCCAGGCATTTTTATATAAGAATTGATTTCCTACAAACATAATTAAGTAAATAATAATAAAACCAAGGGAATACCACAATATTTGTTTAAACATTAAATAATTATTTTCCTGTAAAAGTTTTTCTGCACTACCAATGGTGGCTACACTTATGACAGCAAATAAGATAATACATATAAATATACTAATATCTACTTTATACTTTGATATATTTTTCATGTTATCACCATTATTATATTACACTATTTAATTTATTTATACAATTAAAAAAACAAATATTTCTTTTTTTTTTAAAATATAGTATAATTGTATTGGTGATTAATTTGAGATTTGAGTATATAATAATTATTATAGTGTGTTTATTAATTGCAATAGCAATAACACGTTCTAAAAAGAAGGATTTTAGGTTGGAAGCCAATAAATTAATAATGTTACTAGGTGGGAAGGATAATGTTATAGATTATCAGGTAAATAAGTCAAGATTTATTGTTAATCTAAAAGATGTTTCTAAAGCGAATAAAGAAGGTATTCAACGTATGGGAGCGCAAGGTATAGTTGAAATAGATAATCAATTAAAAATTATACTTGGAAGTCACGCTAAACAAATAAAAAAATATATAAATGAATTAAAGTGATAATTTTCGTCACTTTTTTTCATCTTTCGACAATTATCGACAAACGAAAATGATACTATAATAGTGGTGATTTAAATGAATTTATTTAAAATTGTTTTCTTAGATGTAGTTTTGCTTACTTTTCCTATACTTGTATATTTAATTTACTTATCGACAAATAAAAATATTAATAATAGATCCAAGGGAATGTATTTTAAATTAGCATTAATTTCTTCATTTTTTATGATGTATAGTTACGGAGCAGATAATCCAAAGATAATACCAGTTTTAGTATTAAATTCTATAGTTATTTTGTTTTATTTGGAGGATAATTATATTTTGGCCAATATATTTGCTATAATAATAGTTCTAATATATGAAAATTATTTTAACAATATTTTGTTTTTATTAATTATATATGTAATAATGGGGATTTTTTACTTATTGAAAAAGTTAAATAAAATAAGTAATTTATCATTTATAGAATTATTCATTTTTATTAGTAGTTTTGTTTATTATATATGGATGAAATTTTACAATGAAATGAATTGTAATTTTCAAAAGTTACTTTTAGTAATGATTAGTTATTTTTTTATAGTTAATATAATTTGCTTAATGTATGAAGCTGGGAAATCAATATTGCAAACTTATTTAACTTTTAAAGAATTACAACAAGAAAAACAAATTAGACTTTCTTTATTTAAGATTACACATGAAATAAAAAATCCTATTGCAGTTTGTAAAGGTTACTTGGATATGCTTAATGTAAAAAATTCAAGTCAAGTAGAGAAGTACATACCAATAATAAAATCAGAAATAGAAAGATTATTGTCCTTATTACAAGATTTCCTTTTAATAAATAAAAGTAATATGGATATGGATATTATGGATTTAAATATACTTATAGAGGATACTTTAGATAAATTAAATCCGTTATTATCTGAAAGAAAAATAAATTTGAATTTGAAGATAATTGATGATGAAATATATATATATGGAGATTATAATAGATTGGCACAGGTTTTAATAAATATAATAAAAAACAGTATTGAAGCTATTCCAAAAGAATCAAATGGTAAAATAAATATATTGACAAAAATTAAAAGAAATAAATATTATTTAGTAATAGAAGATAATGGTGAGGGGATGACAAATCAGGTCTTGTCTAAAATGAAAGAACCGTTTTTTACGACAAAAAAAAGAGGATCAGGATTAGGAGTTTCATTAATATACGAAATAGTTGAGGCTCACAATGGTAAAATAGAATATGAATCAGAATATGGAAAAGGAACAAGGGTAACAATTCAATTACCATTGTATGAATAATAATTATATAATATTAGCAAGTTAATACATTAATTTATATATGTATGACTAGTCAATAAAAAATTGATTAAATATCAATTTTTTATTGACTCAGACTGTTGACAAATAAAAATTTGAAAACAGTCTTTTATTATTAAAAAAAATATATTATAATAAATATGTAAGGT
>CANQPA010000037.1 GCA_947625635.1 uncultured Bacilli bacterium
TTTTGCTAAACGTGCTTCCGTATATCGACTTGCTGCTGGTTCACCGCTAATTTGAACTGAACCATTTGCACCATGCCAGTCTATTTCAGGAATATTATTAATCCATTTTTGTGACATTCGCGCAAAAGTTTCATAGACTGCGGTGTCACCATGAGGCCACCAGTTCGCAATGACTCCGCCCGAGATCTTTGCAGATTTGACATGGGGCTTATTACTCTTATACCCCTTTTGATACATTTCCCAAATGCAAGCACGCTGACCTGGCTTTAATCCATCCCGCGCATCTGCAAACGCACGTTGATAATTTACTTCATGCGAGAAATCAAGGAAGTTTTGAGATAGTTCTTTAGTTAATTCTATTGTATTATCCATTTATTTCTCCTTTTAATCCATTTCATTTGCTTCGCTTTCATGTTTAAGCAAAAATTCTCTACGAGGTGGAACAGAATTTCCAAGCAAAATTTCTATTAATGCTTCTGCTTCTTTAATATTAGAAACAGTAATTTGTGCAATATTACGTGTTGCTTTATTAATTAATGCTTCTGCTAATTCTTCGCTATCTTGTTCACCTAAACCTTTATTACGATTTATAAGGTACTTTTCATTTTTATGTTTTTCTTTATAATTTTCAAGCTCTTTCTCATCTTTTAAGTATATATATTCATTCTTCTTAGTTGTTATTCTAAATAGAGGTGGCATTGTTGTATAAATGTGCCCCTTGATGATTAGTTCTGGGCAAATCCACCAGAAGAGCTCGATTAGAAGATTCCTGATGCTAGATCCATCTGGATCTGCATCTGCGCAAAGAAGAATTTTACCATACCTAAGTTTCTTTTCATCGTAAAATAATTTTCCACTTTTTATATCTAAATCAAGACCAATAGCCTTAATTAAATTGTTTACTTCTTGATTTGCAAAGATTTTCTCTGGAGTATTTTTAAATGCGGAAATTATTTTCCCACGAATTGGAAATATAGCATTAAACTCTGAATCTCTGCATTCAATAAGTCCCGATGCGGCGCTATCGCCCTCCGATATTAGAAGCTCACAACTAGGCCTATCCTTGCTCCAACAATCTACAAGTTTTGTAGGCATATTTAAAAGTTTTTGTTTTTTGCTTTGTTTCTCTCCGCGCGCATTATCTCTAGCTTTTTTAGCGGCTTCACGCGCTTTTCGCGCCGCAAGGGCTTTATCCGCAATTATTTTTATTTCTTTTTCATTTGCACTTAACCAGGCTTGAATATTATTAGTAATAACAGTAGTAAAAGGTGTCATATCCAATTTTACAACTCTTCCTTTTGTTTGAGCATCGTATGAAACTCCAGAGGTAGTTATATTAAAAGCTATCACTAATCCTTCTTGTAAGTCATCGCCTGTAAGATTCTCATCTTTATCTTTTATCCATTTCTTTTCGCGGAAGAACTTATTAAACTCACGCGTTATGAGAGATTTAATTTGAGTTATATGCGGTCCCGCATCTGTTTCACCAACATTAACATAAGCAGTCATACTAAATGAATAGTTATTTGCGTAACTTAAAACTAAATCTAATTTATTTTTATCATTTTGATAACTTATATTTAATCTATTTTTTATAAGTTCTTTATCTTTTGTTATGTCACTTACTAAATCGTTTAATCCATGTTTAGATTTAAAAGTAATAAGTTCTTTTCCGTTATGAGTTAAATTAATAACAAGACCAGGACACAAACAAGACCATTCATGAAACAATTTTTTTATTCTGTTTATATCTATTTGCGGATTAGTAAAAAATTGTGGATCTGGTTGCCATTCTACAATAGTACCAGTATGAAAATCTCTTTGTTTATCTACTCTTCTGCTCTCAAATAAACCATCTTTAAAATGGATATGCTCGCTCTTACCATCGCGGAAGGTGAATACGTCAAGGCATCTAGATAAGAAATTCGTAAGCTTAGAACCTATACCATTAAGTCCTAGTGCAGTTCCTTCATAAACGCCGTCATCCGCAAATTTACCAGAAGTATTTATAACATCAAAAGATGCTTGAAGAACAGTTTCTCCATCTTCTCGTACTACATTAACGGGGAAGCCTTGTCCAAAATCTTCTACGCGGCAACTACCATCATCTTTATAATCTACATTAATGATATTACCATGTCCAACAGAATATTCATCTATTGCATTTGAAACTATTTCAACCAAGAGCTGAGTGCTATATTCTGTAGAACCACAATAGACACCTGAACGCAATCGTGTAAAATCTCGTGCGGAAATGCTTTGAATTGAATCATCTTTATATAAATTATTCAAATTTTTTCCTCCTTTTATTATTTCTTATATATTATATATTATTTTTTATTAGAAAACCATTTAATACGAAATGTTTTTATATAATCACTTTTATTTATTTTGGCAAATGAAACTGCTTGGCGCGTTACCCCTATAAATTTAGCTGCTTCCGCCATATTTAAAAAGTAAGTATCTTCTACTTTTAATGCAGGCTTTTTTACTTCTATCTGTTCTAATATTTTATCATTACCTCTATAAATTCTAAAATATTTATTATTTATAGGTTTTTTGCTTTTTAAATCTTCTTTTTTACACCCAGCTTTTTCACAATTAGGAAAAGTTTCTATTAATTTTCCCCAAATATCATAAACTGCAATAACAAATTTTCTTCTAATCCCAGTTAATTTGTTCCTTTCTTTTGTTTTAAGAAATTGTTCATAGGCATATTTATTAGTATAATTTTGTAATTCTATATTTGGATTTTTAGTAAAAATATAAAGTGCTTCATTTTCTCCTGAATTTGTTTTTTTTGAAATTATGGGAAATACACCTTTTAAATATAATCCTTCTTCTTCTGCTATTTCAATCCAATTATCAGCAAGATTAAGATTGTCGAAAGTCTTAATCATATCTACTCCAAAAATACCATCTTTTTTAAGTGCATATATACAATTTTTTATAGTTTCTCTAACATATCCTTCAAGCCAATCTTCATATTTTGGAAATTTTATTATTGATTGTGTTGGCTCATCTGAATATCTTTCTATATTAAAGAAAGGAGGACAAGAAAAAGCAAAATCTATTTTTTCTTTATGTGATACTAACTTTAAATTTTCGGAACATTGATTATAAATTTCAAAAGTATTAGATCTATTTAGAGATCTATTTATCCAATAGCCTAAATTTAATAAACTATAATAAGTATCTCTATTAGGGTCAGTACATATATATTTATATTTTCTTTTAGAACTTAATGCGCCAAGCATGCGCGCGCCATATCCAGCTGAATAATCATAAATGATACCGCCCGCTGGACAAAAGCGTTCAAAAATTGCCTTCGCGCGCATAGGTGAATAATTTACAGGTATTGTATAAAATAGTCGCATTTTCTGTATAAGCGCAGCTCTAAGATTAGTTATAGGTCTTTCTTTTAAATAATAGTATAGGCAATCACCTAATTTTTTATCATCATAAAATACATCTAAAGCAGATTTTCTAGTTACTTTACTTGTTGCTTGATGTAAATTAGGGAATAAAAAATCTAGAAGAGTAAGTCCTCTAGCCGAATATACAGAAATTGTATCATCTGGATTAAAGGCAACTTTTTGCGCAGCCGCCTCTTTAATTTCTTTTTCTATTCCAGCATCTGAATAATAATATATAGGAAATAAATTAATTTTTCGTATTTCCGCAATCATTTCATCAATAGCTGCTTTTACCTCTTGTTCAGGCATTTCTCTAATTTGTTTTGAAGTATATTTATTTAATTTTGGAAGTATCAATTCATAAGGATCTTGTTTGGGTTTATGTGTTTCATAATTCCAATTAAATTTTCTATCTTCTTCGAACATTAGCTTGTCTTAAAACCTCTTCTATCCATTTTGTTGCTTCAAAAACATTAGTCTCTATCAAATGATAACTATTATCAAGACAGGAATATTTTACTTTAATGTCCTCTGTTCCATCTTCATCTTCCCAAATTTCTATATCTATATTAAGATTTTGACTTTTGTATACATTTTTTGTTCCTTTGTATTTCATCTTTTTTTCTCCCAAATAAAAAATCTTACTAAATATATATTAGTAAGATAATTTTACTATATTTTTTATTTTTTGTCAAGTTTAATAATTATATTTTATTTTATTTTTATTAATTATTTCTTTATATTTTTCTTTATTGTTAGTAGCAAGGGCGTCTGCTAAGTTATTACCTGTTATGCCTGAATGTCCTTTAACTTTTTTAATGCGATAATTATCAAAAGAAGGAATAATTAAGAGATTATAAATTTTTTGAATTAAATCTTTATTTTTTATTTCTTGCTTGTTTGAATTAGTCCAATTATTAAGCGCCCAATTATAAATCCAAGAATTACACATGTTAACACAGTAGGCAGAATCACAATAAATTGTAAAGTTATAATCTTTATGTTCTAGTGCATATTGTAATGCACTTAATAAACCTTTTAGCTCTTGTCTATTATTAGTTGTATTATTTTCTAAGTCGTATAAATCATAAAGTATTGCGCGGGAATCGGGATCATATACTACTAGTCCAAATCCGCCCTCACCAGGGTTTCCGCGCGAACTTCCATCGCAATAAATTTCTAATTCTTTTTTATCCATATAGATATTATAATATATTTTTTTATAAAAGAAAAGAGGGCTTTTTAAGCCCTCTTAATTATTCTTCTGTTTTAGTTTCAGATTCTGATTTTGGTGTATCTTCTTTTTTGAGCTGTTTTGCAACTTGATTGCATCCAACAGCACCAAGTCCAGAGACCGCGCCCGTTATAATTGCCATAAATAAGTTATCTGCAGGCATTATGCTAGGAGCCGCATAGAATAAGATTATTCCACCTATTGCGCCTATTAATAAAGCAATTAAAGGAATTAATCTATTAAATTTATCATTATTTTTGAAAATTCCTTTAAGCATTTCTATAATCGCGCAAGTTGCGACAACTAAGCAAGGAACTGAAATTATCTCTAACATATAGAAACCTCCTTTTGTTTATTTAAAATATCTTTGACCAAGTTTTGTAGCTTGTGATTCAAGCCAATATGCTTCATACGGGGGTAATTTTGATGTGTCGCCGCCAGTCCTTCTAACTATTTCCTCTCTCCAATATCTTATAGCAGACCAAGCACCCCATATAAGCATTATAGGTCCCCACCAAAGATTTTGTAATCCATGTCCATGTTCATGTTGAATGGTTGATAAAGATTTATCTTTACATACAATAGTGAAAGGACCAAAATCAACACCGCCCCAACTTTCACCAAATTCAAAGTAAATATTATAATAGAATCTTTGCGGTTTATGTCCAGTTATTATCATTATTAAAGCGGCAAAGCAACCTACTAAAGTCATTGGTAATCCCCAGGTAAAAGAGATTATCCAATATAAAATAGTTTTCATAGTTTGTTTCATTTTTTAATTTCTCCTATTTATTTCATTTTTTCAGCTAATTGCGCTATGCGAGAACGATAAATATTTACAAGAGTTACCTCTCCATACATATCTTCACCTCTAAATATTTCAGAAACCCGCCTTAATCCATTATTTTTTCCAGTATATAAAGGTAAATCTACTTGGGTTTCATCATCGCCATCTAAAATACAAATACAGTCTTCTCCAATTCTTTGCAAAGCTAATTTCATTAAGTCTATACTTAAATTTTGAGCCTCTGTGATATATACACCAGCTTTATGTCCAGAAGTATCATAGCCTCTAATGTCAGAAAGCGGAACTAATACAATTTTATTATCTTCTACCAATCTCTCGACTTCTATTTTATCTCCAAGTTTACTAGATAGAAAATTACCTATTTGAGAATCTAATAGCTTGGTGTCTCTTGAACCTGGGTAATATCCTAATTTAGCTGAACCAATAGTAGCAACAGTGTTACAAAAAATTATTATTTTATCAATATCACCATCTTCTAATAGCTTGAAAAGATATCCAAGAGCTAGATATGATTTACCTGTACCCGCGGGACCGCGCAATACAGTAATTTGATTATTTAATAAACTATTCATTGCTATATATTGATAATCATCTTTTGGTTTTACTTTACCAAACATTTTACTATCAAATATAGGATATTGCACAATTCTTTCTAGGTTTTTATCTTTTGTATATTTATAGTGGTCTATAATTTCATTATTTGAATTTTTTATTAAAAGATATTCATTAGGCAATAAATTAAAAGTTTCTGTGGGATATAAATTTGAATAAAATTTTGCTAATTCTACGTCATCTAATGTTATTTCTTTATATCCCTTATATTTGTCTGCTTTTGTATAATCTAAATATTCAACATTTAAATTAAGACTGCGCGCCAATTGTTTACAACATAAATCTGAAGTAACAAAAGTAATTTTTTCAGATACGCCATATATCGCAGTTATAATTATACGGCTATCTACATTATCAGAAAGAGGGTCACTAATATATAGATCCCAATCTTTATTGTAATTAATAATTTTTATTTGCTGCCAATGTTCTTCAATTAAATGAATAAGTTTACGAGCTTTATATTTTATTTCTTCATCTTTATTTGAAGAAATTTTAATATTCTCAAGCTCTTTGAGAGTTAAATTGCTAATATAAAACTCCTTTGGATCTTCAAAAGTAGAATCTAATTTGTCTAATAAGGCACAAGTATCGTAAAAATAAATCACTAAATTACTCCTTTTTGTTTATCTCTCAAATATAATGAAAAATAGGACAATAAGGTTAATTCTTATTGCCCAATATTTTATCAACTTGTTTTATTCTATATTCCGCCAAAGATTTAATTTTTTCTTCGTTTAACTGAATCTGCTTTAAATAATACTTTTTTGTTTTTTCTTTTCCTTTTATTTGTTTTCTAAATAATTTTATTTCTATACTATTTTTATTAGTAATTTTATTAGATTTTAAAATAGTATTTAATATATTATTTAATAGTTTAATTTCTTTGTTTATTTCTTTAATTTGATATTTAATTGCTTTTATTAAAGCTCTTATTTCCGCAATTTCGCACCCAACATAAATAGATTTATATTTTTCATCATCATTTATATTAAATTTAGCTTTACCTTTAAAATTACCATATCTACATGTTATTTCCACAGTAGATAAATTACTGGAGGGGCTAAAGTCGGAAGAGAGAAATGTATATTTCATATCGTGTCTCCTTTTGATTACAAGTCAATTGTATTGAAAAATTTTGGTAAAGTCAAATCAATGCGGTTAATGTCTTCGATTATTTCATCAAGAGAAATAGGATAGCAATCATGTGCATCTACGCATACATTATAACAGTGATAGAGTCCACAAAAAATATTCTTGGTGTGGATATGACCATGTAAATTCCAGAGCGGGCGCACCTCATTTTCATTTTGTGTTAAGGTAGGATAATGTGATAAGTAAAATCTCCACTTATTATATTTAATAAGAGTAGCATATTGACAATCCCAACCTAAAGATTCATAAAATGCGCGGCGGCGGTCAGTGTCATGATTGCCTAGGGTTATGTGGACTTGACCGCGCAATGACTTTAATAAAGGTTCTGCATCTTCTAAATTTCCCAATGTCAAATCACCGAGGATCCAAACTTGATCTTCCTCGGTTACGCGAGAATTAAATCTCTCGACTATAACTTTATTCATTTGATTTACATCTGTGAAGCCACGCGCTTCCCAGATAAAGGACTTATCATGCGCTAGATGTAAATCGCTTGTCATCAGTGTCTTTCCCATTTTGTTCTGACTCCTTTTCTTGTCTTTTTAAGTCAACATATTTTACAAAATTTCCTACTGAAAAGATAGTGCAATAAGACCATAGCGCTCCTAAATAAAATAGTAGCAATATAGTTGATGCTGTTACTATCACTTCTTTCCATAATAAGATTGTCGCTGTCGCTATAAATAGTCCTAATAAAGATAGCGAACCAATCATATAAAATATACTGTTTATTAATTTATTTTTTATTGTTTTACTCATTATATTGTTACTTCCCAAATTTCATTGAATCCTTCATTTATGGTAGGTTTTTGTAAGCGTTCTCTCATTTCTTTTATAGTATACTCTGGTACTTTAAGGCGCCCAGCGCGCATATTATTTCTTTGTAAACATGTTTCTAAGGGTGTGTTTATAAAAATTGCAATTTTTCTTGAAAATTTAGGAGTTTTAGATACGACATTTCTGCGGCTAGTTATTGTTAAATGTGTAGCATCCGCAAAGATATTTTCATATCCATCTTCTAATAATTCGTTAATTGATTCTATAAATAATTTTTTTACCTCTTGTTCTTTTGAAAAATAAGGTTCGTTTTCTTTTACAAGAGAAAAACGAATATTATCTCTAGATACATAGGCTGCACAAGCTAACTTGGGGTATAGCTCTGCTATAAAAGTGCTTTTTCCTGAGCCAGGTAGTCCTATTAATACATATAAAGTTGACATTACTTGTTTCCTTCTTCAATATAAATATTTGTATTAAATATTTCTAAATCTGTTTCGATAAGGTCAGCAATTTCACCATTGCAGCAAAATCTAAATTTGCATTCACGACAGTTAGAGCAATTTTTACAATAGGAGGACAATTCTCTTAAAGTATAGTCTCCAAATTTTCTCTCAAATTTTTTACCAATAGAATCTAGAGAGCGCGGGAGACCTCCTTTTCCATAAATTATGTCGCAAAAATCTTCTTTATATTTACAGCCTCCACAAGGATTTACAGGATTTAACTCTTCATTTTGTTTACAGGTGTTTATTAATTCACTAAGTTTTATATCTTTCATTTTTTATATCCCCTTAATTTTTATTACATATATATTATATAATAAATTATAAAAAAAATCAAGCTAACTTAATAGCTTGATCTAAAATTTTAACTATGGTATTTAAGCAAAAAATCATTACTTACTGCTTTAAAGCTATCTGAACCATCTTGCGAGCGAAAAACCAGTCCCTCGCGCATACCGCCATCTATAACAGATTTTCCGTTTGCTATTTCAAGCAGCTCTTCACAAGTCTCAGGAAGTTTAAAATGTTCATTTATAACAGGGACTCCTTCAAGATGAGTACCAAGTTTATTATTTATTGAGTCTATAAACTCATGCATATGAACTGGATTATAACGAGTAGGTTCTTTATCTTTGAATTTAGTTATTATATTAAATATTGCTAATTTATGTTCATCACCATATTTTCTTTTTTGTATGTTCCCGCCATAAATTTCACCTTGTATAGTTATAAATTCTAAGTTAAGACAAGTATCTAATATATAGTTTAATACGCGTTCTATATCATATTTTTCTGCCATTTCAGTATATATATTAGTTTCATAAAAACATTTTGCGTCTGGCTTATCAAATACTACGTTGCGCGAACATACGAGGAGCTTGCGTTTTTTAGGTTTGGCTTGGCGCATTGTGAAAGTAGAGCTAGAACCATCAATTTTCTCAGTTGCAATCCATTCAGTATCATCTCCAGGGAAACGCCAAGGTTGGTTTTGGACTCTTTCTTCATCAGTTTTAGATACCCATGCGGGCCAGGACTGGCGCTTATCCCGCTTTTTACCTAAGAATACAAAAAGTAATTTTTTACCCCAAATTTTAGAATAAAGCCAACGAAAGAATTTGTATTTTTTAAATAAATTTTGATGGCGCGCGCACATTAATTTATATTTATCTGCGGGCTTAGCTTTGCGCGCATTATCTTCAGGTTCATAATAAGTTATTCCTAAAGTCTGGGTTAAGAAATCTCCAAGATAGAACTGTTCACCGCGCTCTCCTATAAGATAGGTTTCTTTATTTTCTTCTTTTATTTCTTTCCATCCAAACTCGCGCGGATGCATAAGCAAACCTTGCGATATATATTTTATACCACCTCGTCCAAATTTTTGAGTTTTTATTTTAAAGTGATATTTTACTATTGCCGCACTATTAGTAAAAGGTTCTACTTCAGGAAGCTTAGAATCTATTTCAAAATAAATTCCAAAATCACCCACATGAAAATCACCTTTGCCTACTACGCAAGTCCAACCATTTATTGTTGCAAGTTCTAGATTATCATATCCTACCATAGGTTCTATTTTTAAAACTTGGCATACATAAGCTAATTCTCTTGCCCCTGTTTGAGAATTTAACATAATATATTATTTCTCCTTTTGTTTTTTACGTATATATTATATTATTATTTTTTATATTTTTCAATAAAAAATGCTTCTTAAATTAAATTAAGAAGCATATTAAAGAAAGGAAGGGAAATTAAACTGTACTTTTGTACAGATTATGGAGCTAGGGAGAAGATTCGAACTTCTAATCTACAACTTACAAGATTGTTGCCTTACCATTAGGCTAACCCAGCATAATAGTTCCTTGATTAATTTAAATCTGTAAGGAACTTAACAGATTAATTTTTGAATTGCTCAAAAATCGAAAGCGATATAATAGAACTCATTTATTTAATTATGTAACCCGTATGATTCTTATTCTTATTACATTTTCTATGGATTCGCGACATCCAAAGGGTTGCTTTTATCAAGTTTCTATTCTTGTCTAGTATTTCGATCTAGAAAATGAATTTAATATTAAGTTTGCAACCTTAATATTAGACTATTAAAAAATAGTAAAATGGATATTTGGGTAGCCAACCCGCTGCACCTGCAATATCCAAACAGGTGGATGGTATTTACCAAATCAGTTCGCGCCAACTCCGCCAAGGTAGATTTTACCAGTATTTCAGCCAATCTACAAGGAGTATTTCACCATCCAATACTAGGTGCCTTGACTATAGGCGATCTTCTTCACTCCGCATAGGTCGTGCCCTCATATAGGAATGTTAAACGCAGGTTCATTTTTGGCAGTTGAAACACCTGCAACTTTCTGCGGGATATATATAAATACTATGCTCTGTACACAAACATAGTAGTGCTGTTAAAAATAATAAACTTTATATTTTCAACAACATTTTTATCTTTATTGTATTTATATTATACAATAAAATTTTTTGTTTGTCAAATATTTTTTATTAATTATATTTTCTTCATCTTTGTTATATATATATTATATAATAAATTTTATAAAAAGTAAAATAAAAAACTATTCTGAAATAACTTTTTTTATTTCATATAAGATATGAATTGGACTTTTTGCTCCTGCCGCCAATTTAAGCCATATCTTTCCCTCTTCTGTAACTTTTACTATATTAAAGAAAGTGTTGGAAAATGATTCTAAAGTTTGAGTATCTACAGGATAAATAAAAACATAAGAATTAGGAGTAAGATCTTCATCTTGTAATTTAAAATAAGTTGTCATAGGTGCCTCAACAAAATCAGGCAGAGAGCTAGAAATAGTTTTTTCTTTTAAAAATCCAAAATGAGGAGGATCTGGTAATTGGGTGCTAACAATTTTTCCATCTGTACCTAAAGTGACAAAGCTAGATAAGGTTTCCCAATTATCTTGCCCATTTCCTAATTTTAGAATATTGGTTTCTGTATCTAATCCAAATTCACCTGACTTCAAGATATAAGAAGAAGCTTCCCATTCTAAACTATTTCCTCTTCTTACTTGAATAACAGTATTCATTTTTATATTATCCATAAACTACTCTCCTTTTAATTATTCTCCCCAATTTCCGTCCGCATTTCCGCCATCTAGAACAAACGTATTAGTTAATTTATTTAAACCAGCTTCAAGAGAGGTTGACGTAACTTTTGTGATATGACCATTCACTACTGTCATACCTGTAATATAGGAAGTTTGAACTTCATCCTCGCTTGAAGGACCTGTTGTATCATATTTTTTATGAGCGACAGTGTAAACAGTGCTATCTTTACTAACTGTTACGCCACCATCATTTTCGCTACTTGCTTTTACATCCGTAATAGTAGCTGCGGGAAGCCCAGAAATCTGGCCTTGTAAATCAGTTTTTATATCATCTACATATTTTTTAGTAGCTGCTTCATTGTCTGTTGTTGGGTCTCCTGCAAGAGTAACAGTACCAGTAAAGGTGCCTCCTGCTTTAGGCATTGCAGCATCTGCAATTGTTTTTGCAGCATCCGCAGCTTGTTGCGCCTTTTGCTCAGCTGCGCGGGCGGTTTTAGCTTCTGATGTTAAATCTGCACTTTTTGCATAAGTAGTTTCTGCATCTTCTTTTTTAAGGTATAAAGCTAATTCACTATTGGTAACAAGGTCTCCATTATCGCCAAATTCTTTCCAGTTTTCACCATCATAAATATACTCTTTATTACCATATAAGCACACATCGCCTTCTTTATAGCCATCTACATGTTCTTCAATAGTAGGCCCATCAGTTGTAGGATCTGAAGTACTAGTTCCAACAAAATGCATTGCCCCCGTAAGCCCTTTAACAGTTTCTTGTAAGTTACTTACATTGGTTTTTAATCCAGATACATCAGTATCAAGTGTTCTGACACTTCCTTGTAAAGTAGAAATATTACCCTCATTTGTATCAACACGCGTTGTCAATGCTGTAACTTTCGCGTCTACTTTTTGCGCTTCTCCAGCCGCATCAAATAATTTGCTAAGTTCTGCTTTGTTTACTGGTTCAAGAGTTTCCCAATTACTGGTTCCATCACCAATTTTTAAAACTTTTAAATCAGAATCAAAGCCAAGTTCTCCTTCTTTCAGGATATAAGAGGTGGAATTCCAATTTTCTGTGGTACCTCGTCTAACCTTTAAAATGGTCTTTAAATTAATATCTGCCATAGTAGATAAATTTTATCCCCCTTTTTTTTTT
>CANQPA010000038.1 GCA_947625635.1 uncultured Bacilli bacterium
ATAGATATAAAATAGTAGATAAAAATAGCCCTTGTTTTGCAAATGTCGTTCCCGCACAAGAAGAGTAAAAAAATTGATCAAAAGTCAAGTAAATTTAGTCGTTTTTTTAAAAAAAATTAAAAAATATATAAAATATTTTTTAGATTTCCACTTAACATGGCTTATAAGCCAGGTTAAGTGGCTTTTTTAGCCACTTAAAGCATTTTTTAAAAACAAAAAAGATAATATACACTTGCATACTTAATAGATTAAAAATTTAAATCGCTTGCAGTTGTTCTGTAAACAATTCGGCAGATGTTGCATAGCCTAAAACTTCACGCGGGTAATTATTAACCCAATCTTCAACAGCTTGTACATCTTCAATACTTAATTTCATTAAGTCTGAACCTTTAGGAATTAAACGCCTGATTTCACGATTTAATCGTTCATTTGTTCCGCGTTCGCTACTGCAATAAGGGTGGCAATAATAAACTGATGTTCGCTTGCCACGATAAGACGACCTCTCCATACCTTTAAAATCAGCGAATTCAGAGCCATTATCAACAGTTATGGATTTAAACACCTTTCTAAACATTTGACCATATTTCCTTTCAAGAATGTTTAAACACTTAATAACACTTGCAGACTTTTGATTTTCCATTTTAAAAATAATTTCTTTTCGAGTCAAACGCTCGCTTAATACAAGCAATACAGCCTTATTACAACCACAAACACAATCCATTTCCCAATGTCCAAATGTTTGTCTTTTTGCAATTTCTTGCGGGCGTTTTTCTATGCTTGTGCCCTTTGGTGCACGTTTTGCGTAAGTTTTCCTATATTCTTTTTTACGTTTTTGGATTTTAATATTATTAAAAATACCTAACTCTATATATCTATACAAAGTTGTTTTACTAATATCAGTTTTAAAAGACATTTTATTTCTTTTTATTTGACCTAAAACCGCACAAGCAGAAATCTTATCAACATTAACCCGCTTTTCTATGTAATGAACAAACTCATAATCATTGCCAATCTTTAAAGGACGTCCTTTTGCGGAACAAGCAGCATAATACCTATCTTGTGCAATTTGTGCAGAATATGCCTTTTCAATTTTTACTTTGTCGCCATACCAAAAATTATGCACTACACTTTTCCTTTCATAGGCACCGCGCACAAATTCTCTTTGTATAGTTCTTAAACATACTCCGACAATACTTGCAATTTCTTTTTTTGAGTGTTTTGCATTATATAATGTTTCAATTTGTAATCTTTGTGTAAATGTTAAATTTCTATTTCCTACGCGTTTCATAAAAAATTCTCCTTTGTATAAGATTTTTAATAAAATAATAAAAATTTCAATATTTTCGACAAAAAAAGTGCTTTTTCTTAAATTATATAACTTGACTTAAAAAAAATAAAGCAATAAAATTTTTATAAGGAGATGGATTATGGAGAATAAAATATATTTTTGTCAAATTTGTAAAAACATAAGCAACACAATAATATGCTCAAATTGTAAAAAACTAATAAAGAAAAATATTTTTTATAATACTGAATTTGGATGGGGAATTGACACTGATTTGATTTTAAAAAAAACAAGTCAAGAAATAAATTTTTACAACCCACAAAAAACTTATAAACTCAAGCATTCGCTCTTAACAGAATATGAACAAATTTTATATGAAACGATTAATGACAAATTAGATAAAAAATATATCATCCTACCACAAATAAATTTACAAACTATTATTGAAACAAACACAAATCATAGAAATAATGAATTATATAGGAATCTAGATTTTTGTATTTTTGAAAGAGGAACATTTAAACCGATTCTTGCTATCGAATTAAACGGAAAAAATCATAAAATTAATACATATACTATGCAAAGAGACATTAGCGTTAAAAAAATACTTAATCAAGCAAAACTCCCACTAATTATAATTGAAAATAAAGAATTAGAACAAAAAAATTCAGTAGAAATATTTAATATTATACAACAAAAATTAAATATAATAAAAAACTAGGCCATAAAACAACCTAGTTTTTTTATTTTTTAAATCTAAATATTTACATCAAAATCAATATCTAAAGTACAATCAATATTTTTAAATTCTTGCAGTTTTAAATAATCATTAATCAACGTAATATATGATTGAGCAAAGTTTACAAGGCTTTTCATAGACTCGTTTTCTTCTTCAAGTTTCTTTATTTTATTATTTAATTTTTTAATTTCAATTTCCTTTTCCATTTTATTTTTTCTCCTTTTTTAATTTTTTGCTTAATTTTTCATATTCTTTTTGCAGGTCCCAAATCATATTTAGAAGTTGTGATTTTGTTTTACTTTCAAAGTAATTAAATTCATAATGCTTTTTCGGGTCATACACCATTGGTATATCTTCTTCCCGGTCTTTTGGCTCATCTTCATGAACCGAACATTCTTCGCCATTTTCAAGTCGTTTATTTGCTTTTTGTAACTCTTTGTAATTTTTTACATATTCTCGAATTGCTTTTACTGACATGTCTGGTCGAAGAACTTTATTTTTTATATCTTCTAGCAACTGTTCATTAGGAACATTAATAAGTTCAAATAACTTACTTTTATTAAAAAGTTTAAAATCTTCTTTAATATAAGGTTTATCATTATTAATACAGATAAATTTATCATAGCAACTCAAAATTCTACTAGATTGCGTTTCGTCAATTCCAAAGCCCTCCATAATGTCGATAAACCTTACAAAACAACCATTCTTTCTAACTACAAATCTATCATAATATAAATTGTCATGATTTAAAAACAAATCTTTTACTTTAAAAGTCCAATAACAAAGTTCAGAAAAATTATTTTGTTCTTTTTTAAAAACATCCTTTAGTTTAGATATATACTTTTGCAAATCTTTAATTGCAGAACTTGTATCTCTACCATCTCCCAAATCACTAACTACAAAATCTATATTTTCTATTTCTTTAAATTCTTCCATTTTTTACTCCTTTGCTTTTCTTTAAATTCCGGCGTATGCTTATATAATAAAGCATATTCAAACATGCGATGCTTTTCCATATGTTCTTTTAAAGCGAGCAAATCACCACTTTTTGCACTATTTAATAACTGTTTCTCACTAAATTCATATAAAGTTCTTAAATGACTAGCAGAATGACGTTCTGCAAGTTGTTTTTGTTTCTTATTAAAAAATACCATGTTTTTTCCTTTTAAAAAGGTAACTCTATATCACTAATAGGTATTAAACCTTTATTGATACTGTCCTTTAAATAATCTATAATTTTATTTATTTTTTTAGTTTAAATACAATTGTTTTTATATTTCGTTTTTTAGCATTATCAATTGTATGTTGAGTGCCTTTAGAATCATTTACTTGAAAAGCTACAACTAAATCGTTGCAGGACAACATATTTATCATTTCAATATTTCTCTGATATCCAGCTAATTTCCCAAATTTATTCCATTTAGCAGGAACACATATATAATTTATTTGATAATTTTTGCAATACAGTTCTGCTAATTGGTCAGCTCCCTTAGCACCACCTTGTATAACAATTTTTTCTGTCCCAAATCGACTAAAAATTGCATTTAATTTAGTTTCAAGAAAACTATAATTATCAAAATCTCTTGAGCCACATATCAAAATTTTCATTTTTAACTCCTTTTTAAAAAGGAAACTCTATATCTTTTTCTAAAGGTAATAAACCTTTATCGATATTGTCCTTTAAATCATTTTGTATTTTAACTTGCAAGACGTCATAATCACATAATTTTTTATACTTTGCGTTTTTAACAAGTGGATTATCAACGATTTCTTGCAAACTTGTTAAATTTTTCGGTGTAGAAAAATCTGCACCAATTAAACGCTTTACAACTTCTGGAACATTAAGATTAGAAGAATAATAAAATCTCTTTTTAAATATTTCAGTTGAACCGAGTGCCTTTTCTACATACTTTTTGACATAGAAATTACAACGTTCACGACTAACTATTCTACTTGCAGTTGTATAACCATAAGCAAAAGATGTTACATTGTAAAGCGGTTCTCCGTCAGTTTCTTTATGAATAAACTTATCTTTTGTTTTTTCATAATACTCACGAGAACTCACACCATCTTTTAATTTAGCCCAAGAACAACAAACTTTTCCAGAGTTAACCAAACCCATTTGCGAAGGTGTTAAACCTGCAACTAACATATGAAAGTGGAAGCAATTATCTTTATGGCGTTCTGGAAAAGTCATATACCGAAAACTTGGAAACTTCTTTTTAATGTTATTGATATATTTAACATAGCAATTAAAAACTGCTTCTGCATTTGTTCGGTCAATTTTTTGCCTATCAAAAGTTAAAGTCAAGAACCAATCAAAATCATTCATTGCAAGTAATGTGTTCATTAAAATAACAGTCCGTCTAACACTTGCTTCTTGTGAATTTAATATTTCTTTCTTTTTATAATTCTCTAATGTCCCATCATTGTAAAGTCTTAACCTTTCGCCATTTATATCAATAGGACGACAGGTCTTTTCAACTTTCTTATTCGGTTGAAAGTAGTAACTAATTAATGTCTCTTCACGGTAACGCCTTTCAGTCGAATATAGATTATAAGTTAAATTTTCTTTCATAATCTTTTTTCCTTTTAACTTATAATTTCTTAAATTTATTCCGTTGAGTGTTACTAATGTCAAGTAGACACCCGCAAAAGCGGGGAGTAAACTCGACCCGCTTTTTGCGGGAGCTTCGAACAACTCTTATAAACCCGCTTTTTTAAAAAGGTGCAAGAGTATTGACAAGTTGACGCACATTCCCACAACTTCGTTATGGAAATGTGGACAACTATGGAAAAGTGGAAAAGTCTTTGAAGAAAAGCAAAGAAGCAAAAACAAGACTTTACCACTTTACCACAATACTTGGAAATGTGCATAAGTCACAGACTTACACACATTACCACACCTTTGACGACTACTACGCATTAAAATTGTAAGATTCTAATAAAAGAGTAACACCTGAATCATCTGTCTTAACAAGATAAGAAAGTCCATCACTTGTTACAAGATAAATCTTATTGTCTTTTTCTAATAACTTTGCTGTTTTGTCAATATCATATGAATAATAAGCAGAAAAAACTTTATTTGTTAATTTATCATAATAATATACAGATTTCGAATCAATAAAAACACAGCCACTATTAGTTTCTAAATAACTTAGAATCTTTCCAAAGGAACAATAACAATCGGAAACAGTAACAGAATATTCTTTTAAATTAAGTAGACAAATTCTATAATCAGTTTTAAGTAAAATGAACTCATCATTTATATCAATGAATAATTCGGAGAATACATAAGACCAATCATGCTTAGAAGCAGAAACCGTGTTCTCATTAATATAAGAAAGTTTATGCTGAGTTTTATTTATAAAGTCAACATAATAAAATTCATATTCACCACTATTAGTATAAACTAAAGCTATTAAACCAGTTGATAAAGCTTCAATTCTATAAATATATTGAGAATCTTCGAATGTTACAAAATCTGAAGATTCATCTTTCAATAATAAATCATAACATTTAACAGTGGAATCACTCAAAGAATAATAAACTTTATCATTAAAAATATCAAAAGAATAAAATTCACTATTAGCCATAAAAGAACCATAATCTTTAGTTTTTAAATTAAAATAAGCAAAATAATTAAATGTATAACCATCACTTGAAAAAACGATATAATTATTAATAAATTTAGGTGAATTAAAATTAATAAAAGAAGAATCACTAATTTTAAAAAATTCAATGGTCTCATTTTTATAATCAAATAAATAAATACCCTGAACATTAACATTTGAATTAAAAATTAATTTATCATCATATTCAAAAGAACAAAGCGAAGACCCCATATAACTAGAAATTTGATAAATTGAAGATAAATCTATATTATTAAATACTTTGAATTTATTAGTAGTCTCATTAAATAAAACAATAGAACCAGTAGAATCATTTTGAAATAAAATTACAAAATCTTTAAATTTTAAAACATCTTTTTTAAATTGAACGAAAGCTTCATTAAAAGTATCTACAAATTCACCAGTATTCTCATTATAAAATAATAAACCACCAATATTAGACATAGTAAATAAGTAACCATTCTTTACTTTAACAAAATCATTCCAAACACCAATTTTATAAATCTGAGATAATTCTCCGAATTTGTTAATTTTCCAAATTCCATTTACACCTAAAATAAGTTGTCCATCATTAACATTTATAAATTTTAATTCACCAAGAGCATCAATCCCGGATAAGTCAACATTATAATTATGCTTTTCATCAACACTTTGCATTTGTTCTTTATTTTGGATTGAATCATGGATAAAATACCCACCAACGCCAGCACCCGCCACAGCACAAGTTAAAGCACCAGCAATAGATAAAATCTTAAAAATATTTTTCATTTTTTTCTCCTTAATTTTTATTTTTTTTAAAAACTATAGATACTTTAATAATTTAAAGGGTTATTTTCTATATACTCTTTAACAGCTTTTTCACTATAGTCCATATAAGTATGTTCTTTAAAAACATACTCTTCTAGCCCATCAATAAAATAAACATCACTCGAAAAACTATTATAACGATTAAAAACTTCTGGACGAAATTCCAAAGTTCGTTTTGTTAAAACATCAAGTTTAATATTTACTCCTATCTGAGCCAACGTTTTTATAAAATCATTTAATTGATTTTTTAAATCATAAAACCACCATTTTTGTTTTTTCCAAAAAATGAATTTTCGTTTAGTAGTGCTATAATACATAAACCAAATATTTGTTAATAAATCACGCAATTTTTTATCTAAATTTTCAGAAAGTTGCATATCAATCAAAACAGTATATTGCATATGTCGATATCTTTTTGAAAATTCGATAAGTCCGCGAGCCAAACTCCTCCAATCACGACTATCTGCTTCACTATCTGCCTCTTGAACAAAGAAAATTGAGCCTTTAGGGAAATAATTTAATTTCTGTTTATCGGGCAAGGACAAATCTTCTAAATGCACGAGATGTGTATGAATATTACGCTTTTTATCTAAAATAACATCAACATTAGAAAAATATAAATGAGTCTTTATTGGTCGAATTTTTTTAACTCTATTAGCATTAATTAGTGATAAAAAATTATTTGCAATTTTTGTTCTAAGTTTAGAATGATATTTATAATCTAAAATTAAAACACTTACACCACAAGACGTTTTCCCAACTCCTTGCGGGCCAATAATATCAATATACTTATTAAATAAAGGCTCTTTCTTTATCTTCCACTTTTTCGTTTGCATAAGACATATCTACCTCTTTTTTCACTTTGTATAAAACTTTAATAGCAGCTTTAACTCCAGAAATATAACCTTGCTCCAACTTTCTACGCATTTTTTTACCTTTTTTATCAAATATTGTTCGCTCTTTATAACTACGTTTACTTTGAATTTTTTCTAATTCACCTATAACTTTATAAAAATATAAATCTAAATTAAAATCCATATTACATCTCCTTTTTATAAAAATCTAAAATAAATTCTCTGTAATATTTACCATCAATTTCTTCATTTCCCTCTTGACCAAGTCCAATGCTAGAAGAAACATTATAACTTGAAATATCTAAATATTGATTCAAAACTGAATTAACATGGCCATCACTATCAATAGCCAAAATACTATATGTGATATATGGTATAATATCAGAAAGACCTGTAGAATGGTTTTCCACACATAAATAAATATCATCTAATACATAATCTTTTCCGTTAATTATATATCTAGAATCTTTATTAGAATTATAGAACTCTTGAGCCTTTCCAGGAAAAGAAGATAAATAACTCATTTTTAAAGCATGATTAACAAATATAAGATTATCATAAATATTATCACTATTATTTAAAAATTCAGTATTAATTTCTACTCCAGAGGGGATTTTTAAACATAAGAATCCTAAATTATCGTGTTTAGCTTTATCAACCGATTTTGAAATAATAGTAAATGTATTTCCAATAATATATGATTCAATTATTTCACGAGGGGAAGCGGGCCTATTGCCACGTGTTCCACCAATTAATCCTTTAGCGGTAGTATCAGTTATTGAAGATAAATCAATTTCTACATATTGTTTATTATTTTCATATGAATTTTTATAATAATCAATCTGTTCTTCTAAACCTTGAATTTTTCGTTCTAATGAGCCAATCGTATCATTTAAACTAGATACTTGTGATTGTAAATTACTTAATCCAGCCTTATAACTTTCATTAGAATTTTCAATTTGTTCTAACTGTTCTTCATATTGTTTTACTTGTTGACTTAAATCTTTTATAGTATTATTTAATTCTTCTACTTGAACTTTATAATTACTTGTTAAAACTTCACTTTCTTTTGTTAATTTCTCAAGTTGAGATAATAACTTTGCATTCTCTTTATTTAGGTTTTCAATTTCTTTTGACAAAGTCTCTATAATTTGAATATTGTCTGAATTGTCATATTCTTTTTTTAAATTTACATATTTGCCACAAAAAACAGAGCCAAATATTGAAACACCTATAAAAAATAAAATAAATAGAGATAATAGAACTTTTTTCATTAGATTACCACCTTTTAAGAAATTTCACTAGATAATAACCCAAGAGAAGAATATGGCGGGTCTTGTAAAATTCTCAATTTAAGACCATTAACCATAAAATATTCGTTTAAATAACCTATATTATCTTCCGTTGCGTTAGTATTTATTTTTAACTCTATCTTACTCATATAAAAAGTAAAATCGACTTTTAAATTTATTTTTGTATCAAATTCACCATCTACATTGTAAAATGATAAATTTTGTTCACCATTTAATCTTCCATAAGTGGAAGAAGTTACACAAGGCTTATTATTAATTAAAACCACATATTTATTTTCTTCACCATCAAATTCAATACTTGTCCTATACTCCGTTTCATAATAATATCTTGTAGAAATTTTATTACCACTATCATCACTAATACTCTCACGATACCAAGAAAAATTTTTTAAATTATATTCAAAAAAATTAAAATTTTCATAAGGGTCATGCTCTTTAGGGGAGCCATAAACATTTGAATAAGTTGTATAATAATCATAAGCAGTAAAAGAACTATAAACACCACTTAAAAGAATTAAGAAACCAAGAGATAAAACTAATATTGTGTTTTGCTTGTATTTAATCATCATAATAAAGGCAACACCTATTAAAATGATTATTACTAATATCAGGATTGAATTAAGCATTTGCCACCTCCAACCTTCGTATAGTTATATTTTCATGTTCAATAAAATTGTAATCTTCATAAACATAAAAATTTCGCTTTTCACTAGATTTTAATATAATCTCTGCAACTTCTAAATCGGCAAAACAATTTTTAGAAAAACCTAAAATATTTAATTTTACTTCACCTAAATATATATTATCTAAATCTAAATTAACATAAAGCTCAATATTTTTATAATTTTTTAAATAATCAATAACGGAAGATTGTAACTTTAAATAATATTTTCCTTCTTCAATATCAATAGTAAATTCATTAAGTTTTAAATAATAATCAGATTTAACTTTCCAAAAATCTCCGTGTTGTTCGTCTGAATAAAGGCTCCATTCGCTATCGCCCATATAACAACCAAACATAGATTGTTTCGCAGAAACTAGGCCATCACTTGTTTTATTAATATAGCATTGAACAAAGACTAAGTTCTCAGCAGTACAAGGAGTTGATTTGTCAAATTCTTTACCATTATATAAATAAACATTAAAAAACTTAGACAAATCTAATAAAACAACACTTTCACCATCTGGCAAGGATTTTGCAACATCATATAAATCTTTAATAAGATAATCAGTATTATAGCATGTCCCAGTTTTAGCCCATAAAGACATTCCTTCCTTTACATTACCTTTTTCTTCTATTAAACAAAGTTGCCCATCAATATCATAAACCCAATGATTCATATCCTTTAAACTATTGGTAGCGCTAAATGAAATATTAGAACTATCGGAATTGTAAAATTTACAATTTTTCATTGTATATTTACCATAAAAATAAGAAATACCATTTGTGTTTAAACCCAAATTATAAGAATAGCCATTTTTGAATTGAACACCAGATGAGTAAATATATTTTTCTCCAAAAGAGCCATCTTCTTGCTGCTCAGGTATTGAAACATCAGTATAATAATCAAATCTAACTCCAAAGTTCTCAATACCATTTTCATTCTCATTTGAAAAATATTCTACATTTAAAAAATACTTTTCTTCCTCAGAATATGTCGCATCATCTATATAAGCAGTAACAAGTGCAATATTATTCTTTAAAAACATTGCATAATACATATACCAAAAATCTAAACATAGACAGACAATCATTAAAGGAATAAATATTGACAAAAATATTTTATTTTTTAACATTATTACTCCTTTTATAAAAAAGGCTAAAAGAAACTTAGCCTTTTGTTTAAAATTATTTTATTAAAATGCTTTTAACTATTTTGTCCACTTCAGGGACTACTTCTTTACTGACACCAAACCAATTTTTCCATTCTGCAACAAGCCCAACACCATGAGCAGAAGCCAAAGAAAGAGAAACAATCATGAATATTCCTACAGCGACAAGCAGAAAGGTTAAAATTGCCCAAAAATACTTCATAACAACTCCTTTTATTTAATTTCTTCAAGGGCAAAAGAAATAGGTAAATATTTTGTATCATCTTTAAATTGTTTCAACTCGTATTTTACATTTGCCCACATACCAAACTTAACTTTCTCAAACGTTGCTTTATCGACTTCATATCTACAACGTGTTCCGTTTGGTATACCATTTTCTTTTGAAAAATCTTCTTTATCACAACTAATAACTTCTACCTGATAAGTTTCTGGACGCTTGTCCCATTTTCTTGACCCATCAAAACTTTCTCCTGCTTCTCTTGCTTCAATTTTCTCTTTTGAAATTACAACTCCACGTTCTCTAATTGCTTTTGTAAAATTTGCCATTTTAAATCACCTTTTTTAACCTTTTAACTAATTTTTTATATAAATTTTAAATATTTTTTTAATTTTTGTTAGACTTCAACTATCTAATTTGTGCCAAGACGCGTTGCTTGGTGCTTACAGTTATATTAAGTTGTTAACCCCAGAAATTTTTAAAACTCGCTCGTGCGAACGCAAAAGCAATATAATTTCTAGAATTTCGATATGAAAACTAAGACGAACGCAATTTTTCTTGCGACGTCGCAAAACTTTTTTTGAAAAATGTATTGACTTTTATAATTTTTAAGATTATACTATGAGAGTAGATGGTCGCCGTGGAGTTAATGACTGCCGCATAATGGCCGTCTTTTTTTATCTTCTTTTATGTTTTTTTACATATTCTGATAATTTTAATTTATCTTCATTATCCAATTTGTAATTAGATAATGAATTATTATAAAATTTATCTTCTGAATCATATTCGATTTTTCTTCTTAAATAAGAAGGGGAATTATCTCCTTGCTTTGGATTTTTTATAGGTATGTTTCTATGATGTTTACCTTTATTTTTCTTTTCAGTTAATCCCATATGACCATACTCACCATTTTGATAATCAACAATTAACTTTGGATGTCTTTTGTTTTCTCCGCCTTGCTTTTTCCTAAATCTATGAAAAGTAAAAATTTCTTTTTCTTTTTTCAAATTTCACTTCCAATTAAAATAAAGGTTTTCTGCCATTTGCAGGAGTTGCAGCATAACCCTTGGCGTATGCTTCCTTAACACGGGAAGAATTATTACTCTTTATGCTTTCAATAACTCTTTGTTTCTGACCTAATGAAAAAGCTACTTGCTCTGCCTGTGTATACTTGCTTCTTTTTCTTCTAAAAATTTTTTTTCCGCCTCCTGATCTTCTACCGTATCTATAATAAGCCATAAATTTCTCCTTTTGTTCATATTTCGATTTATAGTTTCGATAAACTTTGTTTGACCGTTCGCGACCAGTCAACTGGCGAGAGATTGAAGTTGTGAACTTCAGCGTCGTTTCTATTTAAGATAATGAAATAATATTCTTTAGAATGGATAAAAATAGACAACAATAAAAAGGAAGAAGTATGTCAAAAATTTGAAACACGCATCTCTCAAACAAACTAAAAATTTAAACTATCATCGACCTTTAATAATTCCTCATTCAATGAACGAAGTTCTCGATTTTCGGCTTTTAAACGCAGGACTTCTTTTTTTAATTCCAAATTCTCAAGTAATATTTGCTTAATTTCAGCCATAACAACTCCTTTTAGGATAAAAAATAAAGTTTTATCCTTACGACTATAAGAATAAAACTATAAGAAAATTAAAAAAATTTAATAAAATGTGAAAAAATCCTTGACATATTTTCTATTTTATTATAAAATTACTTCGCAAGCCTATGTTACGGGGTGTAGCGCAGTTGGTAGCGCGCGTGTTTTGGGAACATGAGGTCGGGAGTTCGAGCCTCTCCACCCCGACCATGAAAAAACTTATGCTTGTCGATTATGTTTTTTCAAACTTTCTTAAAGCGTGGGCCTTTAGCGCAGTTGGTTAGAGCAACCGGCTCATAACCGGTCGGTCC
>CANQPA010000039.1 GCA_947625635.1 uncultured Bacilli bacterium
TTCTGATATGACTCATTTTTTATATATTAAAAAATAGTGTCAAGTTTTCTCACCAACACTATTTATTATAGAACCAAAAAAAAAGAATAATTCTTTTTTTTTATTTTATAGTTGTATTTTTTCTAATAAATGGTATAATTAAATAGAAAGAAAGTAGGAGAATATATGAATAAGAAATTAATTTTTAGAATAATTGGTGCGTTAGCCTCATCGTTAATAGTAGTTTCAGTTTTTGTTCCATTTATTAGTGTAGAAGGTTTTTCTCAAAGTATATGGGAGGCGAATGAAGTTTTAAATGCTTTATATTTGCCAATAATGATTATTGCTTTTGGGATTTTAGGAATTATATTTTTTGCTCTTAATGTAAAAACAGAATTTGCCTATATGAGCTCAGGCGCTATATTGTTTTTTACAATAATGAGAACAGTTGATATCGTTAATCAAAATGCTTTTGATACGTTAGGAATAGGATATTATTTTTTGGCAATTGGATCAATTTTAGTAGGTATAATGGCATTTTTATGCAATTTGGGTTCAAAAAAGACTAGCGATGAGTCTTCATTAATAGAAAATAATAGTAATACTTCTATGTTAAATCAAGTTGAACAATTATATAACGAGCCACAACAGTCACAGGAAAATATACAACCTATACAACCTGTTAATAATTTGGTTGAGCCAATTGTCTCAACTTCAATTCCAGACAATATTGATATGAATTTGGGTGTTCAACAATCTGTTAATCAGGATGTAGCAATTCCTGAATCAAAAATTCAACAACCAATTAATGAATATAATCAATATAGTCAAGTAGTCCCTGAAATAAATAATAGTAGTATAAATTCTAATGTACCACCTTTGAATTCTATGGTGCCACCTATTCAATCAAATATTAATCCAGTTGTACAGGAATTTACTGATTCGATAAGTGAAGGTGTTAATACTGTGGTACAACAGCCTGGGCCAGTTTTGGATCAAAATAATTTAATAGATTCAAATACAACACAACCTCCTGTAAGTACTCCAAATCCAGTTGTACAAGAATTTATTAATTCTTCTTCGAATGTACCATTAGATTCACAAAATATTTCTGGATCTGATAGTCATAATGGTACAGATATTTTTGGGCAACCAATAAATAAGTAATAAAAAATAAAAATTGACGTTCTTGTCAATTTTTTAATAATTAAATATTACTTAATTTTCATAAAGTAAATTATATTTTTAACATTTTGATAATAATATAAATTTTTATCTATAATATATATATAAGTTTATTTTGACTTTAATATTTTATTGATGTATAATTATCATGGAGGTATTTATGAGCGTAGAAAATAAAATAACAATAAATAATCTTGTTTATGCATTATTATTTTTGGTTTTTGGTATTGTTTTGTTGACAAGTACTGATGATTTAATAGGTTTGGTATCAAAATTTATAGGAATAGTTTTAATTATTACTGGTATTGTAAAATCTATAGTATATATTTATATGAAAGGTAAGATTGGAGATTACAAATTATCTGAATTAATCATAGGATTATTAATTATTTTTTGTGGTGTATTATTGATTTTGTATTCTAGCGCTTTAAGTTTTGCTATTAGAATAATATTTGGTATATGGACTTTATTAGCCGGAATTAATAGAATGATATTGTCGATTTCTGTAAAAAATATAGATAAAACAGGTTTTAAAACATATTTAGTTACTTCTATAATAATGATAGTAATAGGTCTTTTACTAATATCTGGATTATTTGATAGATTAATAGGTTTATTCATAATATCATATTCAATTTTAGAAATAATTGATTATGTTTATTATAAAAGTAAATGTAGGAATTATGAGTCAATGGATGTGATAAAAAAAGATAAAAAGTCTAGAAAAATCAAGGGGAAAAAAGTAATTGATGCAGTTATTGATGAAGAATAAAAAAGTTATCAGTTAACTTTTTTTATTTTTTATAATAAGATTAATAATTAATTTTTTATTCTTCAAGTTTGATTGTAGGTATTAAATCCTCTAGTGAATTATTATTATAAGTAGGTTCAGTTCCTTTTATATAATAAAACATTGTAGGATTTTTTGTTTCATTATTAGCTATTTGGCCACTTATAGGGTCCATTAAAACACCAACTACATTGTTTGGTAAATCATACCAATTGGATTTTTTATCTTTCATATAGTTTTCGACAGTATTAATCCATATTTCTTTTATTGATTTTCCGTCACTAGTTGGGGATATTCTATTGTCGTCATATCCACTCCATATACCAACTACGATATCACTATTATACCCAAAAATTAAATGATCTGTATCTGTTGTGCCTGTTTTAATTGAATATTTGTTGGTTAGTTTAGATGTCATATCGTAACAAGTTGGATAATTATAATCTATAAAATTATAATTATAAGTGCTGGTTAAAATTTCATTCATTATATATGTTAAACTAGAATTTAAAACTTGTTCTTTATCTTCTTTGAATTCATATAATGTATTTCCATTGGAATCTTCAATTTTTTTTATAAAATGCGGTGTTGTTTTAAAGCCACTACTTGCTAATGTACTGTAAGCCTTAACCATATCTATTAAAGTTATTTCTTCACTGCCTAGTGCAAGAGAAGGAATTGCTTCTAAATTTGAAGTTATACCCACTCTTTTAAGCATTTCTACTAAAGTTTCTTCTCCAAGAAATAAATGTGTTTTAACAGCATATATATTTTCAGAATATGCGATTGCCGCTGCCATAGTAATGTCTTTATTACCATATCTGTTATTATAATTAGCAGGACTATATGTTTGATCGTTTGAAAATACGAAAGTAGTTTCTTCACTAGTGAATGTAGTTGATTCAGTAAAACCATTTTCGAGTGCTACGTAATAAAGAAATGGTTTTAATGTAGATCCAACCTGTCTTTTTGCGTACAAAGCTCTATTAAATTGACTTTTACTGTAATCTTTTCCACCAGCTAATGCTATAATTTCACCATTATTTGGATTCATAATAATGCTTGATAGTTGCATTTCATCATTTTTAAAATTTTCTTTTATTGAATTATCTAATATAGTTTGAGCTTCCATGTCAAGTGTTGTATATATTCTAATTCCACCAGTTTCTAGAAAAGAATTTGGAAGTTTTAATGTGTCTAACTCATCCATAACAGAATCTTGAAAATATCTTAAAGTTTTTAAATTATTATTTTCTATGTATCCATAGAAATTTAATTTTTCATTATAGGCTTTATTCATTTCATCTTCATTAATGAAATGGTTATTTAACATAGCTTGAAGTACTAAATACTGTCTTTCTTTAGATTTATTATAATTTAAAATAGGTGAATAATTACTAGGAGATTTTGGAATACCCGCAAGTAGAGATGCTTCAGCTAAGGAAAGTTCAGAGGCACTTTTGTTAAAATAATAGTAACTTGCATTTTCAATACCATAAATTCCACCATAATTTATAGTGTTTAAATATCCTTCTAATATTTCATCTTTACTATATTGACTTTCAAGTCTAATAGTAAGCCATGCTTCTTTTATTTTTCTTTCCCAATTTTTATCAAACTCTAAGAATAAATTTTTTGCATATTGCTGTGTTATTGTAGAAGCTCCTTGTAAAGTTTTTTTATTTGTCACATTAATGTAAAGTGATTTTAATATTCTGAGATAATCAAATCCTTGATGTTTGTAAAAGTTTTTGTCTTCTATAGAAATAGTTGCATTAATTAAATTAGGGGAAATATCTTTTAATTTTATCCATTGATCACTAGTGCCATTTATAAGATTATTTTGTGAATCATATAAGTAATAACCATTTGCTGTATTTATATCAAGTTTTTTTGTTAGTGATGCAGTCAAGTAAACTCCAAAATATAAAAATGAAAAAAATAATGTAAAAATAACGAATATTTTTAATGATTTTCTTAGTTTTTTCATGAGTCACCTTACTTTCTAAAATTAGTATTGGAAAAAATTATTAAAATATGAGTGCAAAAGTGAAAAAAGTATGCTATAATGTTTGGGAGTTGGTGTTATGAGTAAAATTAAATTAAATGCAAAACTTATAAGTAGTGATGATAAAATGGATTTATTCACAACAGGAATAAAAAACAAAAATAAAATAATTTATAAAGAGGGAAATATAACTGTAACAATACAACTTTTTGATAAAAAAGTTAAAATTAACAGACTTTGTAAAGAGTATGAAATTGACTTGACATTTGATATTTTTAAAAGTACAATATCAACGTATAGTGTATTTGGCATTAACAAAGTATTTAAACTTGAAACACAAACACAAAAGCTTAATGTAATAGATGATAAAATAGAAATTGATTATATATTAGAAGGGAATAAATTTTCTTATATATTAATATTAGGAGGTTAATATGGTTATAAATGTTTTAAATGATTTACTTTCTAAATGTGCGAAAAGTATTGAATATAATGTAAATTTAACAGTAATAAAATCAAATAGACCTGATCTTTGTGACTATCAGTCCGATAGTGCGTTTAAAATCGCTAAGATTTATCATAAAAGTCCTAAAGAAATAGGTGAAAGTATTGTTAAAAGAATTAATGAAATAGATAATTTTAGTGACTATTTTGAAAAAGTAGAGTTTTGTTTTCCAGGTTTTATAAATATAACTTTAAGTAACACTTTTATAAATAAAACATTAATTACTATGGAAACTAGTGAAAAATTTGGATTAAAACTTCCTGATAAAATAGAGACTTATGTGATAGATTATGGTGGACCAAATATTGCTAAGCCACTACACGTTGGACATATGCGTCCTGCAATAGTAGGAGAATCTATTAAAAGAATAATTAATTATGTTGGGCATAAAACTATTTCAGATGTACACTTAGGCGATATTGGACTTCCAATAGGAGAAGTTATATATGCAGCACTTAGGGATAATAAAAAGCCAAGTGATTTGACACTTGAGTATTTAAATATAGTATATCCTAAGATGAGTGCTTTAGTAAAAGAAGATGAAAATATAAAACAAGAATGTGCTTCTATTATTAAAGATGTGCAGGAAAAGAAAAATTATCTAGATTATTGGAATACTATATGTGAAATATCAATTAAAGATATAAAAAGGCTTTATAAATATTTAGATATATCATTTGATTATTGGTTATCTGAATCTGATGCTTACGATTATATACCTAAAGTTAAAGATTATTTAATTAATAAAAAATTACTTGTTGAAAGTGAAGGAGCTAAAGTAGTATTTATAAATAAAGATACCGATAAGGTAGAATATCCACCTTTAATATTCCAAAAGAGTAATGGAGCATATCTATATGAAAGTTCTGATTTGGGTACTATTTGGCAAAGAATGGAAGATTTTAATCCAGATTATATACTTTATGTAACAGATGCAAGACAGTCTATGCATTTTGAGCAAGTATTTAGAGTATGTGAATTGAGTGGATTTACTAATGATACTAAACTTATTCATTTACCGCATGGTACAATAAATGGGCTTGATGGGAAACCATATAAAACTAGAAGTGGTGAAACACCAAAGTTAGATGAGCTTTTTAATGATGTAAAAGAAATATTTATATCTAAAAAAGAGTCTAATAAAAATATGAGTGAAGAAGATATTAAAAAAATTGTAAATTCTATACTTAAATTTGCTGATTTACAAAATAGTCGTGATAAAGATTATATATTTGATATAAATAAATTTAGCGACACACAAGGTAAAACTGGTCCTTATATCTTATATACCTATTTAAGAATGAACAAAATTATAAACAAATATAGTAAAAATATAAATAATTTATCAAATAACATATATAATAATTATGATAGAGATTTAAGGCTTAAAATATTAGAGCTCGAAGACTATATAAGTAGTGCTTTTAAAGAGTTTAAACCAAATTTTATAGCTGAATATCTTTATGGACTATGTGTTTCGATGAATTCATTTTATCAAAATAATCACATAGATAGTTTAAAGGACAAAGAAAAACTAAATGATTGGATAAGCGTTATTTCTCTTGCTAATAAGATAATTAAAGAGATGTTAGTTTTACTTATTATAGATATACCTAAAGAGATGTGAAAGGAGTTTTTTATGAAATTAAAAAATATGAAAAAAGAGGAATTAGAGGTATTATCATATACAGATTTAACGGAGATGATAATAAAAGAAAATAAAAAATCTATGAATACAGCAAGTATTTTTAAAACTATTTGTGATTTACTTGACATGAGTGAAGACGAATATCAAAGTAAAATAGGAGACTATTATACATCGCTTACTACTGACAAAAGATTTATACTATTAGATAATGCAGAGTGGGATTTAAAAGATAAACATAAAGTAGAAATTATTCTAGATGATGAAGATGACGAAGAAGCTTATGAAGATGACGAAAATTATGATGAAGAAGATGATGAAAATGATGGAAATATGTCAGAAAGTACAGAAATTACAGATGATGAAGTAGATTTAGATGATGACGATGATATGGAAGACCTTACTATTGTAGATGATGATGAATTAGAGCAAGATGATTAAATTTTATAATAGGTGGTTTAAATAATTGATACGACATTGGAAAGAGTTTGTAACAACAAAATTCAGATTAAAAATAAAAAAAAGAATTAGTATTTCTTTTTTTATTTTTATGAAGCATTGAAACTTTAATATAATTATAGTATAATTTATATGTTTTGAAAGGGAGATTCTATGATAGAAAGATTAGAAAATATAGAAAAAAGATATAATGAAATAATGGAAGAATTAACTAATCCAACAGTGCTTAATGATATAAAAAAAACTACTGAGCTTAGTAAAGAACAAGCATCACTTAAAGAAAATTATGATGCTTATCAGGAATATAAAAAAGTATTGGAAAATATAAAAGCTGCAAAAGAAATGATGAAAGATTCTGAAATGAGTGAATTTGCTCGCCAAGAATATAATGAAAACGAAGAAAAACGTAAAAAGATGGAAGCTGATTTTGAAATTATGTTACTTCCTAAAGATCCTAATGATGGGAAAGATGTTATAGTAGAAATTCGTGGTGCAGCTGGCGGAGATGAGGCTAATATTTTTGCTGGAGATTTATATAGAATGTATACTTATTATGCTGAAAAAAATGGCTGGAAGGTAGAAGAGTTAAATGCAATAGATGGTGAAGCTGGTGGATATTCTCAAGTTGAATTTAAAATAAAGGGAGATAATGTGTATTCAAAATTAAAGTATGAAAGTGGGTCACATAGGGTTCAAAGAATTCCAACAACTGAATCAAATGGTAGAATACAAACATCGACTGCAACTGTGCTTGTTATGCCAGAAGTAGATGATATAGATATAGAAATAAAGGATTCAGATATAAGAATTGATACCTTTTGTGCATCAGGACACGGAGGACAAGGCGTAAATACAACTCCATCTGCCGTAAGAATTACACATTTTCCAACCAATACAGTGGTAACTTGTCAAAATCAAAGAAGTCAAATACAAAATAAAGCAGAAGCTATGGAAGTATTAAAATCAAGACTTTATCAATTAGAACTTGAACGTCAAGAACAGGAACTTGGTAGTGAGAGAAGAAATAAAATAGGTACTGGTGACAGGTCAGAAAAAATACGTACATATAATTATCCACAAAATAGGGTGACTGATCACAGAATAGGTTTTTCAACTATGCAACTTGAACGTGTGATGGATGGTGAATTAGATGATATAATAAACGCGTTAATTACAGAGGATCAATCAAGAAAATTAAGGGGAGAATAGTTCTGCTATCAAATGTAATTTATGAGTGATTTAGAATATTTAAAAAAATATTATAAAGGTAATATAGAAGATGCAATAAAGAGACTAAATAGTGGTGAACCAGTTCAATATATAATTGGTAATGTAGATTTTTATGGCAATATAATAAATGTAGATAAAAGAGTGTTGATTCCAAGATTTGAAACTGAAGGTCTAGTAGAAATAGCTTTAAATTATTTAGATAATACCAATATTGATGTAGTTGATCTTGGTACAGGTAGTGGATGTATAGCCATTACTTTAAAGAAAAAACTTCCAAATATAAATATTGATGCAGTTGATATAAGTTTAGATGCACTAGCTGTAGCAGGTGAAAATGCAAGAATGCATAATGTTAAAATTAATTTTATAAAAGGGGATATGTTAGATCCTTTAACAAAAAAATATGATTGTATAATAAGTAATCCTCCTTATATTTCATATGACGATGAAATTATGGAAATAGTAAAAAATAATGAACCTAATAGTGCACTTTATGCATCAAATGGTGGTTTGTATTATTATGAACAAATACTTAAAAATTGTAAATATTATTTAAAAGATAAATATTATATCTTCTTTGAAATGGGGTATAACCAAGGTGAACAAATCAAAACAATAGCATTAAAATATTTGGATTGCAAAGTGGAAATCAAAAAAGATTTACAAGGGTTTGATAGATATATAATAATACAAAATATATAGCATAAAAAAATAGAAAATTTCTATTTTTTTTAATTTATACTAAGTTAAAATATAGTTTTTTAAAATCAGCAATCAAAATATTAATTAATGTAAATAAATTCTTTTAAAATATTAAAGACTTGTTTTTGCTATTTCTTTTAATGTGTGGTAAAAGAGTAGCTGAAAGGAGATTTTATGAAAAAAATAATATTTATTTTAATACTATTTATTGTTTATATTACTAATCTACAGGCTTTATCGAAATTTAGTTTAGGTGAAAAAGTTCCAAATATGTATATAGAATCACATTATAAAGATAAGGTTCATAATGGTGCACCTTTTGTTATAAGGAAGGATGATGGTACACTTGCTTATTGCATTAATCCTTATGATATGATAAATACGGAGGAATATTACTATGAATACGATTATAATAATGAATTATTTCATCTTTCGGATGACCAATTGAACAGACTTAATATAATATCATATTATGGATACAATTATGAGGGACATCAAGATTTAAAATGGTATGGAATAACCCAATATTTAATATGGAAAACATTAAATCCAGATGATATATTTTTTACTGATGTATATTATGGAAATAAAATAGTAGCATATGAAGAAGAGATTGAAGAACTTGAAACGCTTGTAAAGAATTATTTTTTATTACCATCTATAGCTAATCAATATTTTGAATACAAAAGTAATGGTAGTTATGAGTTAGTGGATTTGAATCATACATTGAGTAACTACGAAATAATTTCCAGCAATATAGATGCTAAAATAAATGGGAATTCTTTAAATATAATAACTTCATCAGATGGATTATACGAATTAACTTTTATTAGAAGATCACCTCAACAAACAAATTATATGCTTTACAATTTAGATGGTTATCAGGCCGTAATTACGCCAGGGAAATCAAAGGATATAGAATTTAAAATATCTATAGAAGTAAATAGTGGAACTATCACTGTAAATAAACATGATAGTGAAAATAAAGATAGGATTGAAGCCACATTAAAAGGTGCAAAATATGGTATCTATAAACTCAATGGTGATTTATTTGATATAGTTGAAACAAATGAAGATGGTAAGGCTTATATTAGTAATATACCACTTGGAGAGTATTATATAAAAGAAATTAATCCTAGTTTAGGATATGAACTTGATACTAATTTATATTATATAAATATTACAAAGGAAAATAAAAATTTTATTATTAATTCTTATGAAAATGTAATAAAGGGTAAAATACAAATAAATAAGTATTATGGTGAAGATGATAATTATGATTTAGAGGATGGAGCAATTTTTGAACTTTATGATTTTAATGATAATTTAATAAATATATATGAAACTAAAACTGGATTTTTTGAGGATGAATTGGAATATGGAAATTATTATTTATTACAAATAAAGGGAAAAGATGGTTATAAATTTGTGGATAAATTAAATATAAAGATAACGGAAGATAAAAAATATATATTTGATTTATATAATGAAAGGGAAGAGGTGCATGTTCCCAATACATTTAAAACTTATTATAGAAAAAATTATAAATCTACCTCTTTAGTATTCATTATATCCGGTTTTATATTAGTTACGATTAATATAATAAATAGTATGATAAGAAAAAAAACTACTAGTTAGTGGTTTTTTTTACGTCATTTATTATTGTTGTAATAATAGGATATCTTCCTGTTTTTTCATATATAAATGAAGCTAAGTTTGTGATTAAATCAGATTTAATATCACTGAATATACAATTTACTTTTAATCTGTTGTTTATTATATTATTAGCTTCTTTTTCAATTTCTTTTAAAAGTTCAAGATTATCTTGTATTAATACAAATCCTCTAGTTGTAATATTTGTTGGCATAACAAGCTCTCTTTTTGATGTATCGATATTTGCTATTACAACAACGATTCCATCGCTAGACATAATTTTTCTTTCACGCATAACAGCATTTCCAATTTCACCTATACGATTTCCATCTACGTATACATCTCCTGATTGAATACTTTTATCTTTTTTTATTATCCCTTTGTATAGCGATAAAACCTCTCCATTTTCAAGTACGAAAGTATTTTCTTTTGGCATACCACATTCTATTGCTAGATCAGCATGACTTTTAAGCATTCTATATTCACCATGGAATGGCATAAAATATTTTGGCTTAATAAGTCTTAACATTAATTTTAATTCTTCTTTATTACCATGTCCAGATGTGTGAACATCATTTAATGAAGTATTTGTATAAACTTTAACACCTTGTAAATATAATTTATTAATTATTTTTGAAATACTTAAAGCATTCCCAGGAATTGCCGATGATGAAAATATTACAACATCGTCATCTTGAAGCTTTATTTGTCTATGTGAATTATTTGCTATTCTAGATAATGCTGCTAAAGGTTCTCCTTGAGATCCTGTACATAGTAAGCAAACTTCATTTGGCGGCAACTTATTAGCTTCTTCTGGTGAAACGAATATCTCTTTATGCTTAATATAACCAGAATTTAAAGATATTTCTATATTGTTTTCCATACTTCTTCCAAAGATTGCGATTTTTCTATTATTTCTTTTACAAGTATCAACAATATGTTTTAATCTATAAATGTTAGATGCAAATGTTGCAATTATAATTCTACCTTTTTGATGAACAAATATATGTGATAGTGTTGCATCTACTTTTGATTCACTTACACTCATTCCTTCATTTAAAGCATTTGTGCTATCACTAAGTAAAAGTGATACTCCATGGGCTCCAATACTTGCCATTTTATGAATATTAGCCATAGGACCGATAGGGGTTAAGTCGAATTTAAAATCCCCTGTAGTAACTATAGTTCCATTTGGCGTATGAATTGCTATACCATGTGAATCTGGTATAGAGTGTGTAGTTCTAAAAAATTCAACAGACATAGTTTTGAATTTTACTTTAGTCTTTTCATCATATATATGTAAATTTTTATAGTTAATATTTCTTTCCTCTAATTTTTTTCTTATTAAACCAGCTGCTTGATTTGGTGAATATATAGCTGGAACATTTACTGATTGTAATAAAAAAGGTATACCTCCTATATGATCTTCATGACCATGGGTTATAAATAATGCTTTGATTTTAGATTCATTCTTTTTAAGAAAAGTAAAATCTGGAATGATATAATCAACCCCAGGAAGTTCTCCTGATGGAAAAGTAATACCAACATCTGTAATAATTATTTCATTTCCTGTCATTATACAGTACATATTTTTGCCAACTTCTCCAAGTCCACCAAGTGCGAATATTTTTGTATCATTAATATTATTATTTATAAATTTCATAAATTCACCTCCAAATCTTTAATGAGTCTAACTCGACTATATAATTATACTATTAAAAAATTCTTTTGTCTAGTCTTGCTAAAATAGTGTTTATGTAAGAAAATAGTAGCATATAATAAGTTGACTTTTATGAAATAATAACGGTTCTTTAATTATTTATTAATGTTAAACGAAATGCATTAGTCAAGAAAAAGTAGACAAAAATTTAAAAAAATAGGGGGGATTAAGGAATTAATCCTCTTTGTTATA
>CANQPA010000040.1 GCA_947625635.1 uncultured Bacilli bacterium
AAAATATTGAAAAATATTTTTTCCTCTGTTAGAATTAAATTATAAGGTAGGGGATATCAATGAAAAATTTAAAAGAGATTTTAAATAGAAGCATTAATATAAGAAATAGTTACATAATTGGTATGATTCTATTAATGATGTTAATAGGTGTTTCAACGACATCTTATGCACTTTTTACCGCAACAGCAGAAAAAGAAGGTGCCTTAAATATAGTAACTGGAAATCTTTATGCACTAATTAAAAGTAATAGCTTAGATACAAACAAGCAAATAACATTACAATCAGGAGAAAGTAAAACTATAAATATAGACTTAACTAACGTTAATAGTATAGACGCTAAATTTTTAATGTATTATGAAACTACATCTAATAGTGTTACTATAGGATGTACAGAAAATTCTGATACTTGTCCATTTGATAGTGGAATAGAACTTACAAAAAATGGAACAGAAAATGATACAATGACTTTTAACGTTCAATTAACAAATGATGGTGGTACACCAGCAACTATAACTTTTGGTGCAAACGTAGGATTTGCCGATAAAGGAATTGGTTTAGTAAGTGGACAACATCAACTATATAAAATTGATCCAGTTATTGTAACAATTGCTGCTGCAAAGTCTTTAATAGATAAAGCAAATACTGAAAACACACCAAAAGAACAAGAGAAAAAAGAAGAAATGTATGAAAGAAAAATAGATAATAACAAAAAAGAATATAGATATATTGGAGAAAATCCAAATAACTATATTACATTTAATGATGAAACATACAGAATAATTGGAGTATTCTCAACAGAAGATAAAGATGGTGCAATAGAAGATAGAATCAAAATAATAAAAGATGAACCTATCTCACCAAATCCAGAAGACCCTACAAAAATATTAGAATGGAGTAAAGACAACTCTAATAACTGGATTACATCTAATTTAAGAGAAAGTATAAATAGTAATACATTCTATGACTTACTACAAGAAAAATCTAAAAAACAAATAGCAGAAGCAAAATGGTATTTAGGAAATATTGATGTAAATACAATTTCTTCAGAAGATGCTTATAACAAAGAAAGAGAAGTAGAAGATGAAAGTAATAAAGAGGATAAAGTTTGGATAGGAAACATTGGTTTGATGTATCCATCTGACTTTGGATATACTTATAGTCATGATGTAGATAATACTTGCTTTACTAACTTAAATAATTGTATGAATGGAGACCCTAAAAAAAGTTGGATGTATAAAAATATAAATGAATGGACTATAGCATCTTTAAAAGATAATACAGAAAAAGCTTTTGTAATATCTGATAATGGTTCACTTAATAATGAAAGTACTAATATAAATACTTATTCATATAGACCAGTAACATATTTAAAACATGATATTAACTTTAAACAAGGTACTGGAACTAAAGAAGATCCTTATATTTTAGAAGAAGTAGAGTAATATTTAGACAAGTTAAATGCTTGTCTTTTTTTAATTTATCTAGTTTTTTGTTATAATAAATTAAAGGAGTATAACTATGGATATAGATAAATTATTAGAGAATAAAAAAGCAAATAAAAATAAATTATTAGAATATGGTTTTATAAAAAAAGATAATTTATATATTTATGAAAATACTTTAATAGATAATGAATTAAAAATAATAATAACTATAAAAAATAACAAGATAAATACTAAAGTAATAGATATAAATACCAATGATGAATATTTACTTTTTAAAGTATCATCTATTGATGGAGAATATATAGGTAAAATAAGAGAAAAGCATAACAAAATAATAAAAGATATTATAGAAAAATGTTTTGATATTAATACTTTTAAAAATAGTCAAACAAAAGAAATATTAACTTATATAAAAAATAAATATAATGAAAAACCAGAATTTTTATGGGAAGATAAATCAAGTGCTGTTCTAAGACACAAAGAAGATAAAAAATGGTATATGGTATTAATGAAAATTTCTAAAAATAAATTAAAAATTAGTTCTGATGAACAAATAGAAATAATAAATTTAAAATTACCTCCAAATACTATAGAAAATATAATAGATAATAAATCATATTTTAAAGCATATCACATGAATAAAAAACATTGGATTACAATAATACTAGATAATAAAATCAAAACAAAAGAAATAATAAAATATATAGATATAAGTTATAATGTTACAAAATAAAAGAAGAGTTAATACCTTTTCTTTTATTTTGTATTAACATATATATGTTATTCTAGCAAATACATCTTTATAAATTATTATAACTCAATCTTCATAATATTTTTGATTATTTCATGATTTAAACCTGTGAGTTTTTATAAAAATCGACATTTTTCAAATATAAAAAAATATATAATAACCATAGTTTAATAAAATTACCAACAATTACCACAAACAAATACGAACATAACATGTTATACTTAAAATAAAGAGTTCTCTAGATAAGCACAATATAAAGAATTAAGGAGAGTAAACCTATGAAAGAAAAAAAGAATAAAATAATAACAATAATATTAAGTATATCTTTAATAATAACAGTAATAGGAGTAACATATGCAGCATTTGTATATACAGGGAAAGGAACAAAAGAAAATAGCTTAACAACAGGAACAGTATCATTTGTATATAATGAAACAAGTAATGGAGTAAGTATAACAAATGCATATCCAATGACAGAAGAAAAAGGAAAACAAATACAAGATGAAGGAGAAGATATAACAAAAGGATACTTTGACTTTGAAGTAAAATCTACATTAGGAGCAGATACCATAATACCATATTATGTCTATGCAGTAGATACAACAGAAGAAAAAGGAACAGAGTTAGATAGTGAGTATGTAAAAGTATATCTAACAAATCAAGAAGACGTACCATATGAACAATATAATAAAGAAATAGTACCAGTATATAGTGAATTAGAAGATATAAAAGGAACAGGAACAGATAATAATGAGACAGAAGGTAAGTTATTATATCAAGATACATTCACAGAAAGTGGAAGAAAAGACTTTAGATTAAGACTATGGGTATCAAATGACTATGTACCAACAGAAGAGGTAAAGAAATTTAAAATGAGAGTAGATGTATCAACAGATGCAAAAGTAATACCAAAAGATCAAAACAAACCAACATGTGAGATAATAGAGAAAGATCCACAAACAATAGGAGGAGAACAAGAAGTACAATTAACAATAAAATGTACAGATGATAATGGAACAGTAACAAGTAAAATGACAAGTGATAATATCCATGTAAAAGTAAATAATGAAGAAGTAGAACCAACAAAGAAAGAACTAAGTGAAGGAATACAAGCAACAGAAGTAACAGGAGCAAATGGAGTACAACATACCCTAACACTTTCAGGATTTGAAAAAGATGGACCAATATCTCTAACAATAGACAGTGGAGTAGTAACAGATCAATATGAAAACACAAATGATGAACAAAACTTAGATACCTCTGTAACAGTAGACTTAACTGGTCCAGTATGTACATTAGAAGAATACTTCCCAACAAAGACAATAACAAAAGATAAAACATTAGAATTAAAAATACAATGTACAGATGAAAGTGAAATAACACAAGACTTAACTAGTGAAGGAATCAAAGTAACAGTAGGAGATGAAGAAGAGACAGAACTAACAAAAGAAATAACAAATACAGAATCAATAGAAAAAGGAAAGAAATACACAGTAGAGGTAAAAGGATTTACTAAGACAGGCAAGATAGGAACAACAATAAATGAAAGTACATTACAAGATTCATTACAAAACACAAATAAAGAAACATCATTAGACATAGAATTAGAAATAGGAAAAACATTAGTAGATGAATTTACAGAAGAGTCTAACTCTACAGATACTCCATATAGCGATGAAACTAAAGATAATATGTTTGAAATTACCCAACCAGATGGAAGTATAGGATATAGATACATAGGAAACACAGAAAAGAACTACGTAAACCTACTTGGAACAGATGATGGAAAGACAGATACAAACTTATGGAGAATAATCGGAGTATTTGATGAAGAGAATGCAAGTGGAGTAAAAGAGAAGAGAATAAAATTAATACTAGATGAAAAACTAAATAACACAAATTACTCATGGGATAATGATGGAACTTCTGGTTCAAATAACTGGGCAAGGCCATCTGCAATGAATACAATCTTGAACGGAGCATTCTGGAATGGAACAAGTGGAAATTGTCCAAGTGGAGCTAATAATGCAACAAGAACGTGTGATTTCTCAAGTTATAAAATGAGTAATGTACAAGATAAGATAGAGAACATGAAATGGCACTTAGGAGGAGCACCATGGGATAATAATATAAGTACAGAAAGTTATTTCATAGCAGAGAGAAGTACGACAGTACCAAATGGATCAAGTGCAACAGGGAATGGATATGTAGGATTAATGTATCCAAGTGATTATGGATATACATATTCGAAAGGAATAAGTAATACATGTTATGAAAAATTATATAATAATAGTAGTTGTAATTCAACAGAAGGTGCGAAAAGTTGGATGTGGAAGAGTGCTTATAATCAATGGACAATCACCCCACTTACCACTAGCACTGACACTGGTTTTTTTGTTAACAACTCTAGCAGCGCTAATATCAATAGTTATGGCATGGCCAACACACTTGGAGTCCGTCCAGTAGTATATCTGAAATCTAATATCGGTATCACTGGAGGCTATGGAACAAAGACAGAACCATATACAGTAGGAGAAAAGACAGTTGTGGACCTAGATACCACTGCACCAACATGTAGTATATCATCAATAACACCAGAATCACCAACAGTAGAAGATAAAGAAATTATAGCAAAAATAAAATGTACAGATGATAGTGGAAGAATAAAAGAAAAATCAAAATTAACAAGTGATGAAATAGAAATAAAACTAAACGGAGAAGATGCAAGTATAACAAAAGAAGTAAGTAATGCAAGAGAAGAAGAAAATGAAATAGAATATACACTAACACTAAATAACTTTGAAAAACCAGGTTTATTATCAATAACAATACCAGCAGGAAAAGTAATAGATGAAAGTGGAAACACTAATCTAGCAACCTCACTAACTGTAGGTGCAATTCAAGGATTACCAACAATACAAAACGGTATTCCAAGTAATGGAGCAGAAACACCATATAACGAAGAAACAAAAGACAAAATGTTTGAGATTTCACATCCAGATGGCAGAACAGAATATAGATATATAGGAAACACAGAAAAGAACTATGTAAATCTATTGGGAACAGATGATGGAAAAACAGATGCTAACCTATGGAGAATAATCGGAGTATTTGACGATCCAAGTACAATAGAAGGAACAACAGGAGCAAAGAAAATAAAATTAATACTAGATGAAAAATTAAATAATACATGGTATTCTTGGGATAATAATGGAAGTAGTGGTTCAAACAACTGGAATAGACCAGCAGCATTAAAAACAGCATTAAATGATTTGTTTTGGAATAGTAAGAGTGGAAATTGTCCATTGAATGGAAATGGAGGAACAACATCATGTAATTTTGCAAGTTATAAAATGAGTAGTGTACAAGATAAGATAGAGAACATGAAATGGTACCTAGGAGCAGGATCATGGGATGATAATAGAAGCACGGAAGAATTCTATAAAATGGAAAGAGAAAATACCGCAGCAGGAGCAGGTGGAGGAACAACAGCTACAGGATATGTAGGATTAGCATATCTAAGTGATGAATTTTATACATATATAAAAGATGTAGATACAAAATGTTTTACAACACCAGCAAGTTGTAATAGTGGAACACCATCTAAGAGTTGGATGTACAAAAGTAGAGACAGCTGGTGGACACTTACTCTGTCGACCGAATCCAAGTACGACTTGTTTTCTGTTAACTCGAGTGGCAGTATCGGCATCGCCTGCGCGTACTACACCGGTCTTGGTGTTCGCCCGGTTGTATATCTAAAATCTAATATTGGAATCACCGGAGGTAGTGGAACAAAGACAGACCCATATACAGTAGGAACTATAGAATAATAATTATGTTTGTTAAACTAGAATGATAAAGGAGTGAAAATAAAAAATGGAAGAAAATAAAAGAAGAAATATTGGAACAGCTTTAGGGTTAATAATACTTCTAATAATGATAATAGGAGTAACATATGCAGCATTCCAATATACAAAGAGTGGAACAAAAGAAAATGAATTAACAACAGGAACAGTATCATTCAAGTATAATGAAACAAGTAATGGGATAACCTTAAATAATGCATATTCAATGAGTGATGATGAAGGAAAAAAGATGCAACAAGGAGCAAGTGGAGAAGAAGGAGAAAATGGATACTTTGATTTTGATGTGACTTCAACTCTAGGTGGAGATATGGAAATACAATACTATGTATATGCAGTAGATATAACAGGAGATATAGAAAATAAACTAGATGGAGATTATGTAAAAGTCTATCTAACAGATCAATCATCACCAGAGAATGCATATGAAGGATATGATAGTGAAGTACCAGTATATAGTGATTTAGAAGATATAACTACAACAACAGAAGAAGAACCAGTAGAAGGTAAATTATTATATACAAATAAATTTACTAGTAGTGGAGAACATAAATATAGATTAAGACTATGGGTAAGTGATGAATATGAAGAAAGTGAAGTATCAAGAATATTTAAATTAAGAGTAGATGTAAATACAGATGTAAAAGTAATACCAAAAGATCAAAACAAACCAACATGTACAGTAGAGAATGTAAGTAAAGAAGTAGTAGGAAAAGATGAAGATGTAACAATGACAATAAAATGTACAGATGATAATGGAACAGTAACAAGTAAGATGAATAGTGATAATATACATGTAAAAGTAAATAATGAAGAAGTAACACCAACAAAGAAAGAACTAAGTGAAGGAATGGCTGTAGCGGATGTGACAGGAGAAAATGGAGTACAACATACCCTAACACTAAGTGGATTTGAAAAAGGAGGGAAAGTAAGTCTTTCCATAGATCCAGGAGTAATAGAAGATCAATATAAAAATACTAATGAGGAGATAACTTTAGAACCGAATCTAACAATAGATACAGAAGGTCCAGTATGTACATTAGAAGAATACTTCCCAACCAAAACAATAACAAAAGATAAAACATTAGAATTAACAATACAATGTACAGATGAAAGCGAAATAACACAAGACTTAACTAGTGAAGGAATCAAAGTAACAGTAGGAAATGAAGAAGAGGCTGAACTAACAAAAGAAATAACAAATACAGAATCAATAGAAGAAGGAAAGAAATACACAGTAGAAATAAAAGGATTTACTAAGATAGGAAAAATAGGAACAACAATAAATGAAGGTTCAGTTCAAGATACATTACAGAACACAAACAAAGAAACACCATTAGACATAGATTTAGAAATAGGAGAAAATTTAGTAAATGGAACACCAAAAAATCCATATACATCAGAGTATAATGAAGATACAAAACATGATATGTTTGAATTTGTACAACCAGATGGTTCAAAAGGATATAGATATATAGGAGATGATCCATATAATTATGTAAACTTAATAGGAGGAGATGAAGGAAAGACAGATGCAAACCTATGGAGAATAATCGGTGTGTTTGAAGAAGAAAATTCAGAAGGTATTAAGGAGAAAAGAATAAAGTTAATATTAAATGAAAGATTAAATAATACAAACTACTCATGGGATAACAATGGAACTAATGGTTCTAACGATTGGACAAGACCAGCAGCATTAAAAACAGCATTAAATCAAACATTTTGGAATAGTACCAGTGGAACATGTCCAAGTGGAGCAAACGGAGCAACAACAGCATGTGATTTCACAAGTTATAAAATAAAAAGTGTACAAGATAAGATAGAAAACATGAAATGGTACTTAGGAGGAGCACCATGGGATGCAAATAGAAGTACAGAAAGTTACTTCTCAGCAGAGAGAGGAAGTATAACATATAATAATCAGCCATCTACATATGATGCATATGTAGGATTAATATATCCAAGCGATTATGGATATACATATGCTAAAGGAGTAAGTAATAATTGTTATAATACATTAAGTAGTAATCATAATTGTAACTCAACAGAGGGAGCAAAGAGTTGGATGTGGAAGAGTGCCTATTGGTGGTGGACACTTAATCCACGTTCCGATGATTATTACAGCGTGTTAATTGTCAACTGGGACTCCATTGCGAATGTCAACAACCTTTACGCGAATAATCCTAACAACAGTGGGGTCCGTCCCGTCGTATATCTGAAATCTAGTATCGGAATCACCGGAGGTAAAGGAACAAAAACAGAACCATATACAGTAGGAGAAAATACAGATACGAACTTAGATACCACAGCACCAACATGTAGCATATCATCAATAACACCAGAGTCACCAACAACAGAAGACGAAGTACAAATAAAAATAAGTTGTACAGACGATAGTGGAAAAGTAAAAGAAAAATCCAAATTAACAAATGATGATATAGAAATAAAATTAAACGGAGAAGATGCAAGTATAACAAAGGATTTAAGTAGTGCAAGTGATATCGAAAATGGAATAGAATATACACTAACACTAAATAACTTTGAAAAACCAGGATTGTTATCAATAAATATTCCAGTAGGAAAAGTAACAGACGAATCAGGTAACACTAATATAGCAACATCTCTAACTGTCGGAGTAATAAGAGGAAAAACAACACCAGTTAATGGAGTTCCATCAAATCTAGAAGATACAGAATATAACGAAGGAACAAAAGATAGTATGTTTGAATTCGCTCATGATGGAAGAACAGAATATAGATATATAGGAGATGATCCATATAACTATGTAAATCTATTAGGAGGAGAAAAAGGAAAGACAGAAGATAATTTATGGAGAATAATCGGAGTATTTGATGATCCAAGTACAGAAGAAGGACCAACAGGAAAAAAGAAAATAAAATTAATAAAAGATACATCAATAGGAACTTATTCATGGGATAACGTAAACGAAAAAACAGGCAATAATTACTATGGAGCTAACTCATGGCAGAGACCAAGTGCAATTAAATCAGTATTAAATGAAGCGTTTTGGAATGAAACAAGTGGACAATGTCCACTATGTAAAAATGGTAGTCCATATTGTCAAAATAGTCCAACAACAGCTTGTGATTTCAGTAGCAATGGATTAAAGAGTGTACAAGATAAAATAGAGAACATGAAATGGTACTTAGGAGGAACAAAGATATATAGTCAAGGAGCAGAAGAATTTTATACAGCAGAGAGAGGAACAACACCAGGAGGATATGCAGGATCAAAAACATCAGGAACAGGATATGTAGGATTAATGTATCCGTCAGATTATGGATATACATATGGAGCAGGATTTGGAACAACGACGTGTTTCCAATCTGACTTAGGTTCTTGTAATAGTGAAACAACAAAAAGTTGGCTATTATACAGCGAGACTCAGTGGACAATCTCTCCAGATTCCGATAATGCAATCAACTTGTTCCTTGTCAGCTCGAGCGGCAATGTCAGCAAAAATAGTGCATGCAACAACGACTATGGTGTCCGCCCAGTAGTATATCTGAAATCTAATATCGGTATTACCGGAGGTAGTGGAACAAAGACAGACCCATATACAGTTGGCTGATTGACGGACAGTTTTTCGTAAACCATTGAAAAATAAAGGAAAAACAGACGTTGAAGTTCGGCCGGTAGATAACTATTTGGTCTATAAAGTAGTCTATAAGTTATATATTTTAGAAAAGAACTGGAAATTTCGATTATGAAATTACCAGTTCTATTAAATTAATACACCACTAAAAGACCTTTATAAAAGGTAGTTTTAAAATTATTAAATTAAGTATTAAGTTATATATCATATAAAATAAAAGTAAAAGGTAGTCTAACATAATATGTTGAATTAAAAGCTCTATTAAATAATTTTTCTATAAGGTATCTTAACATTACGATAAGACTTAGTATTTTTACAATAATCAGTACCAATGATAGTAAGAAAGAGAATAGAAAAAGAAATTAAAGTGTACATAGTAGTAAAAGCTTTAATATTTTTAACTGCTGAGTCTTCTAATTGAAAACTATTACTCTTATCAATTTTACTTAGCTACGGACAGTTTTTCGCAAAGCCTTGATACATAAGGGATTGATAGATAAAAAGTACGTCCAGTAGATGA
>CANQPA010000041.1 GCA_947625635.1 uncultured Bacilli bacterium
GCACTCAAGGTTTCACCGCTTGAAACAGTATGTTCTTTTTTTGGCATACTAACTATATTATATAATTCTTCATATGTAGTTGTTATTTTGTATTGAACATTTTCAATTAAATTTTCAATATTTATTACGGTAGATGAGATACCATTTTTTATAGAATTTGCTATTTGATTATAGATACTATTAATATTGAAATCTAATTTTTGATCTTGATAAGATTTTATTTCTGAGACAATATTTTGGGCAAATTTATTTATTAGTTCATTAATATTTTGAGCTCCATTGATTATCAGATTTGCAATAAATTCATCAGTTATTTTTTGGGTCATTTCTTCAGTTGTTGGAATTTTTATTACTTGATCTATCTCTATATAATCTGGATCACTTATATTATTGTATTTGGCTAATTCTTGATATGTTAAATTATATTTTTTAGCTATTTCACTTAAAGTATCTCCTTTTTTTACAATGTATTCATTTTTTGAAATCGATTTAGGTTCTTCTTTTATTTCTGGTATTTTTATTATTTGACCTTCTTCAATGTAATTAGCATCACTTATGTTATTGTATTCGGCTAACTCTTGATATGTTAAATTATATTTTTTGGCTATTTCGCTTAAAGTTTCTCCTTTTTTTATGATATATTCTTGATTAAAATTCATTATGTCTGTTTCTTTCTTTTTTTCTTGAAAGTTTTCAATTGCTTGCTTTCCTATATTTTCCATTATTTTATATATTTTATTAACATTTGTTGATTCTACTTTTTGAACTTTTGATATTTTTCCTGCATTTATTTGTTTTTGTATTGCCATTATAATCCTCCTTGTATAATATTTTTGATGTTTTTTTATAAAACAATCTTTACTTAATTTGTTAAATATTATTTTGATATTTACAAATTTTAGTTACAAATAATTATTATCAAAATTATTTTATTATGTTTTAAACTTATTAACATAAAATGAATTTTTTGATTTTCTTTATCAAGTAATATTATAATTTAATTTTAAGTAAAATATAAGAAATCTGCTACGCTTCGTTCTCCTTCTTCATCTGTTGGATTATTAATTATTTCTCCATCTAATACTAAAGTTACGCTTCCTCCTTGATCCATACTTTTGGCATAAGTACATCCTATGTCATATAAGTAATCTCTTGCTCCTCTATTAGTTGTCTCACCAGTTAAAATGTAATATTCTCCAGGTTCTTTCATCGCTATTATTGTACTATTATATTCATTATCTTCTTCTATATTTGGTTGGGATATGTAATCTTTTTCACCATTCCATATTAAACGGGAATCTAAACTTGCAAAAGAATAGGTAACACCTTGTTCTATAAGTTCTGAAGCAGTTGTTCCAGAATTTGGAGTAAATAAACGACCATTTTTATCTAAACATATTTCCATTCCTTCTGAGATTCCTTCTTGCATTATTTTACCATTGACGATTGCTATATGATTAGTTTTTCTTAAGTCTTGAGTGCCTATTCCTTCAATGAAATTACTACCATTAATCATTAAAGTTGCTTGTTTTCTTTTTGCTGCATCACTAGTTTTTTCAACACCCGTGGCATATTTGCCATTTGCTGGTTCACCTTTTATTTGAGATGGATTTTCAATAATAATATATGTTAAAATACAAGGGCGATTTTCTACTGTAACATCTTTCATTGTTATAAAATCTTTTTCATTTATTTTTACTCTAAAAGATTCATTTATTTCTTTTTGATTTTCTTTTATTGCTTTGGCGATTTTACTATTTGGTAATACATTAGTCGTATCAATGTTTGTTTTACGATCGTGAACTTTAGGTGGAGGACTATTAGGTATTTTTATTACTTGACCAACATTTATATTATTTGGATCAGTTATATTATTATAATCTATTAATTCTTGATATGTTAAATTATATTTTTTAGCAATTTGACTTAAAGTTTCGACAGATTCTACTATATGCTCCCGATTAAAATTTTCTACATCTATCTTTTGGGTGTTATTATTATTTGAATCATTTATTGTTGTTAAAATTTTATTATCTTTAACTATATTTGTATGATTTACTTTTGCTACTGGGCTTATATTTATTAATTTTTTGATTGCCATAATTATAATTAACATTCCTTTCTTTATTTATAAATTTTTTAATATCCGGTAAATGAAAAATGCATAGGGTCACAGCTGCTATTCCAGTCTCCACCCCAATAAAAACCATATTTTGCAAATATTTCAATTATTTGTTCATTTACAACATATTGCGAGCCATCATTTTCAGTTAAAGCATCTCTTGGCCCAGTCTGGGGATTATGAACTGCATTAATGTCAATTGCTCCACCATATGAATGATCTGATAATCTTCCACTTCCTGTTGGTCGATATTCATAGCCTTCTACTTCATAATTTCCATTTCCGCCATCAAGTTCTTGGGCAAATTCAATAGGAAATTTTTTGTCCGCTATTTCTTTGAAGATAGCCGATACTTGATTTGTTAATTTTTTATTTACAATTAAATTTCTTTCTGTCATTTCATTGCCATTCCATATAGGAATTTTTATTGTTGTCATTTTTTGAGCTATTTCTGATTCTGATGGAGGATTATCAATTGTATATCCATCTGTTAAAAAAGCAATTCTTCGGTCCCTTTCTCCTTCTTTGTTGTCTATATGATCATGGGTCTCAATTTTATAATTTTCAATATTTTGCTCAATCACATTTTTTTGAATTTGATTAACTACATCTTTTACGTTAATTGTCGTATTAGTAAAAGCATTAAATAATTGTTCTTCAATATTTTTAATAATTTTCTGATAATTTGAAACATCATTGATTTGTTTAGCTACATCTTTAGTAAATTTATCTACTAGTTCATTAATATTTTGGGCTCCATTGATTATTAGTTTTGCAATAAAATCATTAGTTTGAGCTTGAACTTCTTTTTCTTTTAATGCTGTTAAATTAGTATTTATTTGATTGTTTATTTTGCTTATCATTGTTTTTACTTCTTCAATTGGGATATTTATTCCTTTTCCCACTTCTTCTTTTATTTTGTTGGAAATTTTATTTAAGATTTCTTTTGCTTTGGCTGGTTCTTGACTTACTTTTGTTGTTATTTCTTTGGCAAATTTATTTATTAATTCATTAATATTTTGAGCTCCTGAAGTTACAATACTCGCAATAAAAGCATTAGTTTGGTCTTGAATTTCTTTTTCTTTTAAAACTGATAAATTAGTATTTATTTGATTGTTTATTTTGCTTATCATTGTTTTTACTTCTTCAATTGGGATATTTATTCCTTTTCCCACTTCTTCTTTTATTTTGTTGGAAATTTTATTTAAGATTTCTTTTGCTTTGGCTGGTTCTTGACTTACTTTTGTTGTTATTTCTTTGGCAAATTTATTTATTAATTCATTAATATTTTGAGCTCCATTGATTATCAGATTTGCAATAAATTCATCAGTTATTTTTTGAGTCATTTCTTCAGTTGTTGGAATTTTTATTACTTGATCTATCTCTATATAATCTGGATCACTTATATTATTGTATTTGGCTAATTCTTGATATGTTAAATTATATTTTTTAGCTATTTCACTTAAAGTATCTCCTTTTTTTACAATGTATTCATTTTTTGAAATCGATTTAGGTTCTTCTTTTATTTCTGGTATTTTTATTATTTGACCTTCTTCAATGTAATTAGCATCACTTATGTTATTGTATTCGGCTAACTCTTGATATGTTAAATTATATTTTTTGGCTATTTCGCTTAAAGTTTCTCCTTTTTTTATGATATATTCTTGATTAAAATTCATTATGTCTGTTTCTTTCTTTTTTTCTTGAAAGTTTTCAATTGCTTGCTTTCCTATATTTTCCATTATTTTATATATTTTATTAACATTTGTTGATTCTGCTTTTTGAACTTTTGATATTTTTCCTGCATTTATTTGTTTTTGTATTGCCATTATAATCCTCCTACATGTTTTTTATTATTACTTAACTTTAGTTTTCATTTAATTAATTTAGTTTTGATACAATTTTTATTATTATATAAGTTATTTTTTTTAAGTTGTAATCAATTTCTATTTAATTTTTGTTTTTCATTAATAACTTTATATTAATTTTAGTTATTAAGTAACCTAATATTTCTTCTAAATAAGTGAAATAAAAAATTATTTCACTTATTTAGAAAAACTAAAAAGTTTTTCTATTCATTTCCAGCAAATTGTGCAGAAATAGTTCCTTCTGTGTCTTCATAATCAGTTAATGTATCATTAATAGCTTGTTTTGTACTTGCCATTAAACTATTAATAGCTTCTTTTGAAGAATTTCTTATTGAATCTAAAGATCCCAATAAATTGTTAGCTTGTGAACCACCTAGGAAACCACAGTTTACAACTGCATTTCTTAGTTTATCAACTGCTGATAAAGCAGTATATTGAATGTTTGATAATTCAGCAGCTATAGATGTTGCAATTTCTAAATCAATACCTCTTTTACCATTGATATTTTCTTTAATATTTGAAACATCAAGTAAAGTTTCATAAGTGCTAAATGAAAATTTAGCAAATGTACTTCCATTGGTTGTTGCCCAATTAGTAGCTGCTTCATTCATTGTATCAACGACACTTTGTACAACAGTATTTACATTTGTAATTAAACTATCTGCAGATGGTTTAAAGTCATTAGAGAAAAAATTAATTGCTCTTTGACAAGCCCAGCAAGAAGACATTTTATTAATAAATTTTGTTTGAACATCAGTTCTTATTGCATGATATAGTTCTTCATATGCTGTTTTAACTGCTGCTAATGAATTTCTTACTATTGTTGGATCGAAACCTGTAATTGCCATATTATTCCTCCTTTCACTTATTTGATAGTCATATCTATCATGGTTTCATTATAAATTTTAATTTTTACTTTGTCTATTTTTTATCAATTTTTTTTACATAATTTTACACTTTTAATTACATTCTAAAAATTGCTAATATCATTTTTAATTTTTATTAATTATTAATTTTTTTTAGAAAAATAAAAAGCAGCATCACTTGATACTTCTTTTCATTTATTATTTATTTTATATTAATTGTTAATATAAATTAGTAATTCCGTTCCATTTCTAATATCAGTGTTAATGATAATTTCATTATTATGATATACACGACTATTATTTTTATTCATAAGGATATAGTTTTTATTATCAATTAATTCTGAACCAGTTAAATCAGAAATTGATTTAATCATCATTTTTTTTACTTTCCAAATTATTTCATTAACTGGTAAAAACAAATCAAAGCTTTCATTTATTGCAGGCATTGTAAGTTTAATTAGAACTTTATTTAACATCGATATCCTCCTTTGATATAAAATCAATAAATTTACATAATATTGGGGTATTTTCACTTATTATAAAGCCCATTTCATTATCATAATCTTTAGTCATTTCTTTATTGATTTTAGAAATATGAAATAATGATTGATCCATTATTCCTTTTCCAATCCATATTCCATCGTTTATACTGAATAAAGATTGAAACCAATTTTCAAATGTATAATTTTTTAATTTACCCATTGATTCAACAGATACAACATAGAGTTTCTCATATTTTTTAATTGATTTGCATAAATTATTTATTAATTCTTTGTTAGAGATTTTGTTTATATATTTATCTAAACCATAAATTATTATTACTCCTTCAAGATTGCTATTTTGTTTTATTAAATTATCTATGTATTCAGTTAGGTTTTTGGTTAGATTTTCAAAGTTGTCGGTATAATAATTAGGATAATTTAAGCGATTAAGTAAAAGTTCTTTGGTTGGATCGATTATAATTAATTGTTTATTTTTAAAATATTTTACTTCTTCTATTAAACTTTTGATTAAATTAAAAGTATTATCTAACTTATTTGAGGAGATTAAATATCCTAAATTATTCTTGAAATCAATTGACAGGATTTCAAGTTCACTTTTACTAATGGCTATTGGTAAAGAGGATATTTCTTTTAATTCAGATGATATATTATTAAATCTAATTTTTTCAGGTAAAACAGGTATTTTTTTAGCTACTTTTTGATTTATTTTTTGTTGTTCTTGAATAAATTGTTCTATATTTAAATTTTCTTTAGATGATACTGGAATAGCTGTTTGAAATTCAAACACTTCATCTTTTATTTTTATGAGACCTCTGCCAAAAATATTTTTAGGCACTAATTTACGATGAATATCAAAAGCTATACGATAATCACTTTCATCTTTAAGTTTAAAGGTAATTATATTAGGAAAATTTTGAGATATTTTAGAGTGAACTGAATTTATTGAACTAGCAGTGATGATAAAAATTATTCCATATCTTTGAGAATCACGCACTAAATATGGTAAATCATCGTAAAGAGTTTGATTAGATTCATATATAGAATCAAAATTATTAAAAATTATTACTTTAGTTGGTAATTTCTTTGGACTTTTTTCATTATAGTTTTTAAAATCGCCATTATACTCTAAAAGCATTTTTTTTCGTAATTGAATTTCCTCTTTAATTAGCTTTAAAAGATTATTATATTTTTCTTCTTCAAATGATAATACTAACCCACCAACATGAGGTAATTTGGCATATTTTACTAGTGATTCAGAACCATAATCTATTAAGTAAAAATTAATTTCTTCAGCTTTGTAGTTATTTGCTGTTTCATATATAATAGTATTTAATAGAATTTCATTTTCACTTCCATCATTTCCATAGATGATGGTATTGCCATTTTTTAAATATGAATAGGTAACTAAATTTTGCTTTTGATATTGAGGTGCATCATATTCTCCTATAATAATTTCAATATCTCGTTTTATTTGATAATTGTATTTCTGCTTTAGATTATTTATCATTACTTCTTCAGGTAAACTTTCTAGCCATAATCTTCTTGATTTCATGTTTAAACTTTGGGCTACATTTATAATATTACTTAAAATTGCTGATAATTGTTCGCCTTGAGGGTTAACGGTAATGTTATTAGATGCTTGAATGTTTTTTATAAATAAACCACAGTTGTCAATGAAGTTTAGACTTTTATCAACTTGTTTGATGATTTTTTCTGATGGATAATATGTGGCTCCAGCATAAGCTGATTGCCCTAAAACAAAGTATTCATCGTATCCAACTTGAAGATAAAAACGGCCAGTTTGTTTAATAGCTGCTGCTTCAGGTCTTTTTAACATTTCGCGACTATCTTGTTCATCACTTACTTTTAAACAAACTCTAAATCTAGTATTGGACCATATTTGTTCATTTACTACCCCACTTGGTTTTTGGGTTGCTAATATTAGATGAACTCCTAAACTACGGCCAATTCTAGCTACGCTAATTAGGTCATCCATAAATTCTGGTTGTGATGTTTTTAATTCGGCAAACTCATCACATATTATTAGTAAGTGAGTTATAGGTTCGGTTAATCTTCCTTCATTGTAGTACCGTTGATATTTATAGATATCCATTGTACTTTCTCTTAAGATATTTTTGGCTTCGTTAAAAATTACTTGCCGTCTTTTGATTTCGCTATTAATACTTACTAAAGCTCGATCTATTTCAGATTTGTCTAAGTTAGTGATGGTTCCTGCTAAGTGGGGTAATATTAAATTTGAAGATTTATTTTCAAAAGCATAGGTTAATCCGCCACCTTTATAATCAATTAAAATAAATGATACTTCTTCTGGGCTATAGTTAATTGCCATGGATAATATATAGGTAATTATAAATTCTGATTTACCTGAACCAGTTGTTCCAGCGATTAAGCCATGTGGCCCATGATTTTTTTCATGTAAATCTAAATATAGAATATCGCCTTGTTCATCTACGCCTACTTCAGCTCTTAGACTTATTGTTGGATCATTTCGTTCCCAGCGATTTAAAATGTTTAATTGTTCTACTTTACCCACTTTTTCCATTTCTAAAAAATTTATTGAATCAGGAATTAAAATTAAACTATTTTCATATTCGATAGGAATATTTGCTAGGATTTTAACAATATTCATCATATCAATGTTGTAATGAATTTCATCAATAAAATTGATTTTTTCTTGATTTTCATAAGCATTGATAAGAATTTCAGAATTTCTTTCACCAATTGTTATAAAATTGCTACATTTGCTTGGTAATTTACTTAGTTTATTTTCTATAAAGATTAAGCTAAAGCCCATGTTGTTTTCATCATTTTCTGATATATCGTTGATAAAATCAAATTTTTTAACGTCTTCGTCGTCAATAATGATTATATAATATGGTTTAGGATAAGAATTATTTTCACTTTTGTTATTTATGCGATTATTTACTTCAAATTCAAGATATTCAGCAAGTATTTTAGCATTTTCTTTATTGGTTGAAAAAAATCTAATTGATTTGTCATCGCTGAAATTATGATTTAAGTATTTTAGGTATTCCCAATTATGAGCATTTTGTTCATTGGTAAATAAAACAATTTTGACATCTTCATAAGTATAAAAAGTGAGAATTTGTAAAATTAGATTATTTACAAAAGAAATATTTTTTTTGGTATTACCCATAATAGCTGTAATAAAATGTTCCGAAAAAGAGTAACCAATTGGAACATTTGGAATGTATTTATATTTTTTGATTAAATTTTCGGCTTGTTCTCGTAATTCGCTTTCTTCAATTTTGAAATCTTCTTCGTTATATTCAACTTTTACTTTTAATAAAGCATTACCTATTCCAAGTCTTAATGTTAAAAAATCATTTTGATCTGTTCTTTTATCCCAAAAATTAACAGATTTGTTATTGATGGTATTTAAACATTCTTCGATGGTTATTAGATTTTCTAATAATATTATTTTTTGTAGTTCCATTTCTTCTTGAAATATTTTTTCTTTTTTATCTAAATATTGATTATATTTTTTTATAAGATTTTGTCGTCTTTTCTTTTTGGAATGAAGATTATATAAATGAGTGACTAATGGCCAGACAAGAATTGATATTAACATTGCCCCACTCATAATTAGTTGAGGCCATGAATCCGCTAAGGTTGTTGTTTTTCTGGCAATGTTAAATATACTACTTGTAAGCATCATTGCACCAGTTATACCCATAGTAAGCATAGGTCCAACTACTAAAATTAAGGGAAGGTCACTGCTTTTTTCTTCTGGTGGTGGGCTGATATTAATTTTTTTTTCTTCAATTGTTCTCCTAATTCTTGGCGATTTAGAATAATAGTCGTTAGGATTATACAAATCGATATCTTTTATTTCAATATCTTTAGGATTTTCTTCAGCCATAAAAGCATGTTCGTTAATATTAGCATTGGTAGTAATTATTTCAAATGAATTATTTGGAGTGATAATTAAAATTAAATTAGATAATATTATTAATCTTAAACCATAAATGTTAAGTTCGTCACCAATTTTTAAAGGTGCAACTTTATGTAAGCATACTTCATTATTTATATAAAGATTTGATTGTCCTTTGTTTTCAATTTGTAATCCTTGATTTGATTGATATGTAATATGATATAAAATATTTTTAAAATATGGACATGATATTTTGATATTAATGTTTCCTATGTCACCTATAAGCAAATTTATTTTTTGATGGTAATCATAAGTTTTGATTTGTTGTAAATTAGGATTGGTAATAAAAATTAGATAGTAGGTTTCATTTCTTTTTATTACATAATATTGATTTTCTTTTAATATTGTTTTTTTTATTTGTTGATTATTTTCATATATTTTTATATCTTCAATGGCATATAAAACCCACTCATTATTTTGAGCTTCAATGTTAATTAAGTTATTTTCATTTTCTTCAAAATCGAAACTATAACTTCCTGATATATTAGTCGGTAATCGAAAATTAATAAGTCGATCATTTAAATATAAAGTTATAATCACATCAATCACCTTACTATCTTATTCTCCATAATTATTTTATCAAAATTAAAAGATAAAATAAAGAGAAAGATTAGGCTGATTTCTTTATAATATCTTTTTTTTGATTTTAT
>CANQPA010000042.1 GCA_947625635.1 uncultured Bacilli bacterium
CAAAAGAAAAAGAATTTACAAAATGTCGTAAGGCAATAGAAGATTTTATGAAATTAAAAACTCCATCAAGGAGTACAATTAAAAATTTAATTGATAAAATTATTGTATATGATAAAGGTGATTCTAAAGAAGTTGAAGTATATTTTAAGTTTAAAGAATTAGAATATATTACTAGTAATTTAAAATAATTTTGTCCTAAGGGTTATAACAAAAGCACAGGCAACCCTATATTTTTTTATAATTCTAAAAGGGCAAAGGGCGTTACCCTTCCGTTCCTTTCATATGGAGGTTCTAGTTTGCTTATTACTATGATTTCTATAGGAATTATTTTAAATATATCAAGATATCAAGAATAAAAAAGAGAAATTACTTTTTTTCTCTTTTTATTAGTTTTGCGTGTAATACGACTTTATCATCGTCATTGTAACAAGTAGATAATGTAAGAATTTTATCATTTTCATTTATAGTTGTATTAAAATTATATGAGCTCCTATTTAATAACATATTTGCGAATTCTAAGAAATTTATATCATTATTAAAGTTTGTTTTCAAATAATCGTTAGTAGTTGGAATTCTATATACACTAAATACTTGCCATAATGTGTTTTCATATTCAGTAGAAAGTTTTATTACATAATTATTTTTATTATTTAACCATCCACTGGTTAGTATTTTTCTAAGTGAACCGAACATTGTGTTATCAAGTCTTCCATGAGCATATATAACTGTATTTTTATCAAAATTAATTACATTATTTCTATAATCCATGAATACCCAACCAGCACTATTATAACTTTTATCAAATGTATGATTTAAATAAAAATCATTATCTTTATACTGAACAAATGGATAATTTATATTAGTTCCATTTACTTGTATCCATCCGACAGTGGAATCATTAGTCTTTTTTAATTCACTAAAATCTACATCAATCAATTTCATTTTTATATAATCCCAATACGGATCGGATTCTTGTGCACCATTTTCTATAATTTCGGTATTTTCACTATCATTCTTTTCTTTCACAGAAATGTTTTCTTGTGTATTTTGTATTTGTTTTTCAGTTCCATTAGAGTCTAACTTCCATTTGATTATATTTACTATAGAAACAATTAGTAATATTGAAAATAGTAGAATGAAAGCGAATAATATTATCATTTTCCATTTTAATTTTCTTTTCTTTTTCTTTGGATGATTATTATTAATTTGGCTATATCTTTGAACTCTAGTAGAATAATTATTAAAATTATTTTCCATTTTATCACCTTATATAATTATTATAGCAAATAATTATATAAAAGTGTAATTAAATATATTAAATTTATATGTATGTAGTATTGAATTGAAATTTTATAAAATTTTTTGACTTTTGTTAGAACTATATGATATAATTTACGAAGAATAGGTGGTTATATGAAAAAAGTTTTGAAAAGAATAGTTGCTTATATAATAGATATATTTTTAGTTATGATGTTGTCAACTTTTATTACTTCAAATCCATACATCAATAGAGATTATAATAAATATATTGATGAACTTGATAAATATAGCGAATTAAGTGATAATTATAATAAATCTGTTGAAGAGTTGAAAGAAAAAAATATGAATGAGCAAGAATATGATGAAGAACTTGAAAAAATAAATTTAGAGTATGAAAAAATAGAAGAAAATTATAGTTATAAATTAATTAAATTATCTATAATTCCAGCTATTATAGAGATTTTGTGTATCGTATTATATTTTGTATTAATTCAGTGTTATTTTAACGGTCAGACATTAGGTAAAAAGCTTATGAAGTTAAGAGTAGAATCCAATAATGGTAAACCTTTGACATTGTTAAATTACTTTGTTAGAAGTTTAATATTAAATGGAGTTTTAATTAATGTATTAAATATAGTATTTGTAATTTTCTTTTCAAAAAAGAATTACTTGGTATGTAATCAGGTATTATATGTAATAAGTGAGGTAGTAGAACTTTGTTTATTGTTTACTATAATTTTTGATAAAAACAATCGAGGTATACACGACTATATTTCTAATACTAAGGTAGTTGAATTAGGATTGGAGAATTGATATGAAGTGTAAAAATTGTGGAAAAGAAATACAAGAGAATGAAGTATTTTGTAATAATTGTAAGAATCAATTAAATTCAATCTCTTCTAAAGATAAAGTAAATGAGTTAGAAGATCTTATAGAAGATCAGAAAAAACTAAATGATTTAGAAATTACTAAAGAATTATTTGATTTAAATAAATTTGTTGTGGAGGAACCGAAGAATGATTTAGTTGTGGATGAGAACATCGAACAACACAATTCTCAAAGATTAGTAGGTGATTTTAAGTCAGATGATATAAATGAAGCGTTGCAAAATAATAATTATAATAAGAAAAATAAGAAAAAAATAATAATAATTACTTCTATAGTCGTTATAATTATTGTAATTGTTATTTTTATTGTAATGTTATTAATGTCACTAACATCAACTAAAAATCAAAATAATTCAGAGACTAAAAATAAAGTAGTAATTGATTACAATAAAGTAATAAATGAATATGGTAAATCTTTGGAAAACACAATTAAAAAATATATTAGTCTAAATGAGAATGTACCTAATTGGCAACAAACTAGTGAATTAAATACTTATAAAAAGTATGAAGTAATTTGTGAAACCCATGATATATATAGTGATGGTAGTATATATCTGTCTTCTTGTACGGTAAATAATAAATATACCAAATATACTTATGGCATTAAGAAGGAAGAAATAAAAGAAGGCAAAAAAATAAATATTTATAAATTGTATTATTCAAATGATTCTTATTCTTATTTTAATAATAATAGTAATGGTGCAAATTTAGTTGCTACTATAACTTGTAAAACCGAAGATTGTGATTATGTAAATGCATATGATAAATATGTTTTAATAAGAGAAAATAATGAGTATTATTTATATAATTATGAAAATGATAGTATTGAATTTGGACCTTTTAAAATGAAAAATAGATATTCATATTTAAATACTTTGTTAACATATGATAATAAATTATACGCCATATATTATAACGAAGATAACATAGATAATATTTATAATGTGATAACAGGTAAAATTTTAAAAAATATTAAAGGTGAGTTAATGCTTGCTTCCGCATCGCTTTCACCCAATGTAATGTATAAATATAATTATGCAATATTTATTAGTAATAATCAATATAATTTTGTTAATTTAAAATCAGGCAATGTAAGTTATACTATAAGTAATAAAATAGGATCATTTATTGAGGATGAAAAAAATAATATAGTATATATTACTTCATATGATAATAGTATAGACCAATTTAAAATATATAACAGTAATGGTAAATTATTATTTAATGGCGAGGTTTATTCGTTTATAAATGTTGCAGATGGTAATTTAATGGTTGCTAGTATTGATGAATTTAAAATATATGATTCTAAGTTAAAATTAAAAATATCAAGTAAAAAATATGATAAAGTGCTTGGATTATATGAAAGTTTTATAGTTGTTATTGATAATAATAATTTAAAAATAATTGATTTAAATGATAGAGAGTTAGCTAACTTTAAATTTGAGTGGAATGATAACAAGCATTATTTTCATAGTGAGCTTTCAGGATTATTCAAAGGAGATGGAAAAAACGGGATATATTTAGTAGTTGAAAATAAAGATATTCCATATGGCACAAAGGGTAGTGGGCTCGAGTATTTTTATATTCCAGCTACCGGTGAAACTGGTGTTATTGAAACCAATGGGGTAAAAAAACAATAAATACGAAAAAAACTTCTGTCAAAGAAGTAAAAGAAACGACTATATTGTTAATTATAGATAAAATTCATCTATTTCTGAAATTCGACTTCCAGTATTGTCGTGTATGTAAAATATGGTTTTATAAGTATTAATTAAATCATCTTTGTTTGCATAATTTAGTATATCCGATAAAGAAAGTATTCCAACAATATTTTCTTTTTCTTTTACTAATAAACGCTTTACTTTATATTTTCCCATTTTGCTTAGGGCTTCTTCAATACTTGAATCTATATCAATATATATTATATTATTTGTTATATATGATTTTACAGAATCGTTTATATCTTTTAATGTTGGAATAGATAAACAAATATCTCTATCTGTAATTACTCCAATATATTTATTTTTTTCTTTTATAGGAATAAATCCAATATTGTTATTTTTCATTAAATCTGCAACATTTTTAATAGAATTATTGGATAAACTAAATATAATTTTATTACTCATTATATCCTTAATCATTATATCACCAGTAATATTATTTGTTTAAATCTAAATTTTATACATATTATTTAATATGAAAAAGAAAAATAAAATGCATTTAAAAAAAAGAAAAAGAAGAAAATTTAAAACAATAAATATTATATTAGTTCTTTTAATTTCTATTGCAATATCAGTTTTTTCCTTGTTGAAATTGTTTAGTGATAAAGCAATGCCACAGTTAATAAGTTATTCTGAAGTTGAAACAAAAAAAATAGTTTCTTCTATGATAAGTGGTACAATAATGGAAGAAGTAGCAAGCAATATAAATACAGATGAATTATTCATAATGACAAAAGATTCAGAAGGAAATATAAAGAGTATTGATATAAATTCATCTTCAGTTAATAAACTTTTAGTAAAAGCTTCAGATTTAGTTGAAAAAAACTTAAAATATTTAGAAAGTGGAGAAGTAGATAAATTAAATTTAACTAATGTTAATTTTTCTTCCTATGACGAAGAAAAATTAAAAAAAGGTATAATTTATGAATTACCCAGTGGAATTATTTTTAATAATATTTTATTAAATAATTTATTACCTAAAATACCTGTAAAAATAAATTTAATTGGTGATATTTTATGTAAATTGAACACAGATATAAAATCATATGGAATAAATAATGCACTTTTAAAAGTTAATATTGGAGTGGTTGCAGAAGTTAAAATATTATTACCATTTGTTTCTAAGAGCACTGAAATTTCTACAGATATACCAATAATAATAAAAATAATAGAAGGAAATGTTCCTAGCTACTATTATGGTGGTTATTTGAGCACTCCATATATTACAACAAGCACTAATAATTGAATTTGATTTTATTGTGGTATTAATAAAAATAAAGTTTTTTTTAAAATTTAAATATTTATAAGAAATATATTATTGAATTAAACTTAACTAATTTTAATTTTTTTGTAAATAAAATTAAAAATGTGTTATACTATAACTGGTGAAGTATATGAATAAAAGTAGAGTAAAAAAGGGAATTAAAAAAAAGTTAAAAAAATTACTTATTTTATTTTTTATAATTTTTTTAATAGTATTAATATTCATAATATTTAATAATATATTTAATAATCAAAGTGATAAAGATAATGAATCAAGTATAAGTTATATATCAAGTGATTCAAATGAAGTAACTCTTTACGACTTAGATCATAATAAATCTACAAATGTAATTCGTGGAAGTAAAGTATTTGTATATAAGTATAAAGAAAAAATCGATGATATTATTTATATTAAGATAAAATATAACGATAAATTTTACTTAATTAATGAAGATTATTTAACTAATGACAAAAATGATATAGTAAAAGAAAAGGAAATGTTTGTAAGAACTAATACAACGGTATATAAGGATTTAGATTCTGCAAAAATATTGTCTTTGGTTAAAAAAAACGAAAAAGTTGAAATCTTAGGTTATGATAAAATAAATTCTGATGGAAGTGTCAACCAGTATAAAATAAAATGTAATAATGATGAAGGATATGTTTATAGTAAATATCTAGTTAAAACAGAAGAAGAAAGTAATAAATTATTTGATGAAAATGGAATACAAGAATATATGGAAAAAATGGGTGATACTTTAGGAGCTGGCAGTGCAGTTGAATTAGATTATTATCCATATGAAAAAATTAAATTTAAAGATAACGTTATGCCAGAAGAAGTTAGGGCAATATATATAAATAGTGGAGCAATTAAAAATATTGATGATTACATTGATTTTGCTATTAATAATAATATCAATGCATTTGTTATAGATATTAAAGATAATACATCACCAGCTTATAACTCTCCAGTTATGGAAGAATATTCTCCAACAAATTATAATCATGCTTTAAATGATTATGATGATTATAAAAAATATGTAAAGAAGGCAAAAGAAAATGGTATTTACGTAATCGGTAGAATAACTACATTTAAAGATTCTTATTTTGTAGAGGATCACAAAGAAGTGGCAATAAAAAATAGTAATGGAGAGCCGTTTAGTCATAACGGTTCATATTGGCCAAGTGCTTATAATAGAGAAGTTTGGGAATTCAATGTTTCTTTAGCGATAGAGGCTGTTAAAAATATTGGATTTAATGAAATTCAATTTGATTATGTTAGATTTCCTGATAGAACAACTAATTTGGAAAAATCAGGGACAATCAATTTAGATAATAGATATAATGAAGAGAAATCACAGGCAATCCAAACGTTTGTTATGTATGCTTGTGATAAAATACATGAAACGGGGGCATATGTATCAATTGATGTTTTTGGAGAAAGTGCCTCTAATTATGTTACAGCTTATGGACAATTTTGGCCTGCTATATCTAATGTAGCTGATGTAATAAGTGGAATGCCATACCCAGATCATTTTAATGCACACGAATATGGAATAAATGAAATAGTATGGACTGTACCATATAAATTATTAAATGAATGGGGTAAATATGTAGTAGATAAACAGAAAATTATTTCTACTCCAGCAATTGTCAGAACTTGGATACAAGCATATGACACTAAAAAAATTCCAAGTGTTGTATACAATTCTGACAAAATATCTGATCAAATACAGGCACTATACGATAATGGGTTAACAGGTGGCTATATGACTTGGAATTCTGCTTCAAATTTGGGTAAATATAAAGAAATTAGTTATGCGTTTAAGAAGGTGTATAAATGATAGAGATAGATAATAATAAATATAAATTAATAGAAGAATATAAAGATGGTTATGATTTTGATGCGTTTAAGGAAAAATATACTGAATATTTTGAGCCATATGATTATATAATTGGAGATTGGTCATATGGGAAACTTAGACTTAAAGGTTTTTGTACTAAATTAAATAAAATTTGTAATAAGATAAATGACATTAAATTTAAAGATGATTATATAAAAAATCTATGTAGTTATGATTGTAGTTATTTTATACTTGAAAAATTAAAAGATAAAAATTAATATGTACCAATTAAGACTATTTACAAAAGAATTTTGTTAATAGTTTTTTTAATAGGTATAAAAATGTAAAAGAAGCATACAACAGTTTATTATTTATAAATTATAAAGTAACGTAATTGTTAATGAGAAAATACTGTAATAAAAAAATTTCAATATTTTTTATATTCTGTTAAAAAAATTTTCTAATGTAGTAAAAAATTATATAGGTTTTATTTAAAATATGTATCGTAAATAAAAAGTAAAAAGTAAAAAATTGGTGAAAATATTATTACTTATTTTTTCTTTTGTGGTATACTGTAGTAAGGTAGGTGATTTGATGAATAATACTTTGGACTACAAGTGTCCTAATTGTAATACAGAATTAAAATTTAATTCTAAAAATCAATGTTGGGAATGTGAGTATTGTAAAAGTGAATTTCGTTTACAAAATTCAAATCAGAAAAATGAAATAAATAATTTTGAAAGTACTCCTGTTGTAGGTAGTATAGATTTATATACTTGTCCTAATTGTGGAGCAACCATAATCACTGATCTTAATACAATTATTACATCCTGTGTATATTGTAAAAATACTAAAATATTAAAAAATAAATTAGAAGAAGAATTTAAGCCAAATTACATAATTCCCTTTAAACTTACTAAAAAAGATGCGACTTCGATATTTAAAAGATTTATAAAAGGTAAATTACTTATTCCACAAAAATTTAAAAGTAAAAAAAATATAGACGGCATCTTTGGTATTTATATTCCACTTTTATTATGTGATTATGAAGTATCTGGGATAATAGAGACAAATTGCAATAGTATAAACAATTGGAGAAGTGGACATTATATGTACACGAAAACGGACACTTATTTGGCTTTACGTAGTGGTAGTATGAATTTTGAGAATGTACCCGTAGATTGTTCTAAAAAAATTCCAAGTGAAATTATAAATTTTATAGAGCCCTTTGATTACGGAGAATTAAAAAAATTTGATTTTTCATACTTATCAGGTTTCTTAACAGAAAAATATGATGTAATAAATGATGAAGCTATACAGAACTCAACTGCAAATGTAAAGCAGGCTTTTATTAATGAAATGAAGAAAGATATAATAGGGTATAATAATATTACATTAACAAATGATTCCATAAACATAAATAATACAAAAAGCTTTTATGCATTAGTGCCTATATGGTTGTTAAATGTAAAATACAAAGATGAAATTTGTGTTTTTGTAATTAATGGCCAAACTGGAAAATTAACAGGGAACATACCAATAGATAGAAAAAAAGTAGTTATACTTTGGATAGTTATATTTATAATAACATTTCTAATTTCATTTGGATTGTTTTATATGAAAGGTAGCTTATGAAAAAAAATAAATTGTTATTTATAATATTATTGATTTTTATTGGTATAAAAAGTGTTAATGCATTAGATACTACTGAAAAAGTATACGATTATGCACAAGTTTTAACACCCACTCAAGAAGAAAAATTAAAGCAATCAGTAACGAATTATATCAATACATATGATATCGATATGGTTTTAGTTACAGTTAGACATCATACAAAAAGCGATACTAAATCATATGCAGAATATTTTTACGATTATAATGATTTTGGATTTAGAGATACTAAAGACGGAATTATTTTTGTAATAGATTTTACATTTGGAGATACTGATCTATACATATCACCAATTGGAAGTTCTATTAATATATATAATAATAATAGAATTAAAAATATAATATCTAATATAACATCTAAAAAAAATAAGAGTTATTATGAAATGTTTAATATATTTATCAAACAGGCAAATAATTATGCAAAAGATGGAAAGTCAGATGTAAATTACAACATAAAAACAAACTCAAATAATGCTTTTACATATAAAGAAGTTATCTCTTGGGTAGTAATCATAATAATTTCTATAATCATTCCATCAATGATAGTTTATTTTTTGATAAGAAAAAATAAACTAATTAAAAAAAATAAATGTTCAATTTACTATTTAAAAGGTAATAATGTAAAAATCAATTCAAAAACAGATAAATTTTTAACAACACATACAACGTCATATAGAATTGATGAGACTACAAAAAAAATAAAAAATACCTCAAATGGTAATGATAATAGTGTAATATCTAACAAAAATGGAGTTACAAAAAGTAATTGATTGTGCATTAGTCAAGAAAAAGTAGACAAAAATTTAAAAAAATAGGGGGGGGATTAAGGAATTAATCCTCTTTGTTATAATAAAAATGTTTAAATTGAGAGGGAGTAAGATATTTTAGAGCAG
>CANQPA010000043.1 GCA_947625635.1 uncultured Bacilli bacterium
ATAGGTTTGTTTTAGCATGCTTTAAAATTGAAATAAAACAAATTTTAAAAAAATTACAAAAAACTATTGATTTTTGTAATTTTTTTAAAGTAAAAATGTTAGCAATTATAAAAAATATTCATAAATATATTTTTGTTGTATAATATTGTTGGTGATAATATGGAACTTAAAGAAGTAATATTTACAAATGATCTGCCAAGTATTGATTTACATGGTCTTGATAGAGATACAGCGAGAGTAAAAGTGTTAGAATTTATTAATGACAATATTATTTTGAAAAATGAAATAATATGCATAGTACATGGAATTGGAAACGGAATATTAAAAGATGAGGTACACAATGTCTTAAGAAAAAATAAAAATATATTGGATTATAAATTATTTTATAATAATATAGGTTGTACGATTGTTAGAGTTAAATTATAATAATCAGTTATATTTTTACTTTTTTCTTTGATCATTTTTTGATATAATACAAATAGGTGATATAATGAGTTTATTATGTGCAGATGTTCTAGTAGAACTTAAGGCAAAACAAATAGATAAAACGTTTACTTACTTAATACCTGATAATTTAAAAGATATAATTTGCATTGGTAAACGAGTAATGGTTTCATTTGGTAAGCAAATATTAGAAGGATTTGTATTAAGTATATATTATAAAAAAAATTTTGACTACGAGATAAAGGAAGTAATAAAAGTAATTGATGAAAACCCGGTACTTAATAGTGAGCTGTTAGAGCTTGGAAAATATATAAGTTATAAGACTTTATGTAATTTGATTAATGCATATCAAACCATGTTACCTACTGCTTTAAAAGCACATAAAAATTATAATGTAAATAAAAAATATATATCCTATATTAAACTAATAAATAATCTATATACACCTAAAAATAAAACGCAAAAAGAAATAATAGATAAAATAAAAAATACAAGAATGCTTAAAAGTGATTTAATAAAAATATCCAAATCAAGTGTAGAAACTTTAATAAAAAATAAAATAATTGAAGAAGAAAAAGAAGAAATTTATAGATTAAATGACGAAATTATTTATCAAGACAAAAGAGTAATTTTAAATGATGAACAAAGAATGGCAGTAAACGAAGTTATAAATAATTTAGATGAGTTTAACCCATATTTACTTTTTGGGGTAACAGGTAGTGGTAAAACTGAAGTATATATGAATATAATAGAAGAAGTATTAAAAAAAGGAAAAGAAGTAATTGTACTTGTACCTGAGATTAGTTTAACACCCCAAATGGTAAACGTATTTAGAGGTAGATTTAAAACAAAAATTGCTATATTACATAGTGCATTATCTGATGGAGAAAAATACGATGAATGGAGGAAAATTGAAAGAGGAGAAGTATCCATTGTAATAGGCGCTAGAAGTGCTATTTTTGCTCCATTTACAAATATAGGATTAATTGTATTAGATGAAGAACATTCGGATACATATAAACAGGATACAACTCCGAGATACGATACTATTGATATTGCAATAAAAAGGGCAAAAACTCATAAATGTCCAATAATCCTTGGAAGTGCAACCCCTTCTATAGAAAGTTATACGCGAATGAAAACTGGTACATATAAGTTATTAGAATTAAAAAATAGAATAAATAAATGTATGCCAGAAGTTAAAGTTATAGATATGAAAGAGGAAATAAAAAATGGCAGTAGAATTTTATCTAACGAATTAATTTTAGATATAAATGATAGATTGTCTAAAGATGAACAAGTTATTTTACTTTTAAACAGAAGAGGTTATTCCACAACAATAGTCTGTAAAGAATGTGGAAATGTAGTAAAATGTCCTAATTGTGATATACCTTTGACATATCATAAAAATGGGAATAGGTTAAACTGTCATTATTGCAATTATACAACGTATAAACCACTTAAATGCAATGATTGTGGTAGTACGAATATAAATAGCTTTGGTATTGGTACAGAAAAATTAGAAGAACTTATAAATGATAAGTTTAAAGATGCTAAAACCATTAGAATGGATGTAGATACTACTAGAACGAAGGGTAGTCATAGGAAAATAATAAATGATTTTAAAAATAAGAAATATAATGTTTTAATTGGAACTCAAATGATTTCTAAGGGTCTTGATTTCGATGATGTGACACTTGTAGGTGTAATAAATGGTGATGCTACTTTGAATATACCCGACTTTAGGAGTGGAGAAAGAACATATTCTTTATTAAATCAAGTTGCTGGTCGTTCTGGTAGAGCAAAGTGCAATGGAAAAGTTATTATACAATGTTTTAACAAAGATCACTATAGTATAAAATGTGCAAGTAAACACGATTATATTGGATTTTATAATGAAGAGATGGCTATAAGAAAAAAATTGAAATATCCTCCATATTTTAACCTTTGTTTAATAAAGATTATAAGTACAGAATTTAATCTATTAAACAAAGAGTCTGACAAAATAAAAGATTACTTATTGCGTAATACAAATAATGTTATAGTACTTGGTCCTAGTTTATCTGTTATTCCAAAAATATATAATAAATATTACATGCATATAATATTAAAATATAAAAACATATCTGATGTATATGAACATTTAAAGTTTATAATAGAAAAATATAGATTAAATAAAAAAGTATGTATCGATATAGATTTTAATCCAAAAAAAATATAATATAATAATAAATGATTTGACATTATTTTTATACCATGATAACATAATAAATAGAGGGTCGGTAGTATGGTTAAGTATGAATTATGTGTACAAAATGATAATGACATAAAGAAAATAGATTTAAATTCAATTTTGAATATGAAAAATAATAATTCGTTAGAATTAATTGATAAGTTTACGGAATTGTTTTATGATGAAAATGAGTTAAAAGAATATTTAATTAAAAAGAAACTATTAAGTTCATCAGACTTAGATGGAGATATATGTATAATATACAAATATGAAAAAATTAAAACGCTTCCAATTTTTTATTCTTCATACAAAAAATATTTAAAATTCAGTTATTTAAGTGATAAATTAAACAATTATATTTATGATATTGATTTTTTAAAAGAATTTCTTAATTATTTAAAGAAAATATATGTTACTAATTCACAAAGCATAAATATAATTATTATACAAAATTATGTAAAACAAGTTGAATATAATTATGGTTATTTATTTGAATCAGAATCACTTGAAAATGCAATTAATAATATATTGAAAAGTATAATAGGAAGAAATAATTACAAAGACATTAGAACTTTATCTCGTTTATTATATACAATTGAATTTAATAAAATATATCAATATTTAAGTAAGATAAATTGCAAAAGGAATCAATTTAGTGAAAGTAATTTAAGTAGTGATGGTGACCCTGATTTCCCTTACAATTCTGAAGAAGAACTGATGTATAATAAGTACATTGAAAGGTTAAACCGAGAAAATAATGTTGTTAAAGATGAATTTTTTGATTTAGTAGATAAACAATTAAAATTATAAAATTTTAATTGTTTTTAAGTTCTTTACAAATATTTAGAAATATGTTAAAATCATATTGTATTCATAAAAGCGAGTGTGATAAAGATGGAAGATACTAAAATTTATAACTCTAACGAATTCCAAAATGAGTATGTTTCTAATGTTGTCAAAGAAGTAGCTGATATTTTAGAAGATAGAGGGTATAATCCTGTTAATCAAATTGTTGGGTATCTAATGAGTGGAGATCCTGGATATATTTCTAGTCATAAGGAAGCTAGAAGTAAGATAACAACTTTCGAAAGAACTAAAATTTTAGAAATATTAGTAGAAGAGTTTTTGAAAGATAAATGAGATATTTAGGTTTAGATCTTGGTACTCGCACACTTGGAGTTTCTATAAGTGATACTACAAAGACTATTGCAAATACTTTAAAAACAATTAGATTTAAAGATGAAGACTATCAGTCTCTTATACCAGAAATAAAACAAATTATTGATGAGTATGATGTATCTAAAATTATTTTAGGATTTCCAAAAAATATGAATAATACAGTAGGGGATAGATGTGTTTCAACTATGAATTTTAGGAGTATTTTGATTGATAATTTTAATATAGAAGTGGTTTTACAGGATGAAAGGTTATCTACAGTAGAAGCAACAAAATACTTGTTAGAAGCTGATATATCTAGAAAAAAGAGAAAAAAGAAAATAGATTCTGTTGCAGCTAATATAATTCTTCAAACATATTTAGATAAGAAAAAGGAGGAAAATTATGAACGAAGAAACAATGACATTTAAAGTTATAAATGATGAAGGAAAAGAAGTAGAATGTGAGGTATTATTCACATTTGAATCAGACGAAACAAAGAAAAACTATATAGTTTATACAGATAATACTGTAGATGAAGAAGGGAATACAAAAGTATATGCTTCAATTTTTGATCCTGATAAGGATGAAACAAAGTTATTACCAATTGAAACTGATAAAGAATGGAAAATTATTGAAACTATATTAGATGAATTACAAAACGAAGCTGCAAATACTAATGCAGAAAGTTAAAGGGTAATTATACTCTTTTATTTTATGAAAAAGGCAATAATAATAAGTTTGAGTATAATAGCTATTTTAATAGTAGGTTGTTGTATATTTTATAATTTAAATTTAAAAGCAGTTAATAGTAGTGATTCTGATAAAGTAGAATTTATGGTTGACAGTGGTAGTACATATTATAGCGTTATTAAAAAATTAAAAGATGAAGGTTTAATTAGAAGTGAATTATGTTTTAAGTTATATATAAAATTTAATAAAGTAGATGATATTGAAGCAGGTACATATTCACTAAGCAAAAACATGAGTGTTAATGAAATAGTAAAGGAATTTTCTAAGGGTAATACTTATAATCCAGATGCAGTAGTCATTACATTCAAAGAAGGAAAAAATATGAGAAGTATAGCTAATACAATATCATCATATACCAACAATAATGTAGATCAGGTATACAGTTTGCTTAATGATAAGGAATATCTTAAAACTTTAATAGATAAGTATTGGTTTATTGATGAAACTATTTTAGATGATAAGATTTATTATTCGTTGGAAGGTTACTTATATCCAAACACATATGAATATAAGAACAAAGACGTTTCTGTTGAAGATATTTTTAAATCTATGCTTGATGAAATGGACAAAAGATTAACTGAGTATAAAACTGATTTATTAAATAATGATTATTCTATTCATGAAATTTTAACATTAGCTTCAATTGTTGAGTTAGAAGGCGCTAATAGTGATGATAGGGAAGGTATAGCTGGTGTATTTTATAATAGATTGAATAATAATTGGAGTTTAGGTAGTGACGTCACGACATATTATGCAGCAAAAATTGAAGTTAGTGATAGAGACTTATATCAATATGAAATAAATGATGCAAATGATTACAATACTAGAAGCGAACATTTAGCGGGTAAATTACCAATAGGTCCTATATGTAATCCAAGTATAGAATCTATAAGAGCTGTTTTATATCCTAAAAAAAGCAATTATTTCTATTTTGTTTCTGATTTAAATAGAAAAACTTATTTTTCAAAAAGTTATGAAGAACATTTATCTGTCAAAAAAGATTTGATTGAAGCGGGTTTATGGTATACTTACAATTAGATGAATTAGAGAAATTTGCTAAGAAAAATCATATTCCGATAATGCAAAAAGAAGGTATAAATTTTTTGACTGATTATATAAAAAAAAATAATATAAAAGATATACTAGAAATAGGTAGTGCTATAGGGTATTCAGCTATAAAAATGGCGTTAGTTTGTGATGACATAAATATTACTACCATTGAAAAAGATAGAAATATGTTTAATTTAGCAATTGAAAATATAAAAAATTTTAACTTAGAAAATAGAATTAATATAATATTAAATGATGCACTTGAAATTGATTTAAAAAACAAATATGATTTAATTTTTATAGATGCCGCAAAAAGCCAATATATTAAATTTTTTGAAAAATTTAATAAAAATTTAAAAAGGGGTGGAACAGTAATAAGTGATAATTTATCTTTTCATGGATTAGTTGAAGATGATTCAAAAACAAAAAACAGAAATACAAAACAATTGGTTAAAAAGATAAGAAAATATATAGAGTTTTTAAGAAATAATGAAAATTATATTACTACATTTTATACTCTTGGGGATGGAATAGCAGTATCAATAAAAAAAGCTAATTAAAAGAATTTAACAAAGTATGGTTTTTACTACTATTTGTTATAAGTTCTTTTTTTTATATAAAAAAATAAAATTATATAGGTGAGTTTATGAAGAATAAACAAGTTGAGTTGTCTTTGCTAATATCTGTAATACTTATATCACTATTTGGCGTTATTATGATTTATTCATCATCATATATATGGGCAGAATACAAATATAATGATCCATATAAATATTTAAAAAATCAAGGTTTATTTTTTTTACTTGGTACATTTCTTATGATTGTAGTAAGTAAAATAAACTATAAAATTTATTTTAAACATTCAAATAAAATATTATTAACTTGTATAATTCTTTTAATTTTAGTATTGATACCTGGCATAGGAACAGTTAGAAATGGATCACGTAGTTGGTTTGGAATAGGTTCATTTGGAATACAACCAAGTGAATTTGCTAAATTAGGATTAATAATATTTACATCTAAATATCTATCAAATAATCCAAATAGTATGAAAAATTTCAAAAAAGGTGTAGTACCGATATTGTTAATCACTTTGTGTATATTTGGAATTATAATGTTACAGCCTGATTTTGGTACGGGGACTATACTAGTTATGACGATAATTGGCTTACTATTTGTTGCAGGTCTTGATATTAAAATTTTTCTAAAATTTGGAATTTTTGGATTGTTAGGTATTGTGATTCTTATATTAGTAGCTCCATACAGACTAAAAAGAATATTATCTTTTTTGGATCCTTGGAGTGATCCGTTAGGAAGTGGCTTTCAAATCATACAGTCGTTATATAGTATAGGGCCTGGAGGGTTGTTCGGTCTTGGATTTGGTAATTCTATCCAAAAACACTTTTATTTACCGGAACCCCAAACAGATTTTATATTTTCAATAATATCTGAAGAATTTGGATTTATGGGAATATTAATTATAACCGCTTTATTCATTATAATATTTTTAAATTCTTTAAAAATTAGTATAAAATGTAATGATTTATTTGGTAAGTACTTGGCATTTGGTATAACATTTGGTCTTATCTTTCAATCAATACTTAATTTAAGTGTAGTTGTAGGTCTTATTCCTGTTACTGGGTATGCCCTTTTGTTGTACTCATAACTACAATCAAAATTTTCCCTTATAATAAGGGCATTCGTGAGATTATAGTAACTAGTAAATTTTATCTAAAATCTTAAAATTTGAAAAAATTATTAAAAATAGCAAAAACATTGTAATTTTTTTAGGGGTTACTCTCTCATTACAAAATCAAAATTGGGACACTTGTAATTTAATAAGTGATGCTATTAAAAAATACTTGAAACTGGAAAAAAATTTACTGTTAGAGGGAAGGCAGTGCTGTACATTGAATTTTTGAGGATAATATTAAATTCTATCAAAAATTTAGAAGAATGGGAACAATATGGTGGTATAGCAATTTTCTTTAATAAAGACTTAAATAATTATGATAGTTATGGAAACAACAATGATAGATTTATAATTATAAATGATTTATTAAAAATATATGATATAATATAATCAAGATAGGAGGGCTTAAATATATGGAAACTAGAATTGTATTGACTGGAATTTTAAAAGACAATGATTTACTTTTAATAGTAAAGAGAAATGAAAATGATGAGTTATATCCGGGTGCATGGGAATTTCCAGGTGGTCATTTGGAAAATGGCGAAACTTTAAAGGATGGATTAAAAAGAGAACTTAAAGAAGAAATAGGATTTACCGATGAATTTGATCCAATAATTACACACTATTATGATGAAGTCAAAGAAAAAAATTGTGTATTAATACATGACTTGGAAATTGATTTTATTATTAATGTAGATAGATCTAAAATTGATATTAAATTAAGTAATGAGCATTGTGATTATAAATGGGTTACAAAAGATTCCGATTATTTAGATGAATTTATAAAAAATAAATTATCAAATATTTAAATATATAATATATAGAGAAGTTTAAACTCTCTTTTTTATTTAAATTGAAATGATAAGTTAAGGTGATTCTTTTTTAGAAAAAGCAAAACTAATGTCTAATTTTGTGTAAGAGTCATTAAAAGTTTTAGTTAGTCATAATCTTAAAACGGGTGATCTTATGATAAGACAGTATGGTAATAAACTAGTAAAATTTACTTTTTGTTTTAATGAAAATGGTAAAAAATTAAAAGATATTCTGGAACAGAGCTATCGTAGTGAGATAAGAAATGAGCAAATTCTAACTGGAGGAAAAAATGAGTTGCAAAAACTTAAAAATGATACTATCATTCAAGCATAGATTCCCAAGTGTTTCTCCTATAATAAGGAGGTTAAGTAAATAATGGGAAACAATAATAAAATCTATAATTGTGGTAATTATTTAAGATTGTCTAAAGAAGATATTAATAATAATGATGAATCATCTTCAATTCAAAGTCAAAGAATGATTAATGAGGGATTTGCTAAACATAATAATTTAAATATTGTTAAAGAATATGTTGATGATGGGTACTCTGGTGGTAATTTTGATAGACCAGCATTTAAACAAATGATAGATGATATAGAAAATGGAATTATTAATTGTGTTATTACAAAAGATCTATCAAGACTTGGTCGTGAAATGTATAAGACTGG
>CANQPA010000044.1 GCA_947625635.1 uncultured Bacilli bacterium
AAGAATTTTCCTTTTAACTTATTGATGACTAGGGGGGGGGGTAATGGTATAATAAAAAAGAAAGTAGAGGTAGTAAAGATGAAAACAAAAGGATTTACATTGATAGAATTACTTGCAGTAATAGTAATACTAGCAATAATCGCACTTATAGCAATACCAATAGTACTAAATATAATTGACTCTTCAAAGGAAGAAAGTAATGAAAGAAGTAAAGAGTTATATTTAGAAGCAGTGAAAGAAGCAATAGCAAGAAAGAATTTAATAAGTGAGTTTAATCCAGAAACATGTGAAGTGAATAGTACAGGTAATTTAACATGTGATAAAGGAGAGCTAACAGTAGAAATAAGTGGAAATAGACCAACAGGTGGAGCAATAGCATTTGAAAATGGGAATATAATAGAAGAAACATTAGTATTCGATGGAAGTACTCCTAAATCTTTATCAAGTAAATTTGGAAGAGATTCCTGGTCAACCATAATAGCAAATGTAAAAACAGGGAATATAGATGACTATAAGGTAGGAGATACCAAGGAGATTAATTTAGGTGAATTAGGGATACATACAGTTAGAGTAGCAAATAAGTCAACTCTAGAAAAATGTAATGAGCCAGGTTTTTCACAGACAGCATGTGGATTTGTAATAGAATTTGCAGATATAATAACTACACATAGCTTTCTTGGAGAAGACGCTGAATGTGATGAGTATGAAGGTTGCTCTAATAAAGGAGGGTGGAAAGACAGTGAAATAAGAAGGTATTTAAATGATGAAAAGGATAATAATTCAATATATAATGCATTGCCAAAAGAAATAAGAAATAATATAAAAGATACATATGTAGTATCAGGGCATGGGCCAAATGATAAGGAAAATTTTATAACAACAGATAAAATATACTTATTATCAGCAGGGGAAATATTTCGAGATGTTACACAAGATGAATGCGAAGGTATTTTTTTGGAGAGTTACCCTTATGATTGCCGAGGTTACGATCTAGATAATTTTACAGATAGTGTAATGACAAGACAATTAGATTATTACGAAAATAAGGAAGTTACAACTTGTAGTTGTACGAATGCTCCGCTTAAAGAAATTGCTCTAGAATATGTTCCTGATGAGCAATACTATTGGGCTAGATATATGTGGTGGCTTCGATCTGTTTTTTCGGATCATTCCTTTTCATCGGGTGTGGGCAATTTCGATGATGTCGGCCATGCTTCTATATTCTCAGTTCAGCTAGGCTCCAGTGATGAATTCGGCGTTTCTCCTGCTTTCCGAATAGGGTAAACGAATTAAAAACATTTGAGTGAATTACGCTGGATAAAAACGAGAACAATAAAAATGTTTTTGAAAAAATAAAATTTAGGATGTTTTATGAGTATATCAAAATTTTAAAAAACTAGTTGTCTTGGTTATGTGGAAAGACTATATAACTAGTTAAATATTTAAAAATGTTGTTCTCTAATCTTTAGGCTGTGATTAATTTTACAGTCTTTTTAGGAGGCAAAATTAATAGTTTAGATAGAAAAGAAAAAAGATATGAAAGAAGAAAAAACTAAAGTTATCTAAAGAAGAAATGGAAGTAAAAAAACGCTTATAAGGTCTATTTGAGTGTGGATAATATTTATAATATATTGAAAAAATAAAAGAGATAAGCAATTGCTTATCTCTTTTGTGATTTAATATCAATAATATCTTTTATAGGAATTAAATTGTTATCCATAGTAATTATATAGTCTTTATTTCTTCCAATAATTCTTTTGGTGATTTTTTTGTCTTTAAGTGTAATATCTACATTTGCTTTGTAGACATAGTTAGGGGAAGAAAAAATATCATTAATTTTTTGTTGGACTGTTTTAGAATCAATTTCTTCTATTTTGTTTGATTCTCTGCTATTACTATAAAACACACTTTTGTTATTATTTATTTTTTTGTCTATTCTGTTATGGAATACTTTTGGTAAGTCTTTCATTAAATCACCTCTAATAAAATATATTACAAAATTTTAAAAATAGAACTTAATAATAAAAATATCATATATTAAATTAGAGGTGAATTTATGTATACAATATATCAAGTAGAGTACGGAGATACAATAGATAGTATTGCAAAGAAAACTAAGACTACTAGTAGTAATATAAAAAATTTAAATGGATTTAATAGTGACAGTGATTTAATGGTTGGTAGTCTAATAATTGTTCCAAAAATATCAAATCAATTATTTGAAATTTATAGAGTTAGAAAAGGAGATTCAATTTATTCAATAGCAAAAATGTATAATATTGATCCAGAAACACTACTGACTCTTAATGGCCTTGACAAAGAAGAATATATATATCCTGAACAAGAAATAACGGTTCCAACTAAAGATGTTATAGTTTATGTAACGAAACAAGGAGATACAATTAATGCAGTAATAAATAATTTAGGGATAGATGCTAATACATTAAATGATGAAAATGAGCGATTATTCTTGCTAGAAGATCAATTGGTTGTCCATAAAAAAGAGGCAAATATGTAAAAACTCTTTTTTTTTTATCCAAAATACGTTATAATTATCTTAGAATTAAATTGAAAGGTAAGTGTTACATGCAAAATAGTGTAAATAATGATTTTAGTGTATTAAAAAATTATGGTGAGGATTTAACTGCAAAAAAATATTTAACCGACCCTTCGATTGCTCGTGATGAAGAGTTAAAGAAACTTATGATAGTACTTCTAACTCCTGAAAAATCTGCTCTTTTGATAGGGAAAGCTGGAGTAGGAAAAACTTCTATTGTTGAGGGACTATCTTATAGAATATTAAACAACGCCGTTCCTTTTGCTTTACAAGGTTATCGTGTAATAAAAATAAATTCATCGGCACTTATTGGTAAAATAAATTATAATGGTAGGGAAGAAATGATTGTGACCTTGCTTGTAGAGGAGTTAAAAAATGTATCTAAAACAATACTTTTTATTGATGAGATACATACATTAATAGGTAATAACAGTGTAGTATCTATGGATTTGGCGAACATACTTAAACCAGCAATTGATAGAGGAATAATAAAATTGATTGGTGCAACAACTGATATAGAGTATAACACATACATAATAAAAGATAGAGCGTTTCTAAGAAGATTTGAAAAGATTGATGTACTAGAACCAAGTGAAGATACTACTGTAGAGATATTATATAAGAGTTTGCCTAAAATAGAGGCATCTACTGGAATTAAGTTTAAATATAATGAATATGTTGTTAAAATGTTATTACAATCTATTGTAGCTGCTACTAGTGAATATAAAAGAATTTATGGATTAGGAGCTATGTACCCTGATATTGCTTTTTCTGTTTTAACATCTGCCTTTTCACAAGCTTTATTCCAAAATAGAAATTTTGTAACAGTTCTTGATGTATATAATGCAATTAAAACTAGTAAAAGAATATATCCAGATTCAATAATAAGAGAATTGAACCAATTTAGAGAAAAATTTAAAGATGTATGTGCTCAAGAAGGCACTGTATTACCTGTTGTAAATATATCTGAAATTAGTATATCTGAACAGCCTTAATTTAACTATAGGAGGATACGCATGTATAAACAAATTAACAAAAATTATATTTATTTAGTAATATTAATAGTTCTTACCCTTTTTTTAACTCTTTTAATGTCTCATATATATTTATCTAAAAACAAATTGGTTTCAGAGTTTTATGAATATTCTAATAAAATAACTGTTAACGAGTTCGATTCATATATTACTGAGAACTCAGAAACTTTAATATATATATCTGATAAGTTTGATTTGACAAATGAAAAATTTGAGGAAAGATTTAAAAATAAAATTGAAAGTTTAAATATAAAAGGAAATGTTGTATACATAGATAAGAATGAAATTAATGATGAGTTTATAAATAGTTTACATGATAAATATAATATTAATATAGATGAATCTAAGTTCCCGTTGGTATTAATTATAGTTGAAGGAAAAATAACCAAAAATATATATGTAAACAATGACACAGATGTCGATAATTTTATAAATTATGAGGTATTTCAATGATTAATATTGTCCTATATGAGCCAGAGATACCACAAAATACTGGTAATATAATGAGAACATGTGCTGGAACATACGCAAAATTGCATTTAATTAAACCATTAGGATTTTCTTTGAGTGATAAATATTTAAAAAGAAGTGGTGTAAATTATATTGACTATTGTGATTATTGTGTTTATGAGAACTGTGAAGATTTTTTATCTAAAAATAAAGATGGGGATTTTTTCTTTTTAACTAGATATGGTAAAAATACGTATAGTTCGTTTGATTTTTCCAATAAATCAAAAAATATATATTTAATATTTGGGAAGGAAAGTACGGGGATACCTAAGGAAATTTTATCTAAACATTTAAATAAATGTTTAAGAATTCCTACTAATGCTAATATTAGGGCTCTAAATTTATCAAACTGTGTTGCATTAGTTCTTTTTGAAGTTTTGAGACAGCAAGATTTTCCAGATTTGTCAAAGGTGGAAATAATTAAAGGGGCAAATTTTTTAGAAGAATAAAAAAATATAGTTGTAATTATTTAATAAAAATGATATCATATTTATGTTAGGAATAGGGAGGGCATATATGTATGGCTAAAGTACTAGAGTATATAATGTCAAATTATATTTGGTTTTTAGGTGGCGCGATAATAATTCTTTTGGCTATTATAGGTAGTTATGCCGATAAAACTAATTTTGGACAAGGAGATAAAAAGGAAAAAAAGAAACCAGAAATTCTAAAGGATTTTAATGAGAAAAATATAGAAGAAGATAATACAATGGTTTCCAAAGATATAAAAGATATAAATAATGACGCAAAATCGGAATTAAATAAAAGTATAGTTGATGAGTCAAATGAACAAAATCAAAATGTTGAGCCTACGAAAGAGGATCCCGTCAAAGCGAAAGTTAATAAAGATAATAGTAACAAAGAATTAGACGAAGCGGATAAAAGTGAAGATGTTTTTGAAAACAATTTTGACAAATTCAATGAAGAATTTAATGCAATATTACCAAAAAAAGAAATTATTAGTGAAGAACTTTTAGATGATATAGATAATCTTAGTATTGAAAGTGAAACAAAAATTAATTCAAATGATATACCAGAGTTAAGTGATGTAGAGTTGCCAGAGATAAAAGAACTGAAATCAGAAGATGAAGACATATGGAAATTTTAAAAAATAAAAATTTTCCTATAAACTATAGAGTAAAAATAAACATACAAAAGTATCATTTCTTTGCATAAGAAATGATACTTTTATAATAAAATAGACGTAAAATAAATATATGTTATATTTAATTAAAAGGAATATATCTAATAATTTTGTATATTTTTTCAATCGGATTCTATTGAAAAATAAAAACATATCATAATTTTTATTATACATGTTTGGTTGTATTTTTTTTAATCCATTAAATAAAACAAATCATTTATAATAAAAGTAATTTTACTTCTTTAGACAGTTTTATCTAGAATTTAGTTAAAATTTTTTTATTTTATAACAGATAAATTTATTATTAAATCCATATTATCATCATTAGCAATTATATTTTTATGAATTTGTCCGCATTTTTTACATTTGTAAATTATTTTATAAGTGTTTTTAAATTTTTCTATTCCTATTGGTTCTAATATTCCTTTGCATTTGTTGAGTCTATCTCCAGGGTTTATATCTACGTGTAATGAATATAAGCAATTTGGACAATGATCTCTAGAGGAATATTTTAATTCTTTTACATTATATTTGCAATTTACACATATAAACTTTTCATCCAATCTTCTAAATTGTTTCATAATTTTCACTCACTTTTTAAATAATTATATAATACAATAAGGTTATTGTAAATAAAAAATTAAAAATCATCATATAAATTTATGGACTTTTTATAATATATATGTTATATTTTTAAAAGAATGGTAGATGATTGTATGAACATAAAAACCTCAAAAAAAAAGTATAAGAATTTTTCAACATCAGAAATGATTTTATTAGTTATATTGTCATTATTAATAGGATTATCTATTGGAGTGCTTTTAAATAAGACAAATATTATTACAAAGGAAAGAGTGATTAATGATAAATATGTACAAGAATTTGCTAAAAATTATGAATATATTTTAAATAATTACTATGATGAAATAGATAAAGATTCGCTTATTAATAACGCTATAAAAGGAATGATGGATTCTTTAAATGATCCTTATTCTATGTATTTAGATGAGGAAAATGCCGATAATTTCTCTATATCATTAGAGGGAAGCTATGAGGGAATAGGATTGCAAATAGCAAAGGAATCAGAATCTGGATATATGATCGTAGGTTCTATATTTAAAAATTCTCCTGCTTCAGAAGCTGGATTAAAAGTAGGAGATAAAATAGTTTCTATTGACGGGAAATTAGCTAAAGATATGACTGCTAATCAATTTAGCGATTTAGTAAAAAAAAGTGATAAAGATAAATTTGTATTACAAATAATTAGGGATGATCAAACGATTGATGTTACACTAAACAAGAATGTTATAACATTGAGCTCTGTTACTTCTCAATTATATGAGAAAGAAAATAAAAAAATAGGGTATATATATATAGGAGTGTTTGCAAATAATACTTATATACAATTTAAAAATGAATTGGAAAAATTGGAAGATAAAAATATTGATTCATTAATAATTGATGTTAGGGGTAATACTGGGGGACATTTAACATCGGTTAATGATATATTGGATTTGTTTTTAAACAATAAACAGATTATGTATCAATTTCAACAGGATGGAAAAATAACCAAAACATATGGAACAGGAAACGAAAATAAACCATATGATATTGCTATACTATGCGATGGTTCTAGTGCATCCGCATCTGAAGTATTAGTTGCTGGATTAAAAGATAATTTAAATTCAAAAATTATAGGTAAAAAAACATATGGAAAAGGCACAGTACAAGAGTTAGTAACTCTTTCAACTGGAATGCAGTATAAAATAACGGTAAAAAAATGGTTAACTCCGACGGGAGAATGGGTGAATGATGCTAAGGGTATTATACCTGATATCGAAGTTGATTTGGATTCAAAATATTATGAAACTTATAAAGATGAGGATGACAATCAATTACAAACTGCACTTGAATATTTGTATAATAAATGATATAAATTATAAAAAACATAAATATAATTATTTTATGTTTTTAATTTGATTAAAAATATGTTATAATGCTCTTAGGTGATTGGATTGAAAAACATGTGTATAGGAGATAAATTACAAATACAGTGTTATAAGCATAATAAAAAGGTTCATAGAGCCTGGTCAGAAGCGATTTTGTTAGATATAAAAAAAGATTATATGGTATTTGGTAATAATAAAACTCTGGTTATTGAATCAGAAGGGACAACATGGCGAACTAAAGAACCAGCAATAATGTATTTTTTTAAAAATAAGTGGTATAATATAATCGCACAAATGAAGAAAGATGGTATATATTATTATTGCAATATAGCTACGCCATTTATAATTGAGGATAATACGATAAAATATATAGATTATGATTTAGATCTTAGAATTTTTCCAAAAGGTGAATATAAAGTATTAGATAAGTTAGAATATGAATATCATAAAAATAAGATGAATTATTCTGATGATTTAGATACTGTAATAAATAATGCTTTAAAGGAATTAATTGAGGAATATAAGAACAATGCTGTAATGTTCAATAAAGAAAAAAATAATGAGTATCTAAATATTTATCTTGAATTAAAAAAAGAATCAGAAAGTAGTAATTTTATTTAGAAAAAAGAATATAATAAATTGTAAAAAAAGTATTGACTTTCTTTTTTTTGTTTGATATATTAGTAGGGCTTTACGAAAAAAGTTGGTCTTTAATTTTACAAAATTTAAAAAAATGAAAAAAAGTATTGACTTTAAATGTTAAATTTGTTATATTAATATCACGTTGTGCGGAAAATATTCGCATTCGTAAAGAAATTTGTCAAATTAGAGTAAAGTCAATTTTTTTACAAAAAAGTATTGACTTTAAATATTAAATTTGATATACTTGGTTTGCTCTTCGCAAGAAGTGCAAGAATGATCTTTGAAAACTGAGCAAAATGTCAATTCACTATTAGCTAGGTGAAAAACAATTCATATTTGAAAATAAATTTTATTTTTTTTGGAGAGTTTGATCCTGGCTCAGGATGAACGCTGGCGGCATGCCTAAGACATGCAAGTCGAACGGAGTGGCCCAACAAAAACTGAGTGCTTGCACAAAGTTGGCGATGGAATTTCCACTTAGTGGCAGACGGGTGAGTAACACGTAAGTAATCTACCCTAGAGACTGGAATAATGTTTGGAAACGAGCACTAATACCGGATAATTCATATTTAGATAACTAGATATGCTAAAAGGAGCGTTTGCTTCACTTTAGGATGAGCTTGCGGCGTATTAACTAGTTGGTGAGGTAATGGCTCACCAAGGTGACGATGCGTAGCCGAACTGAGAGGTTGATCGGCCACATTGGGACTGAGACACGGCCCAAACTCCTACGGGAGGCAGCAGTTAGGAATATTCGTCAATGGGGGAAACCCTGAACGAGCAATGCCGCGTGAGTGATGACGGTCTTTATGATTGTAAAACTCTGTTGTAAGGAAAGAACCCTTGTCATAGGTAATGATGATGAGCTGACGGTACCTTACCAGAAAGCCCCGGCTAACTACGTGCCAGCAGCCGCGGTAATACGTAGGGGGCGAGCGTTATCCGGATTTATTGG
>CANQPA010000045.1 GCA_947625635.1 uncultured Bacilli bacterium
CCTATGAAAACGTATTAATATAAGTAGTTGTAGCATATATTCATATTTTATTCAATGTTTAGAATATGTTAAAATTTTTTTCTACTGCATATTTTACTGCATACTAAAAAGTGCATAAAAAAAAGAGTATTTTAGGTCAATAATACCCTATAATACTCTTTTATTGATATAATTAAATTCATCAATAATTCCTCTTCTATATACTTTTATTATTAATCTTTTAAAAATTTTTACTTCTATTTTTTCAAAAACATTTAGGTCTTTTTCTAAATTCTTTAGTACATTATGCTTTAGTATGTTCTTCCTCTTCATATCTAACATAATATATTCCCCCTGTATGTTCTTGTCGCTTATATATTACCATAATTTTCCATTTTATGTCAAGTCATTTTCGACATTTTTCGACAATTTTTTAACACACTTTTTACAAATTAATTTTCCTTTATATTTAGACAAATCTTTAGTATTGTTACAAAAGACACAATTAGGTTGAAATTTTTTCAATATTATTAAATCTCCATCTGAATATATTTCCATAGGATCTTTTTCATTAATATCTAATTTATGCCTCATTTCTATAGGGATAACTACTCTACCCAATTCATCTATATTTCTTACAATTCCTGTAGATTTCATAAAAATCACTCCTTTCATTTTGTATTTTAACATATTTATTCCCATTTACTGGAATTATTTTACAAAAGTTCAAGAATAGTTTATAAATTTCCCATTTACTGGAAATATATTTTATATTTTTTTGTTAATATTTAATTATTATTATTAAATAGGAGATAAGTCTATGGAAATTTCAGATGCGATTCGAAAAAGAATAAATGAACTAAAAAAGGAAAAAAACTATAAAGATTATGATTTATTTAAGTTAGGCGGTATTCCCACATCTACTATATCAGCATTTCTATTAGGAAAAACAAAGACTATTAGAATTGAAAATTTAGTTTACATTTGTGAAGCTTTTAATGTAACTTTAAGTGAATTTTTCACTAGTCCTTTGTTTGATGAAGTAGAAGCGAAGGAATGGAAAAAAGAATAAAACAAGAAAACTTCCAGTATTTTTTATATACCAGAAGTTTTTATTTTTATATTTTCTTACAATAATCTAAACAAATCCAACCTACATCATCCATTAAATGTCCGCCAGTTGTTTATTGTATAATTCACGCCTTGCTTTGAGCCTCTATGTATTGTCCCTGTTATTTTACTACTTGTATTAGGTGCTTTTCTAACATTTAAAGTATCCGTATTAATCATGTATGCTCCTGCTTTTTCTGTAGTTACTAAAGAACAGTAGTCTAAACATATCCACCCTGCATTATTCATTAAATGCCCCCAATTTCCTTGGGTGTAGTCTATACCTTGCAAACAACCTGCTTGTAAAGTTGTTGCTACTCTATATCCTGTACCAGCACCAGCTCTAACATTAAGGGCAGTGTTTACAACGTAACTTCCTGCTCCTTGCGTATTTACGTTTTGTGGTATAGATTGTGGGCTTGATTTTCCGATTTCAGCCATTAAATCACGATACATATAATTAGTATCTACATTGCCACTAATACCGTTTATTCTTCCTTTCGAAGTGTTTTGCCATATATCATATTCGCCCTCATGCTTATTAACTCCACTCGTGTAGTGTGCTATCCATGTTGTATATTTTGATTTTATTGTATCTTTATACAAATAATTATTAAACCAGTCTAAATTAGCATATACACCAGCCCATAGTCCAGCACCTTCTATTACGGAATTGAAAGCAATACATACGTCTGTCAATATACCTTTTCCCATACCTTTAATTGAGCTATCTTCCATATCTATATAAACTGGCAATTCTAAACTTTTGCCGTTCAATTTTTGTAATGTCCACTCAGCACCCTGTCTTGCTGTATTTGCATTATTGCAATAACAATATACATATACACCAACTGGAATACCTAATCTTTTACATTCACTATAGTTACGTTCAAACTGTTTGTCCAAAGTATGATTATTTTTGTTTCCTATCCACCCTAAACGTAATATAGCATAACTAACTTGACTTTTAACTGCATCCCAATTAATCGTACCTTTATGCTCAGACACATCAATTCCAAATTTACTCATCTACTTTTCCTCCTTCTTATATTGTAGTGAACTAATTCCTAACAGCACTCCTAAAAACGTATCAATAGCTGTTATCGTTCCAAGGATTTTTTCCCCTAATGGTAATTTCCATATTTGTGCTAGCGCAAAATATAGTGTTCCTATTGCTGGTAATACTATTTGAGCTATGTATTTTAAAATATCATATACTTTATTACTTAACATATGATCATCTCCCTATCTATTTAACTTCTCTTCAATTTTTGTTAAATGATTTTCAATAGAACTGAATTGCGTTATCGCTCGTTCATCATGTTGTTTATATTCGGTAGTGTTAATATCTATACTAGTTTTTAGCAGGTTCAAACTTTCTGCAATATTATTGTTTGATGTAGATAATTCACTTAAAACCTTCGTATTGTTTTTCTTTTCTTCCTTCAACTCTTTTCTATCGGATATGAACATATAAACAAAAAGAGCTGCCAAAACGACAGTCCCTCCATAATTAAATATTAATTTTACGATTTCTTCCATATATTTTCTCCTTATTTAAGTAACGTTCCAGCCTTTATTAGTTGCTATCGCTATTTCCTCTTCTGTTAATTTTGCTTTATTTGTTGCCCCTAAATTTAATGTCTGTCTATATAAAGTACCCCCATTGTCTACATCATAAGCTAAATTCAAATTATATAAGCCATTAATTACATTCATTAAACTATCATGTGTTAATTTGCTACAGCTTGTTAAATCTAATGTATAATATGAAGATGAATTGGTTTTTCTAGTATATGCTTTTCCTAAATCTTTTAATCCACCTAATTTCTGTAAATTACTACAAGAAAAGAACATGCCCGATAGATTATCAACTTTACTTGTATCTAACTGTGGTATCTCTTGTAATTCACTACAATTATTAAACATATATGTCATATTTGTTACATTACTTGTATCTAGTTGTGGTAGTTCTTGTAATTTTGTACAATAACGAAACATCTCATTCATATTTATTGCATTGCTTGTATCTAACTGTGGTATTGTTTGTAATTCACTACAGTTTTGAAACATATTTCTCATATTTGTTACGTTACTTGTATTTAATTGTGGTATTTCTTGTAATTTTTCACAACCGCTAAACATATATTCCATAACTTCTACTTTGTCTGTTTTTAATTGTGATATTTCTTGTAGTTCTTTGCAATCAGTAAACATATGCCCCATATTCGTTACATTACTTAAATCTAATGGTAGTACTGTTTGCAACCTTACACAACCTTGAAACATATCTGATGTATCTGTTGCACTACTTGTATCTAATTGTGGTATTGTTTGTAATTTTTCACAACCTTTAAACATAGCTTGCATTTCTGTTACATTGCTTGTATCTAACTGTGGTATCTCTTGTAATTCACTACAGTTTTGAAACATAAAAGCCGTACTTTTAACTTTTCCTGTATTAAGTTTGGGAATAACAGATAATACTGAACAACCATTAAACATACTTCGCATATTTGTTACATTACTTGTATCTAAGTCTGCAACACTATATAAATTTTTGCAATATAAGAATATTCCCATCATATCTGTTATATTTTTCGTATCAAATAATCTTACTTTTTTTAAATTTGAATAACCTGCAAAAGCTTTCTTCATGCTGGTTATTCCTTCTGTGCAAAAATCGACTACTTCTTCTATCTGTTCTATCGGATTAGTTTCATTTGCAGCTAAAGGATTAATAAGTACAACGAGTTCTTTTGACTTTCTTTTTCTTACTTCTCCTATTTTATCTACATAGCTCCTAAATGTATCTTCTTCCGTTACTTCTACTCCATTGTTCTTAAGACTTTCTTTAATCAAGTTTTTCGTTTCTTCAAGATAAATTAATTTTTCCACTGTAGTTCCCATTAAACCACCTCCCCGTTAATTTTATCTAATTTTTCATTTATCATCTCTATAAGCAACTTACCTGAAAACTCATCACAATATTCTTTCATCGCTTCAATGTCCGCTTCTGTCCAATAATCAGTTCCTCTTATTGGAGTATATCCAGCTTCTCCCTGCTCTCCTTGCTCTCCTTTTTCTCCTGTTTCTCCCTTATCGCCTTTATCTCCTTTAAATTCTCCTGCTTCTATTCTTTCTTTAAAATCTTCTTCTGTTAGTTTCAAACTATCTAGTTGTGCTTTTATATTTTTTTCTCTTTCTATTTCAGCTAATTTTCGTGTTTCTTCTTGATTTACTCTATTTGTTTCATCAATTATACGTTCATTTTCATTGGATATACGGATTTCTTCGTTTTTTTGTCTTTCTTCCTCATATTGCTTATAATCTCCTACATAATTCAAATCATGTAAAACAAATTCTAAATTTTCCATTATACACCCTCCTTCTCATTATGAGTTTGAGTAGCTGTTCCTGTTAGCCTTAATGTTCCTGTTGCTACAGTCTGTTTGACATTTCCTGATATAATAGCTATATCAAAGACATAGTTTTTATTAATATCTAGTCTATCAGTATCTGTAGCGTTCAAACGTAAATTATATTCCCTACATTGAACACCATTTTCTTCATATTTTTTAGTACAAACAATATCATCATTTAGAGTTTTTTGAAGTTTATAATTTTTATCTGTAACGCTCTCTTTTACTGTAAAATATACTTGATCTATTTCAGGTGTCCAGCCTTTTATTGTAAAATCTCGTATGTAAGTTCTTCCTTTATAAAATTCAAATTTAATTCCTTCCATAACATACCTCCTATGCTATACGTTTCCATATATAAACGGTTAAATGAGGAGGCATAATATTAATTGTTTCTTCGTAAGTAGAATCCTCTCTTAACAATCCTGTTTGTTTATTAAAGCTGTCTGGTTTTAAAACAGCAAGTGATGTTGTCTTTGTTCTTGATTTTGTAGGAGTTTTTGTATGGTACACTTGATTTCCATCAAAAGAAGTTGTTTGGAAATGTGTATGAGTATTTGTTTCACTTCCACCAGTTGAACCTGCTACGTGTTTAGCACCTGCTGCTAGCAAGAATACATCTTGAATTCTTTCCCATTCTCCTCCAAAAAGTTCACTAGGTTCTGTACTATTTTCACTAATATAAAAACTTCCTATAGGTCTTGTTTTATTTAACCAATCTAACTCAGTCCATTTAGTATCATTATCGGTCTCACTATTTTTAACTAATACTTGTCCTTCTTTTCCACCTTCTGGAACTTTTACTTTTTCAATTAAATCATTAGCTTCTTTTATTAATCTTTCCAATTCTATTTTTGTATCATATAATAATTTAGCACTTGGAGCTGTCGTATCATCACTTGATTCATTAATTTCTTTTACGAGTGGTAAATTTGTTATTGTCATAGTAATTACAGAAATATCTACTACTGCACCTGTTTTTTGAATAGGGGTATTTAATGTTAATTTTAAGCCTTCGATAGTATAATCTTTTGGACTTATTTTTACTCCATCAATATATACTTCTACTATTGAATTTGATGTATAGCTTTCTGGTAAAGTAAATTCTGTTTCTCCTTCTCCTTTTGTTACGTAAGTAATAGTTTCCTGTTTAGCCCCTGATGAAGTACCTAATTGAGCGAGCCATGTTTCCTCTGTTCCTTTAAAACCATTTTTAACTGCTATATCATAAGCTGAATAACCTCTTTCCCCTTTAAATCCTAACTCTTGCATATTTTCCCTTCCTTTCTTTTTTATATTAAAAAAGAGCCTTTGCAGCTCTATTCTCCTATTTCTCCACTTTCTGGATAAACGATTATTTTACTAGCACCATCTAAACTATATCCACCCACTGTAATATCATCGTTTAGTACGATGTCATACCAATAGGTTACCTTTTTATTTTTTAACGGAAACTTTTTAGTATCCTCTGGTGTTAGTGGTATTTCCATACTAATTGGCTTATCCGCTTCTACATAGCCCAAATCTCGTGGAGTATATTCTTTCCTTAAAATCTCATTTTTAGTATAACCTTTCTTTGACATTACAATGAAGGCTATTTTGTCATCTAACTTAAATTCATAATATTCTTTTTTTCCTGTAGCTGCATTATATATTGGAAATTTAAAAGCTAACCTATTAATCTTACCTGTTGTTTTATCTCCTCTAGTTAAATGAATTACTCTATTATCTTCTTCATCTATCTTTACCATACCTTTCCTCCTTCCCTTAATTTTTTCTCAGCCACATATAAATTGTTACATTTTCCAACTCTTGTGTATTAATCTTTTCCCATGTTCCGATAATGAAAAACACTATTAGGATCATCTTCATTTGTTGTTATATAAACATCTCCCACTTCATAAGACTCGAACTTAAGCATATCATTCCACGCATTAACATTGCCTTCTGTTATACTGTCTAAAACCTCTTTATTGCTATGAGTATGTATAGAAGCCTTATCCTCGTTCGTAAAGTTATTTTCAGATAAACCTTTTCCTTCTTCCTTAGGTTGTTTTTCATTGTCTAATCTATTTATATTTTCAGTTATGACTTTATTTTGGACTGCTTTAGTTGAAGAAAGAGATAGCTTATCATCTATCTCTTCTTTCTCTTTCAACTCTTTAATATCTTCTTTGTTCTTCGCTATTTGTCCTGGATTATATCTACGTTGCAAATCTGTCGCCGTTCTGACACCATTTCTATCTTGTTTCTTTAGTTCCATGTTAACGACCTCTCTTTTTATAAATAATTGTTTTATCTTTTTTAACTGTAAAGTTTCTTGAGAATTTCTTGTAAATTTCAACCCTTTCATCTTGATTTTTTGCAAATTTATTTAGATACGCAGCTAAATCATGTCTTTCTTTATCTGATAGGCTGTATTGTGAGCCTATCAATGCTAACCTTTGATTATAATTAATTTTCATTTTATTTACATAGTTAAGTACTTTTTGTTTTTTACTTCCACTAACTGAAGCTCCCTCAAGTGTTCCATCATCTTTTTTATCTGATTCAAATTCTTGTTGTTTATATTTCAAATATTCTGATATTGATATGTTGTCTTTTACTAGAATACTATTATAAATGTCATCATTAGTACCTATATATGTCTTATATATAGCTGATTTTTGACTATTTGAATAATTAGAGTCTAATAATATTTGTATTCTATCTTTGTCTTTAAGTTGTTGGTTTTCTCCTAATTCTCCGCTTGCTTTCTTTTGCTTTAATATATCTTTTGTCTTAATAGTATAATCTAAATAATTGTTTATATCTATGTTGTTATTTTTAACTTTTTCATAGTCTTCTTTACTAATCATTTCAATACCATTTCTTTTAGCATTAAAGGAATAACTATAATAAACTTTTGATGTCATTTGTTCTATTAATTCTCTTCTACTTTTTGCTTCTTTACTTTCTATTCCTAACACTTTATATTTTGCTTGTGCGTTTGAATCTGATACAATATCCGCTATTATCTCTGCTTTTTCATCTTCTTGCAACTTTTTATAATCAGGATTTTTCATCAATTCTGCTACTGCATCTTCTGTATATTTACCTGCTATTTTTTGATATTCATTTCGTTGCTCTGCTGACATATTCTTCCTTCCCTCTTCATAATCCACATAATATGGTGCTGTAACTGGGAAAACGTTTGTATCTCCTGTTTGCTGATATACTTTGTAAATTTCTTCTCCTACAGTATTTAATTTACCTTTATTCATATTAGCTGGATTTAGTAAAACATTAAACCAATTATTCTCTCCTCCATACTTTTGTATTTCATTACCTAAAGTATCAATAGAAGGAGGTAATGTTTTACTTGCTATAGGTATTTTTACTGTTACAGAATTTATAGCACTTTGTAAAGGCTTTCCATATTCAAAGGTTGATCTTTGTGTTCCATCAACCATATCAGCTATTTGTTTACTAAATGTTGGAATTGCTCTAGCTGGTAAATCTAATACCTGTTCTAATAATCCTGTGATAACTCCATCATTATTGTTAAATACTTTATTTAAAGACTGTAAGAAAGATTGCTCTAATAAAACACTTCCTGCTGTATCTAAATTAGCAAGAACGCTTTCTATAAACTCTACATCTTTGTTTTTTGAATTAACTATGTTTGCCATCATAGAAAAAGGTGCAGCAACTGGTTGTGCCCAATCGTATGTAAATGTTTTATCTCCTACCTTGAATGAATAGTTATTTACTCCTAATGAATTTTTTATGAAGTTCCTTAAGTCTTTATCATCATCAGATTCACCTGATATTATCCCTGCTTTTGCTAATGCCCATGCAATTACATATATTACTGAACCTGTCATTGCTTTACCTAGGGTTTGTACAAATTGATGTTGTAATTGAGGTGTAAACTGACCATTGGTCAAACTTCTTTTTAATTTCACACCTTTGACTACTGTATTTACAAATCCTACAGGAGAATAATCAACTATTGCTTTTGTTAAATTTGCAGGTGTTTTCGCAA
>CANQPA010000046.1 GCA_947625635.1 uncultured Bacilli bacterium
TGTTCCTTTTAAAATATTAGTTATTTTTGATACTACCCCATCTGTATATCCATACATATAGCCTTGTTTGGTTGTATCATCATAGGCAGTTAACAATTGATATGGATAATTTTCATTATATTCATAACATGATACTGATTGAACTATTTCTTTATGAGTGGTATTGTTATTATCACAATACTCAATCTTTGTTAATAATTTCATTGATAGTTTTATTTGGTAACTGAATTTAACATATCTTAAATTATCATATGATATTTTATCTACATATCCATTTTCATAAGTAATTTTAATCGAATCAATATCATTTGTTTTAATTTCGGTAACTTTGTTAAGACTGTTTCTTATGTATTTAATTGTCGTTTTGTCAGTTTCTATTTGTTGTAAATAAATATCATATGCTTTATTAGGAGTATTTCCTATATAATGAAAAATTATTTTATAATTTTTTTTATTAACTAAATCCATTTCATATTTATTACTAAATAATAAGATATACGATAAGTCAGTTATATTGACATACAAAGTACCTTCTGTTGAAAATGGTGTTATTTTGTATTTTTCTAAAGCTTTATCTCTTTCCATTAAAAGATAGTAATTAGAATCTCCTATGGAATTAATTATCTCAATATAATCTGGATTAAATACGGCTTGATATTCAAAATTAGCTGTTATATGTTCACCAAAAATACCACTTCTTTTTTCATTATACGTCGCTGTAAGTTGAATAGGTTCTTTACTTGATGTTGATATATCTAGTAATTGAACTTTTAAATTACCATTAAAAAGATCAAATTTGCCTTTACCTACAAAAGAAATATCTTGTTCAATATTTCGATGTAAATATGATTCTTTTGTTGGATTATATAATTCTCCTACTAAAACTTCATTTTTAGCAACATCTAAAAAATCAAATTTAAAACTTCCTGTTGTTACATTTTCTTGATTGTCTTGTTTTTTTATTTCACATTTTATCGCAAAATATATTTCAAAAGTTGAAGAAAGCGCAATTTCATTTAAAATCTTTATAATATCAATATTTTTTAAGATTGCTTCATCACTTTTTTCAACCGTAATTACTGATAATTTATTGCTTAAATATTGATTGATATTAGAACTACTAATATTATTAAAATTATTTGCATTTAATATATAAACAGTCAATAAAAGATCATTACTTATTTCACTTAAACGGACTTGAAAATTTATTTTTCCTATCGAATATTGCCCATCATAATTAGAAAAATTTATTTTAAAACATTGAGTTATACTATTTTCACTAGCTAATTCAATCTTTTTATTTGTAATAGAAACTTTAGGAGAACTATTTAAATTACTAAATTTTATAGGCATTTTTTATTCCTCCCGCTTTTTTAATTCCCTAACTACAATGTCTAAATCTTTATAAAATTCTAATTCTTGCTCATTTTTACAAAACATACTACGATTACCACGCCCTGATATAAATATTACATCGCCTGGTTTACTATCTTGAAGAGCTTTCATTATAGCTTCTTGGCGGCTTTCAATGGCTTCATATTGTATTTTGCCATCAACTTCTTTTATTTGTTCTTCTAATAATTCTTTAATAGGTGTTTTTGCATTATCATTAGCAGTTATGTAAATATAATCACAATTAGCTATCATATATTGATAAGCCCATTTCATTGATTCACTAACATAATTTTGAAACTTTGTCCCTTTATATTCTGGTAACCACGAATTAAAACCATTTCCAAATGATCCAGTTACTAATTTTATATTATTAATTTCACCTCTTTTTTTATATTCTTTAAGAATTTCTAGATGAGGTGTACAAGTTATGGATATAATTATTTTACGTTCATCAAATGATATTACTTCATCACGACCAGAAATTTTTACTGATTGTAACATCTCTTGGAAAATATTTTCATCAAATTCTCCTAGTGTATCAATTATCGCCATAGCTAGTGTAATGTTAAGAGCATTAAAAGGCATTATTAATTTTGTAGAAAATTTAAAAGAATCTTCTTTAGTTTTTATCCCAAAATTCATTCCATTAATTGTATCAAAAATATCACTTGTTGGATATAACAAATAATCAATACTATCTTTATCTAAACCTTTTACTTCAGTAAAATATTCAGATGCTACTGTTTTAGATGGTTTATTATTTAAAGTTAACATATCTTGATAAAAATCATTAGTATTCAAACCATAAATGCATGTGCATTCATCTTCTTCAGGAATATTTTGAAAAAAAGATTTCTTTAAAGCGACATATTCATCTTCGCTATATGATAAAGTATTATGCTTTTGAACTAAATTAGTTATAGCTCTTACCGCAAATGGAATATCTTTGACATATCCTTTAGAAATCGTTCTTTCGTTAACTTCAATAATTAAATAATCGGCTCCTAATTTAATTGCGCCATTTAAGGCATTGATTACTGATGATTCATTATAAATAGGTATTTCTACTTCATCTGTTTTGTTATAACAACTTAATGGTGAATCTATTCCTGCACTTGAAAATAAAACACTTTCTTTCCCTTTTAGTTTTAGATATTCATGAACTAATTTCGCTGTCGTTGTTTTACCATTACTACCTGTAATGCCTATAATTTTTAAATTCTCATTTTCCATTGCTCTTGTTTCTCTTAGTTCATCATAAGGAAAACGTTTCTCTAAATCATTTAATATCTTCTTTATTTTTTCAAAACTTTTTTTCATTTTTATTCTCCTGGTCCTGTAGTAGATGTTACTTTTACTGATATATTTATGTAACCTAAATATTTAGAAAAAATATGATCTTTATATATTGATAATTTTACCTGAAAAGTTTTAGTAGATCCTGGTATAACATTAATATCTTTGATATTAAAAGTCAAATTAACTCTAAAATCATTTTCATTTTCCGTTTTTATCGTCCTATTTATAGAAACATTTTTAACTAAATTACCATCTAACGTCTCACCCTTAAAGTATAAAGGCTTAGTCGATCTAATAATAAAATCTTTCTCTTGAGTTTGATAATTACTAGAATTATAATAGAGTAAAACTGCTTCAACTGGTACCCACATATAACACCAATTAGGATAATAATCTTCATCAATATTTGGAACTAATAATGGTGCTTCGATATCATTATATAACCAGTTATATAAAATTTTGTAATTATTATTAACATTTTCTTGGGAAACAAATTTAATATCTATTTTTTCTTTTGCCATTATTTCACCAGGAATTTGTCTTTTTATAACTTGTTTGTCACCATTAAAAGTTAATGTAACATATTTTAAAACTGTAACTACTTTAGCAACACTTTGATCTTTTATGATTAAATTACTACTCATGCCTTATCCTCCACAATAAAATAAATCACTTCATCACTTAATGATTCTAAATTATTAAACTCTTCAAGAGTTCCTACCCATACGTTTTTTTCTTCCAAATTTTTAGCCTCCTTTATTTTCTATTCTATCATCATTTATATTATATAACTTCTATTATTTTTTTGCAAGAAAAAAACTGAAGTATCCCTTCAGTTACGACTACTTCAAAAGATTTAATAGCTATTTATTCATAAATCGTTAAATAGGTATGGTGAAATATTCTTTTATTTTTGTAAAGCATATCGAAAAAAATAAAAAGAAAACCACAAAAATTTAGTTTTCTTTTTTTTCTACTCTTTTAATCACAAAAGGCATTTTACAACTAATAATATCATTTTTGTTTAAGATAAAAAGATCTTTAGAATCTTCATAAACACATACTTCTTTAATTTGATTATTACTATTAATTTTTATCTTTATATGTGATAAATCTTTAACAGCTTGAAATTGATAAACCCCAGGAGGTATATCATAACCTACCTTATAACTACCAAAATTAACAATTACTGCTTTAGCCATCTATTCACCTATGATTTTTATCATTTTTATTTTTCTTACGTTGAATATCATCATCAAGCCAAAGCATATCAACGGTATCAATTTTTTCTCCTGGTAAAAATTCATTCATTTCCACAATATCGCCAAGATTAGTCTTTTTACCATCTTTAGTACTAATCCCATTTTCAATATAATATTTACGGGCAAGTCTTGTCGCAAGATCAGGTTGTTCTAATTCTGGTTCTTTTTGAATTGTTGGTTTAGTATTAGTTTTAATAACGGGAAAAAATTCATTTAAAATGCTTTGACTATTAGGGAAAATTTGTTCATCATATCTTTTCATAAAAGTTGTTTTTAAAACATAAGGTTTATTACTAACAATAAAAGGACGCTTATCACCACTAACCATTAACATTTCATATAAATTTTTTTGTTCATCTGGTTTTTCATTATTTTTTTTAGGGTTTTCGTTGTTTTTAACAACAGCTACACATATCATAGATATGATAAGATATGGGAATATAACAAAAAGACTTAACTCTAAAGCTTCTTCTAATGTCATTTTTTTAACAATAATCCAAATTATAGAAATAATAAGAAGTATGATTCCTATAATAATTAAAATTTTGTTTAGTTTTTTCATATAATCACCTAAATATATTATATACCTTTTAAGATGATTTGTCAATTTTACTTAGTATTTTTTAATAATTTTAGTTTAATTTTTTTAATGATATATTCTAAAATTAAACAAATTACCACAATCACAATTCCATAAGCGATTAATAAATCCATCTCTAAATTACCTTTAAAGCCATACAAAGCTTTTCCAATACTATTATTTGTTTGACATATATATTCACCCATAATCATAACTTTAAAACTCATTCCTAAAGTTTGAATTAAACACATTAAAACATAAGGCATAATAATAGGTATATATACTTTAGTTATTTTAGTTAGAGTTGATCCTTTTAACATTTTTACTTCATCGATTAAAGATGGTTCAATATTATCAATTGCGGTAATTAAACCTTCAATAACAACCGGTAAACTCATTAAAATCGTAATTAAATAAGGTCCAAGTTTATCTCCTATCAAAATAAAAATAAAGATAGATATTACCGCAAGCGGCATACTACGCATAATATTAATAATAGGCCTAAAAAAAGCAAGACTTGTTTTAGAATAAATATATATCCCAGAAATCATAAAACCCATCAAAAAACAAATAGCAACTGATATTAAGACTCTAAGAATGGTCATAAAAATAACCTTTAAACTACTAAGATTAAAAATTATTTGTCCTAAAGCTTTAAGAATCGAAATAACTGATGGAAAAATTAAATCATTTTTATAAATAGTACTAATAATAATCCAAATAAATAAAATTATTAATAAAGAAGAGACCGAAAAAATGGTCTCTAACACTTTATTTTTGAAGGTAGAATCCTTCATCAGGAAGCTTTCCTCCCACAGTTTGGCCAATACCTAGTTTAATTACTTGATTAAAATAAAATTCAATCGCTTCCTTATTATGTTCTTCAAGGCGTAAATTACAACTAGGAATAGCTTCAAGTAAAGTTTCTTTACCAATTGTATTTAAGTTATCATCAACACTAATAGCACTATTTATTAATTTATCAGGACTCTTTGTTGCAAGTCTAACCGATGCGGCCATTTTTTCTAAAGCCATCTTAACAGATGCTTTTTCATAACTTTGTTTTTTCACAAAAATACCTGCTTGAGGAAGTGAATAACTACCAGTTAGGACTTTCCATTCATTTTGTAAGTCAAAAACATATATATCTTTTTTCGCTTTTACTTTCGTAAGAGAAGGTTCAGCACTAACAATAATATCAGCTTTACCAGTTAAAAGATATGAATTAGCAGTCGATACATCATCAACATATTCTAAAGTTACTTCTAAATCTTTTGAAGCAATCAAAGTTCTAAGCACAACATCGGGAGTCGAATTCTTACCAAAAACCACTACTGTTTTACCATCTATTTCATCAAATGAAGAAATATTGAAATTAGCAGCTAAATAATAATTACCCCAAACTATCGTTTCATATAAGACATAATCAAAATTTTGATTAGTATTATAGAATTTCGCTCCAAGGTTAACAGGCGCTACAATAATATCATAATTTTGATTAGTAAAACCAGCCACAAGAGGGTCAGATCCTGAAACAATATTGTAATCAATTAAATCAAGATTACAAAATGCATCCGCAACGCCTAAAGAAGGTGTCCCAGTAGGTACAAGTACACTTACTTTTTCCCGGTCAATTTCACAACTACTAAGTACAATAGTTAAACTAAAAATAGCTGTAAACATTAAAACTTTAAAAACATTTTTTAAATTTTTCATTTATTATTTATCCTCCTATATATATTATGTTTATAAATTAACGAATTATTTGTAAATAATTATAACATATGTTATAATAAAAAAGTGTAGCATTTGTTACACTTTGGAGGATTTATGAATATCTTTGAATTATTAACAGATGATGAACTTAGTATGTATACATATGTAAAAAATTATAAAGCAGGCGATGTTATATTTAATGAGGATGCCCTTTGTGAGAAAATTGGTTATTTAGAAAAAGGAGAAATTAATATAGTAGAAATAACTTATACCGAAAAAGAAGAGACCATTAGTTATCTAAATGATGGTAGTTATTTTGGGGATATTTTATTGTTTAGTAAAAATCCTACTTATTTAGGTCATGCAATATGTTTAAAAAAATCGATTGTTAGATATATAACTAAAGATCATATTCTTATTCTTTTTGAGAAAAATAAAGCTTTTTTAAATGCTTTTTTAAGTCTTATTTCAACTAAAGCTTTAATGTTGAAACAAGAAATTAAGTTATTTAAACATAAAAATATAACAGATAGGGTGATTTATTATTTAAATAATGAACAAAAAAAATATCCAAATCAAATAGTACCTATTAAAAATATAACAACAATGGCAAAAATTTTATCAATTCCACGTGTTTCTTTAACGAGAGAACTTTCAAAATTAGAACGTCTTGGTATTATTACAAAAAATAAAGATAATCATTTAATCTATATAAAGTTAAAAAATCAGTAAGAAGATCCTTACTGATTTTTTTATAATTATTTATTTTTTGAATAATTAGATTTAGCACTATAAGATGTATGTAATAACTTATGAGCTATATGACTATTAGGTTTTTCTAAGAAATCTTTATATAAATCAACGATAGATGGGTTTTCATAAGATTTACGAAGTTTAGCATCTTTATCGATTTGATATAAAACTTGAGCTCGAAGAGTTCTTACATCAACTTCTTCTTGACGTTTAGCATTAACGATTGGTTGACCACCACCATTAATACATCCACCTGTACATGCCATTACTTCAATGAAATGGTATTGTTTTTTGCCCTCTTTGATTCTTCTAATCATTTCAGGAACATTAACTGTACCATGGACAACCGCAATGTTTACATCAACGCCAGCTACTTTAACTGTTGTTTCTTTTATGCCACTGTCAACTCCTCTTACACCAGTAAAATCAAGTTTATCTTCATTTTTTGGATCTAAGTAGTGGGCAACATTTCGTAAAGCTGCTTCCATAACACCACCTGTTGCGCCAAAGATAACACCAGCACCTGTGTATGCGGCAAGAGGACTAGTTGGTTTGTAATCTTCTAGATGATTAAAATCGATGCCATTTCTCTTAACAAGACGAGCATATTCTCTTGTTGTTAAAACATAGTCGATATCACGAAGGCCATCATTTTCCATTTCAGGGCGATGTGCTTCATATTTTTTCGCAATACAAGGCATAATTGAAACGATTTTTACTTTGCTAGGATCAACACCAATTTTTTTCGCATAATAATGTTTAGTAATTGCTCCTTGCATTTGTTGAGGAGATTTACAAGTTGAAAGGTTAGGTAAGAATTCAGGATAATAGTGTTCAATATAACGAATCCAACCAGGTGAACAAGATGTAATCATAGGTAAAACAACTTTTTCACCTTTTAAGAATTTAGTAAGACGTTCAATGAATTCAGCGCCTTCTTCCATAATAGTTAAGTCAGCTCCAAAATTAACATCAGTAACATCATCAAAACCAAGTTCTTTAAATGATGCATAAATTTTACCTTCACAATTAGTACCAATTTCATTACCAAATTCTTCGCCTAAAGCCGCTCTAACAGCTGGTGCGAAGGTTGCGACAAGATAATTTTCATGATTATTAAGTTCTTCTTCAACTAAATCAATTTGTTCTTTTTCATGAATAGCGCCAGTAGGACAAGCTTGGATACATTTACCACAGTAGATACATCCAGCATCTTCAATGTCATGATTTAAAGCACTACCTACACAAGTAACAAAACCTCTTTCGTTGAAGTTTAAAACACCAGTACCTGCTAATTTTTCACAAGCTCCTATACATCTTCCA
>CANQPA010000047.1 GCA_947625635.1 uncultured Bacilli bacterium
AACATCGAATTGTTTATGAAGTAGATGAAGAAAAAAAAGAAATTCATATTATTAGAATGTGGACTCATTATGATAAAGTTTAGTTATTTAGTGGTATAGCAATAAAGAAAATATCGTTAGAAAAAATAAAAACAAAAAAAGATAGCGTCACTCACTATCTTTTTTTAATATACTCATTAAATCAGCAATACCACCTGCACCCATAGTAGCCATTAAACAAAGTATGAAGGATTGTAAAAAATTAGGTTCAATTTTAGTGAAAAAGCAGATTATTGCACTTAAAATTGCAATTATCAAGTTTTGAATAGGAATATATTTATTAGGTATTTTATCCCATTTAAGTTTAGTAAATATGCCTAATACATAAGTTACAATTGCAACAATAACAACATAAGACACATCCATTTAAATTTTCCCCTCCCTTATCAATTTTTCAAATTTATCGTGTATGTAAGAATTACCACCTAGGACTATGTATCTATCATATAAATCATAAGCATTTTGTTTTTGAATTTGTGATTTGTATACTCCGTGTTCTATATCGTTAATAAAATTTACTAATATTATTTTGATTAATTCTAATTCAATATTATTTCTTCCTGCAACTGATATTTCCTCTAGATGATTTATTTTTTGATCAATTGGTTTTAAAATTTTTGATACAAATGATTTGTAAAAAGCTATAAGACCAGTGATTGCTCCAATAAATACACTTAAAAGAGTTATAATACCAGCTATTTGTCCAATTGATATATTTTCCATAATATTTTTCGCCTTCTTTCAAAAAACTTTATCTTTCATATTAATTTATGATAAAATGAATTTTCTAACTATAATGTTTATATTAATTTAATCTTATATATTTTTAAGTAGCGTAAAATTTATTTTAAATACTTATAATTATATTAAAAAAATCTAATATATAAAAAATATATTTAGTCTCTGTTTAGCTTATATATATAATTTTTAAAAAATTTATCTACTTTTGTAGATTTATACAATTAAAATGTTGTATAATTAAGACATAAGGTAGGTGTTTTATGGGAAGTAAATTAAAGATAATAGTTCCAGATAATTTTAAAGAATTTGGTCAAAAAGTTAACGAGAGTTTAAAGGCTATAAGAGGTACAAAAGAAAATCACATAGTTGATATGAAACTTCAACGTTTTAACAATGGTGAAGGTAAATGTGAATTATATGAATCTGTAAGAGATCAAGATGTTTATATTTTGACAGATATAAGTAATTATGATGTTACTTATGAAGCTCAAAGGGGTACTCATCATATGATGCCAGATGAACATTATCAAGATTTGAAAAGAATAATAAGTGCGATGGGAGGACATACACAAAAATTAACACTTATAATGCCACTTTTATATCAATCAAGGCAAGATAAAAGAACATCTAGAGAATCACTTGATTGTGCGATGGCACTTCAAGAATTAGAGAGATTTAACATAAGAGAACTTGTTACATTTGATGCGCATAATTCTATGGTAGCTAATGCCATACCAAACAAAATGACATTTAGTAATGGATATGCAACAGGAGATTTAATACTTAGTTTACTTAGCAATGAAAAAATTGATATCAGTAAATTATTTATAGTAGCTCCAGATAAAGGTGCACGTGCTAAAGCTATATTTTTAGCTGATATATTAGGTGGTACTAAATATGGAAATTTTGATAAAAGAAGAAATTATTCTAAATTAGAAGATGGTAAAAATCCTATTGAGTATCATGAGTTTATAGGACCAGATAGATTAGATGGATTAGATGTAATTTTAATAGATGATATGATCGCATCTGGAGGATCACTTCTTGATTCTGCTAAAAAATTAAAAGACATAGGTGCAAATCACATATACCTTATGGTAACTTTTGCACTATTTACTAAAGGAATAGATGAATTTGATAAAGCATATGAACTTGGATTATTTGATAAATTATATGCTACCAATTTAGCCTATGTACCAAAAGAGTATAAAGAAAAACCATGGTTTTATAATGTAGATTGTACATATAAAATTGCCAATATTATAAATAATTTAAACGAGGGAAAATCTATTAGAAATTTTTTAAATGGAAAAGAAGAAACGGTAGAAAAAATAAAAATTTTAAAAAGATAATTATTAAATAGTGGTGATACTATGAGAAGAAGAAAAAAAACAAAAAAAAGTGGTATTGGTTTAGTCACTTCAATAATTCTTTTGATTTTATTAACTTTATTTGGATATCAAAATAAAGAAGATTTTAAAGAATTTGCTTCAGGAGTTTTACCTGAAGAATATTATAATTCTTATGATATAGGAGAAATTCCAGAATATAATGGAGATTCTTATATATATATAAACAACAATATGCCATTTTTTAATGATGACGATATGTCCTTAGAATCATTTGAAAATTATAGTGAATTAGACAGTTTAGGTAGAAGTGGTAGAGCATTTGCTAATGTCAGTATAGATACTATGCCCACAAAAGAAAGAGAATCCATTGGAATGGTTAAACCTAGTGGTTGGCACACAGTTAAATATGATATAGTAGATGGCAAATATTTATATAATAGATGTCATTTGATAGGGTATCAACTAACTGGAGAAAATGCTAATGAAAAAAATTTAATAACTTGTACAAGGAGTATGAATATAGGGGCTATGTTGGATTTTGAAAATGAAGTAGCTTCCTATGTAAAAAGTACAGGTAATCATGTTTTGTATAGAGTAACTCCTATATATGAAAATGATAATTTACTTGCAAGTGGGGTAGAAATGGAAGCTAAATCAGTTGAAGATAATGGTATAGGTGTTTCATTTAATGTTTATGTTTATAACGTTGAAGATGGAATAGATATAAACTATGAGAATGGTGATAGTAAACTAGAATATGAAGGGTGATAAAAATGAAAAAGAAAATATTAATACCTATATTAATAATAGTACTAATATTATTATATTTTGGATATAAAGGTTTTAATCTATTATATTATGATGTTAATAATGTTACGATTTTTGATTATGAAACATTTGCTGATAATTTCAAAATTAAAGATACTCTAACTATTGAACATAAAGAAATAGATCCTAATGATTACTTAAAGTATCAAAATATTAAAATCAAAAATGACTTTAGGAATTTTGAAAAAATGGATTCAACATTAGATTCATCAAATATTTCATCAGAAAGGTATATTTTAAAAAATGATAAAACCACTGCTTTTTGGATGAGTGTAACTGATACTTATGTATATTTATTAAAATCAGATAAAACTTTATTTGGAACTGAAGATAAAAGAATAACAAATTCAAATTTAACTGATATTTTAAATAAATATAATATAGAAAATGATATAGATTTATTTAATTTTTTATCTAATAAAAAGAATGTAAAAAGTAATATTTTTACATCCGTTAAGAGAATGAAAGAAAACTATGCTATATATTTTATGACATCAGTAATGATGCCATCAATAGATAGTATAACTTTAATTGATGGGGATTATAATGGCTATATATTTAATATGTCAAATTTCAATGTAAAAGAAGTAAGTATAATTAAAGATAATAAAAGATATACATTTTTGTTCATAAATACAGAATATTTTAAGGATGAATATATAAAAGAGTTATTAGATACAGTTGTTATTGAATAAAAGGATTAAATTCCTTTTTTATTTTAATTTTTCTATAGTTATAGTAACAACAGGGTTAGCAAAAAATGATTTTGTTATTAAATTATTAGAACTTGGGCTTAAAAGATGGATTTCATCTTGTGCTGTATTTATTAATTCAAATATATCATTATCCAAAACGGTAGTGACTATTCCGTGGGCATTAATTCTAACTAGAGGTTCTTGATAATCCCAAGTACTACCACCTACATAAATAGTAGGCTCTCCAACTTTTCTTAAGCCGATACCAATAACTTCGTATTGTCCAGGATAAATAACAGAGCCAGATGAATATGATTGAACCATAAATTCAAAACGATAAACTCCACCTTTTTTAATTGTAATGGTATTATCTTCGTTTAAAGTGAAATTACCATTCATATCATATATTTTTGTTTCTATTGGTATTCTTGTACCAGATCCAACAGTAATACCATATGCATCCAAATCGTCATTAGCTGTCATGAAGAATGCTGATGGGATTTCAAGAGGACCAGGATCACCTTTAGGTCCAGCTGGCCCTGGGTAACCCATATCTCCTGGAAGCCCTTGAGGTCCTCTTTCACCAGTATCACCTTTTGGCCCTTGTGGTCCTGGTATACCCATTGGTCCAGGCTCCCCCATAGGTCCTTGTAATCCCTGGAGACCTTGTAATCCAGTTTCACCTTGAATACCTTGTTCTCCGCGTGGTCCTTGAATTCCAGGTGGACCTTGTTCACCCTTTGGCCCTCTTTCACCTTGTTCTCCTCTAGGTCCTTGAGGTCCTCTTTCACCAGTATCACCTTTTGGCCCTTTAATCTGTCCTACATTTTTCCATTCATCAGTATTTGACCATACGTAGAGATTAGGCCCTACTAAATAACTGTCTCCAGGATTTCCTCTAGGGACAGATCTTTTTAACTCATCTATATTATCAAATGACCCTAATATAGTGACACTCGTTCCAGGAGTACCTTGAGGTCCTTCTTTTCCTTCTTTTCCTTCTGGTCCCATTGGACCAATATCCCCTTGATCACCTTTTGGCCCTTGAATTCCAGGAGGCCCCTGAAGGCCTTGAACTCCCATTTCACCTTGAGGTCCCATTTCGCCTTGAGGCCCCTGAGGCCCTTGGGGACCAATATTTCCTGGTAATCCTTGTGGTCCCATTGGACCAGCCGCGCCAGTAGGCCCTATATCACCTTTTGGTCCTTTAATTTTTCCAACATCTATCCAACCATCAGGAGACCATACATATAAATTTTCTAAAACTATATAGGCTTCTCCTAAATTTCCAGTAGGACGAAAGTTTATTAATTCATCTTTACTTTCAAAACTTCCAAGTATTTTTAAGGCAGCTCCTGTAGGTCCCATAGGACCTTCTGGCCCAGTTGGTCCAACAATAACAAAATTTGAAGGTTTACATTTTTGATCATTTTCTATTTTTTTTAATGCTTTTTTATATAAGTTATCCATTATTAAATCACCTAGCTAATTATATTCAAATTAAGTAAATATTATTAACATATTTATATAGTTAGTAAGAAACATTATCGTATAATTTTAATATGTTCTTTTTTGTCTTTTAATAAGTTTAGAATGAACAACTATTCTCCTGTCCTGATAATTTTGACAAGTAGATAGAGTAAGTATTTTATCATTTATATCAACTTCTGTATTTATTTTAGATATATTTCTTTTTTTCATTGTATCAATCCATGCTTGTTTTAAAGCTTTATTTTCAAAATTTGTTGTTATGTAATAGCCTTCACTTTTAATAGTATAAATGGAAAATATCTGAAATATCATATTTTCTATTGGCGTAGAGATAAAAATAACATAATTATCTGGATCACTCTGCCAATCTTTTGATAATACATTTTTAAGTGATCCAAACATTGTGTTATCTAATCTTGCGTGTCCATAAATAACGGTATTATCATCTAAATCGTTTATATTATTTTTATAATCTAAAAAAATCCAACCTGCTTTATTTGTGGTTTTATCAAAGGAATGGGTTAAATAATAATTGTTATTGCTTGTTTGAACGATAGGATATTTAATGTTAGTACCTCTCAGGCGAATATATGCAACTGTATCTTCATTTAAAGTTGACAAAATAGAGAAGCTAACCTCGTAAAACGGTATATTAGAGTAATAGTAATAATTACTGTTTTTATTTTTCGGAGGATTAATAAGTTCCCCTTTTTTATCATTGTTATTAATATTTATATCATTATCAATTTTTTTATTAATTTGTCGAATTTTGTAATTATCGGTAAACCATTTAAATATAGTGTATAGTGAGAAGAGAATGATAATAAGACACAATATAATTAATATACATCTAAATATCTTCCTTCTATTTTTCTCTTTTTTTGTCGTTTGTGTTTTAAAAAACTCTTCCATAGTCATATATTTCTTCAATTTTAATCACCTTCAAGTTTAAAATATGGCTAAAATATTATTATGAAAAAAGGAGTTAGTTTATGAAAAAAATCATGTTTTTTTGTCTTGCTATTGTTTCTTTTTTAGTGGTAACACCTAATATATTTGCTTTAGATGAATATGGAACAGTTACTGATATTACTAAAAAAGCAGGGGATTCACTTTTAACTGGGGATGGATCTATACAAACTAATGGAAATACAACTACAATAAAATATTCAGTTTCCAAATTTAAAATGTTAGATGCATCTAGTTCTACTGCAGATGGAGAAAGACCAGGGCCTGCTGCCTGGATTGGCTTTCAAGTTGAAAAGCCAAAAAATGATAGCAATTCAAGTTATAAAGTTACAACACCTGATAATAAAACAACACAATTAAAAAAATACCCTTACGTAGATTATGTTGGAATTACACCAAATAATTTAAAGAAAGTTCTTTTAGAAGGTAAAACTTTAACTTACAAATACGCTTTTGATTGGGATGAAGATAATAACGCTAATCAATATGTTATAATAGAAATAGATCCAAAAGGAATTACTTTAGTTTCAAATAAAGGAGACGATATAATGTGGTCCCCAGAAATCGCTCAAAATATTTTAAATGAAAATCCAAAAACAAAAGATACTAATTTATATTTATATATAGGACTTATTTTACTTGGAATAGTTGGACTTAGATATTGTTTTAAAAAGGCGTAATGTCTTTTTTTTGTTTAACAAAAAATGTGTTATAATGTAAAGTAATATAGAGTTAAAAAATTATAAATAACTTTTCCCTTGATATGTTTCCTGTTAAAATTAACTTTATTATTATAAAATGTTAGTGTGAAAGGAGAATATTATGAATCAAGAAAATATTGGTAAATTTATTGCTGAATGTAGAAAAAGTAAAAAAATAACTCAGCAAGAATTAGCAGAGAGATTAGGTGTATCAGATCGAACTATTGGAAACTGGGAAAATGGTAGAAATATGCCTGATTTATCGCTTTTTAAACCTTTGTGTAATGAACTTGGTATTTCATTAAATGATTTAATTAGTGGTGAGAAAGTTAAAGAAAAAGAATATCAAGAAAAATTTGAAGAAAATATTGTAAATGCAATTGATTATTCTACTAAAAGAATAAATAAATATAATCAAGTTATTTCTTTAATTTTAATTATATTTGGATTATTTGTATCTATATCAGCAATAATGATTTTCCCAAGTGAAAGTAGTTGGGGATCTATTTATTCTGTTTTTGGAATAATAATATTTATGATAGGTATTTTAAGAATATTAAATCCTATTAAATGGTATATACGTTTATTACTTATAATGATGATTTTTACATTTTCAATGGGTATACTTTTACTTACTGATTATATAAATGTAAAATTAAATCAAGAAGCTCCAATGTTTAGAATTAAAACAACTTTTACAGGGAATGTTATTTATTATGATACACTCTTTTACGATGTTTATAGATGCAACTTTGATAGTGATAATGAATATTGGGTTGTTGAAAAGAACAGTAAAAAAACAATTAGTGACTTAATCAATTACTGTAAATAAAAAATTAAAAGAATATCCATTGATAATCTTTTAATTTTTTATTTAGCAATAATTATCTTCCTTTTACTATTTTTATTATTTATAGTATTAATATAAAAGAAATTCACCTAACGATTAAATGTCAAACTAAAGTAATTTGGGTAGACATTCAACTTGCTAAAACTTAATGTTCCCTTTTTATTATATGAAGTTCTCTTCACCAAATACATAATACCATAAAATTAGTATTTATGCAGGTTATAAACAAAATTGGAGCGTATAGAGAAGAAGTCGAATAACTTTTCTCAACTTAATAATAGGTAGTAATAACTACTAACTAATATAATTATATTACATATTTTACATTTAGTAAATTTATTCATATAAACTATTAAAACAAATTGTAATTTATCTTAAAATTAAATAATAACGAAACTGATACCTAAAATACCATACTTTTCTTGATCTTCTAATTTATAAATACTATTAAAAATATTAGTTAATTCTTCTGATGTAATATTAT
>CANQPA010000048.1 GCA_947625635.1 uncultured Bacilli bacterium
GAAAGAAGTAAAGAATTATATTTAGAAGCAGCCAAAGAGGCAATAGTAAGAAAAAATTTAACAAGTGAATTTAATCCAAATAATTGCACAGTACAAAGTGATGGTAATTTAAAATGTCTAGTGGATGAGGGGACTGTTGATTTAATAGTAGAGACAAATGGGCAAAGACCATGCACAGGAAATATTACATTTAAAAATGGGAAAGTAGAAACAGAATCACTTGGGTTTATGTGTGGAAATAGTGAAACATTACCAACAAGAACAGTATGTACCTTAGTACAGAAAACAGGAGATGAAGAATACAATTATGGAGATATGTACACATGTGATCCAGGCGATGGCGAAGATCGAATCTTTTATTTACTAGAAGATGGTGATACATCAGGGCTTTTAAAGATAACAGAAAATGATATAGGAAAAGATGAAACAGAAGGTAATTATGGAACGGCAGGAGAAGGTGAAATAGCGCTCATTATGGATAAAAATATAGTTAATAATGTCGCTTGGGTATCAAAAGAAGACTATGTTTCTGTAGGGGGAAATGATTCAGATTACGGAACTGAAGGAAATAATAACAAAGGGCCAATAACAGCTATGAAATATCTAAAGGAACAAACAATCAAGTGGACCAAAGTAGAAGTAAATTTGCCGACAAATGCACAAATAGAAAAAATTTATTATGTTTCTAATAGTTCTCTACCTCAATGGTTGTATGATTATTTGTCTGGAACTACACACGATATGTCTGAAGTATATGGATATTGGATTTCTTCTGCCAATTCTGGCGACAGTTCGCTAGCCTGGGCTGTGAATTTTAATGGAGAACTCAGCGGACTTACTTCTGTTAGTTACTCTGATTTATATGGAGTTCGTCCAGTTATAACTATCTCAAAATCTATGATATCTCGAGGATAGATATACAAGAAAAAAATTTTAAAACAAAGTAAAGAATCAAATGGTGTTATTTTTAGATTTAAACTAATAAAAAATATATTCTTATAACTATGTTTGGTCAGTTTTAGTGCTTCATATGTGACGTCAAAAACAAACTATAAAATTAACTTAAGTTTGGAACTATAAATAGTTCCTTTTTAATTGGATTAAGATTATTATAATATTATTTTTTAAAATGAGTTTTTAATGATTTTTAGTTTATTTTTCAGTATTTACTTTAAATTAAATTTTATACATGTTATACTTATATTGGTGGTAGTATGATAAGTAAATTCACTAATAATGCTATAGTAATATGTTGTGAAGATGAAAAGTTTAATATATTAAAAAGTATAAAAAAATTAGTAAATATAAAACTTTACAGTATGAGTGAATTTATTAAAGCATATTACTTTGATTATGATGAAAAAGCCATTATATACCTTATTAATAAATATGACATAAAATATGAGGTAGCTAAAGAGTATTTAGATAATTTAATATATATTGAAGATAAAAAATATGATAATGATAAACTAGATTTTTTAGTTAGCATAAAACGTGATTTAATAGAGCATAATTTACTTGTATTTAATAATAGATTTAGGAATTTTATTGATGGTAGAGAAATTATTATTTATAATTATACACTATCTAAATTTGAAAGACATTTACTTAAAGGCTTAAAAATAAGACAAATAAATAAAGAAGCTAAAAATTATATACCTAAAATATATGAATTTGACAATATAGATGAAGAGGTAGAATTTGTAGCAAGAAGTATATCTAGCCTTATAAATAGTGGTGTTAGTATAAATAATATTAAATTAACTAATATTAGTGTTGATTATATAAACATAATTACCAAGATATTTAATTTTTACAATCTAAAAATCGATAAGTTTAATGAAATACCTATAATGTCTACTATAATAGGTAACAAATTTTATTCAAATTTAGATAGCGGTATAGAAGGTGCAATAAATGGAATATCTAAGTATAGTGAAACGGATACCTATAATACTATAATATCTATTTGTAATAAATATGTATGGTGTGATGATATTAAAAATCTAAAAATTTTAATAGAGTATGACTTAAATCATACGTATATTAAAAATCCAAAATATACAAATATGATAGAGGTAGTTGACTACAAATCTTATGACTTTGATAATGATTATGTATTTATGTTAGGGTTTAATCAAAATATAATACCTAAAATATATAAAGATGAAGATTACATAAGTGATAATATAAAACCTAGTTATATGGATAGCACAATAGAAAAGAATAAAAGAGAAAAAGAAGAAACTATTAAATCAATTAAAAATATCAAAAATTTAACAATAACATATAAATTAAAAACACCCTTTAATGTATTTTATCCATCTAACTTGATAGATGATTTAACAATTCCTATTAAAGGAAAAATAGATTATAGTATAAGCTATAGTGATATAGATGACGAAATCACACTTGCAAATGATTTAGATGAGTTAATAAAATATGGAAAAATGAGTGATACTCTAGAGTTACTTAATTCTAACTATGATATACCTTATAATACATATTCTCATAGATTTACAGGACTATCTGTAAAAAAACTAAGGGATTATATAAAAAACCAAAAAAGTTTTAATTTATCTTATACACTTATGGATAACTATAATAGATGTGCATTTAGATTTTATATAGATAAGATACTATGTTTATCAACACTAGATGATAGTTTTGGTATTACTTTAGGTAATTTGTATCACCACGTTTTAGATAAACTAGTTAAAAGTGATATAGATATAGAAAGTACAGTTAATGATTATATAAAAGATAATGATATAGTTTTAACTAATTCAAATAAATTCTTTGTAAATAGAACAATAGATAACTTAAAATATTTAAAAGGAATATTAGAGAATCAGAGTAGTTTTTCTAAATTAAAGAAATGTGAGACTGAGAAGTTTGTTAAAATACCACTTAAAGATAACATCAATTTTGTAGGTTTTATAGATAAAATAGTTTATGACAATATTAAAGATAAGACTATTGCAGCGATTATAGATTATAAAACTTATGTTAAAAAACCTAGTTTAAAATATATAGATAATGGGATAGGATTACAACTTCCAGTTTATATGTATTTGTCAAGTTATTCATATAAGAATATCAATTTTGCTGGATTTTATTTACAAAATATTACTTTAGATAATAAAAGTGATGAAGAAAAAGAGAAGAGTTTAAAACTTATAGGTTATACAAATACTGATAAAGAAATACTAGAAAACTTTGATAGTAATTATATGGACAGTAGTGTTATAGATGGAATAAAGATAAATAAAGATGGCAATTTTAGTTCTAGCAGTTTAAAAAGAATGTTATCAAATGATGAGATAGATGGTGTTATAAAAACTGTAAAGGAAAAGATTGATGAGACACTTGCTAATGTATTAAATTCAAAATTTGATATTAATCCTAAAATAGATAAAGAAAATATTGGATGTGAGTTTTGTAAATATAGAGATTTGTGTTTTAAGAAAGCTTATGACTTTAAAAGTATTAAAGGTAATAAAAGATTTGATGATGAGGAGTAATTTATGGAACTTTATAAAGGAAAAAATTGGAATATTATTTTTTGAGATTGGTGTCAAGAATTTATTGGGTATTGTATTATAGAAAATGATAAAGGATTTTTAGGTGAATTAACTAAAGAGGCTTGGGAAGAATTAGGAATAATCGAAAAAGAATTAGAACGAGTTTGTAAAAAAGTTTTTGGATCAACTATGTTTAATTTTACTTGTCTTATGAATAATGCTTATAGGGATAATGAAAAACCACATGTTCATTTTCACTTTATACCTAGATACAAAGAAGAAATTAATATTTTTAATAAAAAATATAAAGATAAGCAATTTGGATATAATATGTGGAAATGGGCATTAAATAAAAAAGAAAGTCAAAAAGATATCTTTACAGAGGAAGAAAGATTAAAAATTTTTGAAATGATGAAAAAAGAATTTAATTTAGGAGGAAATATGAGTAAATATTTAAAAGTTATGTTTGGTACATCATCAGGTGCAAAAAATAATTTAAATTATAAAATTGATGAAGTCAATATTGCTACTAACTGGAATCCTAATAGTAATGACCCAAAAGAAATGGGAGGTTTTAATTTTAGTACTGAAGATAAAATATTAAGATGGTTAGTTAGAGGAGATACTATTTATGATGTTGAGATTCCAAGTGATGCAGATATAATTGATTGTGAAAGTGTGTCTGCCCCGCATGGTGTATTTAGAAGTAATAAAATTATATTACATAACCCAAAGAAAGTGACTGATGAAATGGCTTTAGATTTATATAAAAAATCTAACTTACCAGAAAAATCATACTATAAATCTTTGGCTGGATGTATGGTAAGAGGGTATAAAAACACTTGCCTAAATATTATTGAAGATAAGGTTAATAAAGATAATATCGATTTAGTTTTAAGTGAGATAGATGACTTTACAAGGCCATATAAAAATAACGATTCAGAAAATAAAGTTTTTGATGATGTAATGGATGTACTAAATAAAATAAAAAATCAAAGGTAGTGATAAAATGAGTAAATGGACAAATGAACAAGAAGAAGCCATAACAAAGACAGGTACTAATATTATTGTATCTGCAGGAGCAGGTAGTGGTAAAACTGCAGTCTTAACTGAAAGGACTATTAGAAAATTATTAAATGGGGGTAACATTAATAGGCTTTTAATACTAACTTTTACAAATGCAGCAGCAGGAGAGATGAAAGATAGAATTAGAAGTGCGATTAAAGATGCAAACCTTAAGGAACAATTAGATTATATAGACTCATCTTATATAACTACATTTGATTCATTTGCTCTATCAACAGTTAAGAGGTACCATACACTTTTGAAACTATCAAACAATATATCTATAATGGATTCATCTATAGAAGTACTTAAGACAAATGAATTTATAGATGAAATATTTGAAAACATGTATAAAGATAAAGATTTTGATAAATTAATTAAAGATTTTTCTATTAAAAGTGATGATAACATAAAAAGAATAGTAAAAGAAGTATCAAGTAAACTAGATTTAATTCCTGAAAAAAAGGAATATCTAAATAATTACATAGATACACACTTTAATGAAAAATTTATAGACGATAAAATAAACGATTACATAAGTATAATAAATAAAGAGATATCTTTTATTAAAGAAGATTATAAAGAGTTAACTTTTAGAGTGGATAACAAGTTTATAGAAACTTATAATATAGAGCCATTAATAAATTCTAAAACTTATGAAGAGATTAAAACTAGTTTAAGTTTAATAGGAAGTCCAAGAAAGAACAAAAACTGTGAGGAAGACTTTAAAGTATATAAAGATAGAATTGATGTACATAAAAAGAAATTAAAAGAGTTAACTAGATTTAAAGATACAAAAGATATAAAGGAATCACTCTTATCAACAAAGCCTTATATAAGAGCTATAATAAAAATAATATTAAAATTTGATGAGATGTTTTTAAATTATAAAAATAAGATGAATTTATATACTTTTACTGATATTGCTTTAATGGCTATAAAAGTTATAAAAGAAAATCCTGATGTAAGAGAAGAATTAAAAAATAGTTTTGATGAAATAATGGTAGATGAATACCAAGATACAAGCAATATACAAGAAGAGTTTATAAACTTAATATCTAATAATAATGTATATATGGTTGGAGATATAAAACAATCAATATATAGATTTAGAAATGCTAACCCTTACATATTTAGAAATAAATACGATAATTATTCTAAATGTATTGGAGGAATAAAGATAGACTTACTTAAAAACTTTAGATCACGTAGTGAGGTATTAGATAATATAAACTTGATATTTAATTTAATTATGGATAACAAAGTAGGTGATGCAGAGTATAAAGAGTCTCATCAGATGAACTTTGGTAACAAAAGTTATATAGAAGAGTGTAAGACAGATCAGAACTATAATATGGAAATATTTAACTATAATCCAAAAGATATAGACTATACAACAGATGAAATTGAAGCTTTCACAACTGCATATGACATAAAAGATAAAATAGAAAATAAGTATCTTGTAGTAGATAAAAAAACAAAGACACTTCGTCCTTGCACATATAGCGATTTTGCAATAATAATGGATAGGGGAACTGCTTTTGATTTATATAAAAAGATATTTGAATATGTAGGAATACCGATAGTGCAGATAAAAAATGAAAAACTAACAATAGATGATGATATAATTGTACTTAAAAATTTAATAAATTTAATAATTAAAGTAAATCTAAATGAGATAGATGATGAGTTCAAATACTTATTTACAAGCGTATCAAGGTCTTATATATTTAGAACTTCTGATGAAGAGATATTTGATATAATAAAGTCTAATAATTTTTATGATACTAGCCTTTATAAAAAGTGTAGAAAAATTGATATAACAGAGATATCTAATATAGAGCTACTAAATAAAGTATTAGATGAGTTTGATTACTATAAAAAGTTAATAACCACTAATAATATAAAAGAGTCTATGATAAGACTAGACTATTTAAAAGATTTAAGTATATCTTTATCTAATATTGGATATAACGTTATAGATTTTGCTCATTATTTAACTAAAATGATAGAAATTGGAGAGATTGAATATTCTTTAAATAGTGATTCTAGTAATTCAGTAAAAATACTTAATATACATAAAAGTAAGGGACTTGAATATAGTATTTGTTACTTTACTGGACTATATAAGAAATCTAACGATGAAGATTCGAAGGCTAAATTTATAGTAGATTCTAATTATAACATAATAACTCCTTATTCTGATAATGGAATAAAAGAGACAATATTAAAAGACTTACTTTTAAATGAAGAGTTAAGAGAATCTATAAGTGAAAAGATAAGGCTATTTTATGTTGCTTTAACTCGTGCGAAAGAAAAAATAATTATAGTGTGTCCAATAGATTTAGAAAAAGAATCATTTGATACATTAGTCCCAAGTGATGAAAGACTTAAATACAATAGAATATCAAAGATGTTAAATAGTATTTCTAAAGTACTAACTCCTTATATAAAAGGAATAGATTTTAATAAAGTAATACTAACTCATGATTATGAAAATACTAAAAGTTTATATTATAAAGAAAAAGTAAAAAAGATAGATACTAAAATAAAAAAAATATCTAATAATATACATTATGAATTAATAGATAAGTCAAGATATTCTAAGACTATTAATAAACTTATTACAAAGGAAGAATACAATAATATGAAAGAAGGGACTTATTTACATTATATATTTGAAACAGAAGATTTTAAAACTAGTACAAATCCTTATATATTGAAATTTTTAAAACATATAGATAATAATTATATAAATATATACAAAGAATATCATTTTATAAATGACGATGAAAATGAAATAAAAAAAGGTATAATAGATTTGATTTTAGAATATGAAGATAATATATGTATAATTGATTATAAAATGAAAAATACATCTGATGAAAACTATATTAAACAGTTGAATGGATATAGAAAATACATTCAAAGAATAACTAATAAACATGTAGGTATTTACCTTTATTCAATATTGGAAGATAAATTAGAAAAAGTATAAAAAGTTTAACGACGTCTATTTTCTTTGATCATTGACAAACAGGGGGGG
>CANQPA010000049.1 GCA_947625635.1 uncultured Bacilli bacterium
TATCAGAAAAAAAGGGGGGGGCGTTGAATATTAGGAAAAAGGTAAAACTCAATATATAAGCTATATTAATAATTACTTGACTTTCTGCTTTAAATATGTTACCATAAAAGTATATAATTGCATATAACTAAAATAAATATCCTCTTTCTATATCACCGTGGTATTAAAATATTATTTCGGGCTGAATCATTTCTTAATGTTTCAGTTCTTTTTTTTATCTTTAAAATATCAAGAAATAATAACTAGGAAAAACGCCGATTTAATAATTTTATCAAGAAATGAAATGGTGTAATTACTACTTTTCAACTCAGCTGTATATATAACACGTATGATTGAATTTATATATAAAATTATTTCTAAAAAGTTATTACACTTATTACACATTAAATAAATTAATAAAGATATAGTGAAATATAAGTATATATTACTTGATGTTCTCATTTTAAAATTGTTCATTTACTGGTGTAATCACTTTCTAAAAGTCATTACACCAAATTAGAAAGAAAGAATCTTAGATATTTTATAAAATATAGGCGAATAATATTAGCTATTATTTGATGTTCTCATTTTAAAATTGATCTTCTCATTCTAGAGTAAACGTTTACATTTCATTAAAAAGTCATTACACGGGTTATTACACATTTTAAAGCTTAAATTGATATTAAAGCTAAAATAAGCATAATTATATTAGAAATAATGATATATTTGATTTCGTCTTCAGCTTGTACAATAATGTGTAATCACTTGAGTTAAAAAGTCATTACACCAAAATATCGGATATAAATATATTTGATCTATAAAAAAAGTACTTCTACAATTTATGTAAAAGTACTTATTTATTTTGATTTTATCCCTATATTTGAGCTTTAATGGAATCAATATTATCTAATACCCGTTCATTATACGTAAAGATATAATAAATTAATCTATCGGCTCTTGTTGTTCCCTGATCTCTTTCAAGTCCTATTCCTAAATCTTTACATTGCATTTTTATTTTATTGGAGAATCCATTTTTTCCTCCAGCTTGGTATCCGTTTTCACTGCAAAATTCTTTATAATCATCAAATAAGGTATTTGCACTAACTCTAAATGATATTTCATTCTCCTCGGAGTTATATTCCATATTTTGGTGTATTCTATCCAGTCCCAGCTCATTAAACTCATTTTCTTTAAACGGATATAAATCATCAAAATTGAATCCGCTAGAAAGCTGTGTAATAACGTATTCTCTAGTTGGATTATTACTGATTTTAAACTGCTCGTAAAAACTTTTACTTTCGTTACTTTCGGTTAGAGGTAAATTCTTTTTTTGTTTATCTTTTATGATTTTATAGCCCTCTAATATCCAGTTCATAATACCTTGTTTTTCTTCTTCAAGCTCTCTTTTTAAATTAATATGGGCTAATTTAACTGTTTTATTATTTATAATAGAAAGATCACTGGTAAACTTATTTCCAAAAACGATAAAATTAAAGCGTCTCGCTGTTCCATTACTTTGATCAGCTACTTTAAATGGATTATTAGCCGATATAATCAGTTTAGCTCTCGGTGTAAAAGTTACTAAATCTCTATTCTTCAAGCTGTCCATAATAGGCTCCCCAGATACAATAGATTTAATATCTTCTTCAGCTCCCCTTAGAGATTCTTTTGTTTCTCCAGAAATATTTAAAATAGCGTCTTTTAAATGAATCAGCGTAAAATTATCTTTGAATTGTTGCATTTTTAATTTAGTAGTCGCTTTTTCATCAAATAGCTTTCTTATAGTTTCAAAATAAACAGATTTACCATTTTCACCATCTCCAAATAAAACAAGTGCTTTTTCGAATGAGCAATCTTTAGATAAAATATATCCTGCGTATTCCTGTAACATTTTATATTTTAAATCTGTTTCTCTTTTATTTAGTTCTCCGTTACTGTCATAGGTTTCTACACCTTCTCGTAAAACTTTTTTCCAATTAGGGCATTCGGCTTCAGGATTATATTCAAAATTACAAATAAAAGTAGTTTTATCTTCAGGCTTAAATATATCTTTCTTAAACTCAGGCTCTCCATCATTTAAATATAAAGTGCCATTTTGAAATACTAGCACGTCTTTTTTATTAAAAGTCATTTCTTCCGAGTTTTTAGCTACTATTTCTTTGCTACTTGTTAGAGTATTATAAACAGAATTAATTTTAGCTCCATTACTGAATCGGTATCCCAGGAAGTCATTTATTTCTGTTTTTAAGTGTTGCTCCTCTCTTTGTTCCCAGATCTTACCGTTGAATTGATAAAAGTTTAATTTTTTATCATATAGTAATGTCTTTCTGTTATCATCAGGATTAATTTTTGATTTATTAATTACTTCTTCAACTATTGCTCTATCTAATGGAGGTTTTTTTATAAATTTCTGTAACTCTTTATTTTCATCTGCTGTAATAATCTCTTTAGCTTCAAGTTTATTGAATATATCATTTAGTTTATAAGGATTGATATACCTATAAGCTACTTCAATAGCTTTAGTAAAATTAGCTTTAAAACTTTCTTCAGGCTCTCTTTTTTCTAAATCCTTATAATACATGGCTATATATTCAACGGCGTTAATTCGGGTTTTTATGGTATCAAATACAGCATTCCTGCTAATACTGTAAATATCATTAATATCTTTAGTCCATTCAGAACCGTATTTCTCTCTAGTATCATCATTAGATAGAAAATGATCTTTATACGGAGTATCAGAATCTAGTATTCCTTTAGTTTTTGGTACTATTTGTACAAAAACATTAGTTACTCCATATTTATAAATATGATCAATGATATTATCGACAACAGCTTTTCTGCCATCATCATCATTATCTCCAAAATAAACCACTGTTTTATGATTATTAAAAACAGGATTATATTTTGTTTTCCAGACTTGATCTGTAGTTCTCTTTGTACCGCTGGTACAAACATTATTCATATTAAGCTGGAATAAAGCGTCAGAATCAGCTACTCCCTCGGTTATATAAATAGTATTACCGCTTTTAAAAGTACGGTTATAAAAGTTATAGGGGGTCTCTTTTTTCAGTTCTGAATCTTTAAATCTATCTTCATTTACGCCAATAAATTTAGCTGGTGGTTCTCTGTATTCTGTATTATTTGGATATACCTTTTTATTAAGTTCAGCCGATATACTACGGGCTTCATAGTAAACAGGAAGTCCGTATTCATCAAATATGGGGTAAATAATTCTTCCTGTAACGTTGTAATCTGCGAATCCTATATAATTATCATTGATATAGCTTTCTGTGTAACCTTTTTCTTGAATCAGAAAGTCTTTAATAGCTTTAAATCTGTTAGAATTTAGGTTATTATTACATTGTATAATATGTTTTTGAAATGATGTTTGGGGGGTTAGATCAATAGTTTCTTTTAGTTCTAATCCTTTTTCTTTTGCAAGAAAATTTATAGCTTCTTCAGAATCATTAAAATTCATCATATGCTGTACATATTCAACAATTCCACCACCTGTATTTCCTGCTGATAGGTCACACCAAACATTTTGTTTAAAGTTATAATCAACTTTATTATCTTTATTCTTACTATGTCCGCTACTTGGATTAATAAAAGAATCAGACCGATAATTACGACCTATCTTTTTAACAGGAAAATTCTTACCGTATAAATTGACTACTTCTTCAAGTGAATAATTATTATTAATAATATCTCTTTTACTTTTTAACATTTATCCCTCTTTCTGTTCTAACCTGTAAATTAAATAATCCAGTTCGTCTTCATTAAAGTTTAAGATTAAATCTTTTACTTCTTGGCTTTCCTGTTTCTCAGCTAAACTTATTAATTGCTGGTCAATTTTAGAAAGCTCGTTTAAGGTATCTTTTAATTGCATATTATTTCACCTCAGTATTAAGATATATATTTCAGTTGGAACATTTAAAGCCGATTAAATTAAAGTAGTTCCAGAATCCTTTAACTTAATTTTTCTAACTATATCTACTTCAAATAGATACAACAAATAAGATATAATAAATATTTTGATACAAAATACCACGCCACTTTATTAATTTTCTTCGGTATGGTATAATTAATTTATTAAATAGAAAACGCTTTGAGGTGTAAACTTCATTTGTTTTCAGCGAGATATATTTAAACAAGAGGACTCTAAGATAAAATCCTCATCAAATTCATCAGATAAACCTTGTTCCATTCACCACAAACTAAACAAGGTTTTTTTTTATTTCTCAAAATATTTATCAAATAAATCACCATTATTGTAACGCAACTTTCTACTTGGCATCAATTGTAATCGTTTACTTTATGTCAGTTCCAGCTTCAATATTGAAAAAACAAGCTAAAAACTGAATCGTAAAATAAGCAATATCAAGTACAAAGAATCTCAAAATTGCAAAATACTACATAAAATCAGTTATTGCGTAAAATTTAACAAGTATAACTATTTATTTGGTCGGGGATTTATAGTTTATCTGATAAAATCAAGTCATATTTCTAAGTGAGTTATCAGAATAAACTTTAATTGCTCATTTTATGGAATAATCCAGAAAAAAACAAACTCAAAAACCGCCAGCACTCAAACAGGAATCAGCTAATTATCAGCTTGTTACTGATAAATCGTTATAGGGGGTCAGTCCGTTAATTAAACTTTCTGCTAGTTCTATCAATTCTTCTTTTTCTACTGTTTCCAGTTCGGCTTCCTGTAATAAATCAAGAATCAGAGCGAGCGTTTTAACTGTATTAGTTAAAGTAGAATCAGCTTTTATTCCGTCAGTAAATAAAATAGTATCATAGTTATCAAACTCTTTCATTGACAGTTTAAGACGTTCTAATAATCTCCCCAGCTTTCTATATTCTTTTTCTGTTAAATCAGCTCTATTAACCGCTTTGAATAACTGTAGCTTAAATCTAAAATTCTCTAAATCTGAATTATATTCTATTACTGGAATCATTAAACCACCTCAATAGAAAACTGTTTATTAAAATCTCTCGCTGGAACCATACCGCGAATAACAAGTAAATTATTCTTCTCTCTAATATCGTTTACCATTTTGATAACTTCATAGGCTTTACTTTTTTTGCAATCCAGCATAGCCATAACATCTTTAGCTTTGTAAAAACCATTTTCTTTGTAAATATTTTGTTCATTAGTCATAAAATTGACTCCTTCATTTCTGCAATAGATAAATCTATTACGTATTATAAGTAATATGGTAACATATCCAGGTGGAAAAAGCAAGTCAAAAATGGAAAGTTCCTGAAAATGTTTTCAATAAATTGTTCTCTCTCAGGACATCGGCAGGTATCGTATATTTTGAGAGTCTGTTTTTTAAATAGGGGGTTAGATTGTTACTATATATAAGCAAAATAGTATTTGTTGTAACTTTCTATGTAAACTTCTATATCTTTAAAGTTTATCAGTAAATAGCTGGTGGCTGTTTGTTAGTGACAGATAAAATAGCCTTTTTTATTTTATTCCTGCTACTGAATATAAAAAAAAGATTAAATCAATCCAGCTATTAATATCAAAATAGTTTAAGATTAATTTAATCTGTTTAAGTAAAGTTATTAAGTAATGAGTTGTATTTAAAATTTTAAATAAGAAGTATTATCTAGTTTGGCATATCCAGCTGTTAGAGTGAGTATTACTCACATTAAAAGCTTTTTAAAGCCATTTAAACAGTCTAAACTGCAATTCTAGAAAGTTCGTTGAATTATTCTGAATTGATTTTATTTATTCTGTTTCTTCAATCATTTAAATTTATAGTAATAAAACAGTCTATATCAATAATTATTACTCTATATATCTATATATATCTATATATCTATTATTCTTTATATTCTGTTATTATTCCTTGTTTATTCATCCTGTATAATGATCTAAATAATATTATTATATTTATTTATTATTCTTCGATTTTATTCTTCCTATTATTCCACTTCTTAATATCAGCATCTATATACCGTCTTATAATCTCGCTTTTTGGTACATTATAGTATTCAGCTATAAACTCTAAAAAGTCTTTTTGTTCCTTACTAATCGTTAAAGAGATTGTTTCATTATATTTATTGGGTTTAACAGCTTTAATTTTGCTATTTATAATAAATTCAAATAAGCTTATTTGTTCGGCACTTAAATCACCATGTTCCCTTTTATTAATAATGGATTTCTCTAAAAGTTCAATTCTTTTATCTTCCTTTGATTTAAATTCTTCTTCATTTTCTACTTCTTCATTCTGAATATCAGTATCACTCATTTTAAACTCCTTTTATCTGTATACTTAAGTATACGTGTATACCCTCGTTATTATCTGAATCATTTTGTATACTTTTATCAG
>CANQPA010000050.1 GCA_947625635.1 uncultured Bacilli bacterium
TAGCATTACCACCTAATTTAATAGGTTGGTGTGACTTCATTGGGCTAGTCCCTCCATCACTCTTTATAAGATGTAGTTTGTATTATAACAAGTATTTATCTAATATACAAGATAAAACTAAAATATTTATTTGTTAAGGATTAATAATCATTTGTTCCATTTTTTTATATACAAATTTATAAATATCTTCTTCAGATATTACATCAATTAATCTTACACTAGCAAATAATGATACTTCCTTTGCAATATCTTTATAAATACTATTTTTAACTTTGTCACCATATTTATCATATATATCCTTTTCAGCTCTTATTATTCCTAATACTATATGCTTTTCACTAGAACTTGATCGCCATGTAAGATTTCTAAATCTTTCAGGATTTTCAATAACAAATCTAGTTAATTTATATTTATCTTCTAATCTTTCATCTACTGTAAGAGCTACTCTAAAATAACAACGTGACAACACTCCAAAAAAGATTCCTCTTCTACTTCCTTGTGTAAACAACCAATGATCAGAAAACGTTGAATCAGATTTTATAGGCATAGCTTGAATAGCCGCTTGATACCCCTTTTCAAAATTAATCCATGCCCAAAATCTTTCATCAGTTAGTATATACAATGGCAACTCCTTTAAATTCTCATACAAAACTAATGAATTATCAAAATCTACTTCATTATAATTCCCATTTGAACTAATTTTTAATTTAAAATCATTTATTTTTTGTTTCATTGGTTCATATAATTTTCCATTATAGATCTCTTTTAACCATTCCGAATTATTTTTTTCTGTTTTTAAATAATTATTAGCTTTTAAACTATTAGCTTTCAATGTTTCTAATGCATCATCAGTCATAAATTCAATATTAATTTTGCTATTCATCATTATCACCCCTTGTCAATTTACCAAATTCTTGCCTAAATAAATCACTTATAGCTGTTACACTAGCATTATTCATTAATTGTTGAGATAACTCAATAATACTCACCCTTTTAAGAATATCTTCATCGAAATCCTCATTAAACTTTTTTTTATATGCATATTCTATCGAACTAAACCAACTATACTCTAAATGAATATCGTCTAATGTAACATCATTATACAACACTTGATCTTGAATATTTTGTAAACAAGATATTAATGCTGGTATCGGTATCATTGAAAAAAATATTTCTTGATAATTATCATTATTCTTCATATTTTCATAATAACCAAATTGTTCAGCCGGTAAGTGAATGACTATTTTTTTAGAAGTAGGTTCAATTTTCATAGTATTATTATTTATAAACTCGTCTTTTATTATGGAAAATATTGATGAAATTTTTTTATCTTTATTTTCATCATACTCAATTCTTGTAGTAAAACCATCATCTATCGCTAATATATCATATTTCTCAATATTAAATGTATATCCATCATAATCCTCTAAAAAATCCTCATTTATATAAGAAAAATCCTCCTTAGCATAAATAAAACATGAAACTACCACTTGATCTCTTAAATTTGTTATTGGTATTACTATATCATTTGAAACTCTAGAAATATTAAAACTTTTTCTATATACTGTTGAAGAACATTCGACAATTACAACTGCAGCAATTTTTCCCATTTCAAGCAGCTCAATTAATGACTGATTATCCAATTCAATATGAGCATTTTTTAAGATCAAGTTATCATTATCTTCTACATCTTCATACACTAATGCAAAATTTGAATTTTTAAAACAACTTGCATTTCTTGAATTATTAATTGTAGGATATGGAAACAATTTTTTACCTATTCGCATACATTTTTACCTCAAAAGTATATAATTCTCTAATATCAGTATTAAGTTCTATTTTATACTTTTTACCTTCCTCTATTTTTATATTATTTATTTTACCATTAACAATTTCTACTGGATCACCATTTATTTTACCATCGCTTATATTAATATCATATTTAGCATTAGAATCATCTAAATATTTTAACTCTAATTCACAATTATCCTCATTATATAAAGATTCAAAAGAAATGACTATTTTCCCAGAATTTTTGTCTGGAACGAATAATCTGTATTGCATACCACTTAATTGTACTAATGTCATTATTTCATTATCAGAATCTTCGTTATCATATCCTGTCTCACTATTAGAATCATGGGTATCTCCCCCTGATGCATTATTATAACCATTTGACATCGGTGAACCTTCTCCATCATCTTCGTGGTCTCCTAACCCTGGGGAAAGTGAATTACCATAAACATCTGGTTTAATTCCAATTTTATCCTTAACCTTATTCTTTACTTTTTTAACGATCTTTGCTGTTTCTACGATAACACTAGACTCTCCGCCACCCATATTATTATCTTCTATACCTGGTAAGTATTCACTAGCACCTTCTATATCCGTTTCCTTTATTTCACTAGTAGACAATTTTTCATATACATAATCCATAATCGCTTTATTTAATGTTCTTAATACATGTCTTAATTCACTTTTTATATCATCATCGTCAATTCTATTAACTTCCCAGTTGGTATGTTGAGGATTTTCAATGTCTCTTAACAACGAATTCAAACTATTATCACCAATAATGCACATAGCTGAACAAGGAACATTAGATATTCTAGACAAGTTTTTTATTTTCATATATGGGTATCTAATCATTACACATTCATTTGTGGCCAAATCAGATTCTTCTTTATTAAAACCTTTTAGTATAATATCTACATTACCATAATTTTCTACTTCTAAAGTATCTTTAAATACATTTGGATCAGTTAACAATATATATTGTGATTTAATGTTATTATAATTTCTTTTTAAAATATAATTTTCATTTTCGATTAATTCACCTAAATTATTTTTATTAATTATTAAATCATCAACTATAATTTCAAGTTCTCCATAATATATTGCGCACATAAAGCTATCCAATATCTTAGTTATAAGTTCTTTTTTCCAATTATTATTTTTTCTAAATCCTAGTATATAAATATCTGTACCTGTAGTTTTTCTTTTAAAAGACTTATCTAAATTTAAATCTTCAAGTATAGGCATATTCTTATTACCTAACCCAAAATATCCAATTCCTTGTGTCTTTTCATCGGTTCCTTTCATTCTTGTAGAACATAATTTACAAATACCTAAATATCCTTTTTCGCCATCCATATTTAAAGTTGAATAAAAAACTGTATTAAACGAGCTAGCAACAAAAGACGCGAATTTTCCTATCCCCTTAGATCCTCCCTTAGATCCACTCTTATCACTTATTCCAGTACCTCTTGTTAAAAGATAAAAAGGACTATCATCTAAATTATTTATTCCTTTTAATCCAACAGTATTAAAATCACTTACTCTAATACAATGAATAAGATTATTACTCAAACTATTCTTCATATTATCAAGCGTCTTATATAGTTTTGAATTATTTTTTCTATAATCCATACAAGAATCAATTTCCTCTGCTATTCTGTCTACTTCTGGAATTTCGCTTCGCATTATATCAAAAGTTTTAAACTCAATTCTTGCAGTTTTTCCATCTATCCTTGCATCAATCGAATTTTGACACGACTCTCTAGCCAATGACGCAATTGGATCTTGAGCAAATGTTTCCATATCTGGAGTATCTATCCCTTGCTCTTGAAGATAATTATTACCTGGAAACCTCCACATTTTTCCTTTATCAAACATAATTAAACCTCCTATATAAATCTACATTTGAAAAAATTTCGAATAATTTATTTTCTTTTCATAACTCTATCCTCTTTCTTCCCTTTTTCTTATCGTTATCAAATAATTGCTTTTGCTTGTTTAACTCATCTTGGATTATAGTAAAAATTTCATTTATTTGATCATCAGTAAATTCATAAAATGATGTATTAGATAAATTATGTAATTTTGAAATTAAATCAACTATTTTATGTAATCTATTATCAGCGATTCGTTTAAAATTATCTTGTTTAACTTTATCCATATTACACCTCCAATTTGTTTATATATTATCACTTTTTAACAATATTGTCAAAATATTTTAAAAATATTTTGCAATTATTTTGAAAAATATATAAAAATAACTAAATCTTTTTAGACTTAGTTATTTTTTTCAATAGCTTCTAATTCATAATTTATAAAAGCAATTTCTTTTGATGGAAATATTTTTTTAGGATTTATTGTTCTTACTATTTCTCGCATATCGATTTTAACAAATGGTTTAATATTATATATCAGATTGGCAATTCTGGAATCAACCATTGAAACCATTATATCAGACTTTGAGTTAAAATTTAGAAGATTTTCAAAAAATAGCTTATGATCGAATGAATCGCTTGTGTATAATTCTTGTTTTTGATTCACTAAAGCATCATCTGGTAAATATGGTGGATCACAATAAACAAAAGCATCATCCAACTTACGTTTCTTTTTCATTTCCTTTAAAAAATCCTCATATTTTAAATTATAAAATTTAACATTTTGGATACTTTTTGACACTTTATATAAATGTTCTTCGTTTATAAAAATTTTATCTTTCCTGCCAAATGGAACATTAAATTTTCCACTTTTATTTTCTCTATATACACCATTAAATCCAGTTTTCATCAAAAAGCAAAACAAAAGTGCTTTTTCATCTGAAGAATCCATATTATTAAAATCTTCTCTGATTTTATAATAATATTTTTCTTTTTCTTCCATCGAATAATTATTATATATATTCACTAATTTTTTCATTTTTATTATTACATCATTTATATTATCTCTTAACAAAATATAAAAATTAATAATATTACTATTGATATCATTAACATAAAAATTTTTATATTTTAATATATCATTATTATCAAGTACATTTATAAGTACTATACCAGATCCTAAGAACATTTCTATATAATTTTCTTTATTCCTAGGGAAGGTATTTAACATTTCATCTAAAATCTTCTTTTTAGAACCTGCCCATCTAATAGGAGAATTCACAATAGTATTTTTAAAAGCATTCATAATATCCTCCTATTCTTACTAGATAATATTATATCATCATTTTAGTAATAATAAAACATATTTAAGTACTAATCTTCAATAAAAAACCCTTTTACAAGGTTTTCTATGGTATTAATAATTTTTGTCCTATACTTAGTGTACTAGTAGTTAAGTTATTTAAACTTTCTATAGCAGATACAGTCGTATTAAACTTTCTGGCTATGCCATATAAAGTATCTCCACTAACTACTGTATATACTTGATAATTATTATCTCCAGGTATTATTAACTTTTGACCAATAGATAAATTGTTTGAAGCAAGATTATTAGCTTGTTTTATTTTATCTACTGTAGTATTAAATTTATTAGCTATTCCGTACAAAGTATCTCCACTAACTACTGTATAATAATTATCATCACTTTGTGTAGTAGGAGTATCCATCACTATTAAACTTTGTCCCACACTTAAGTTATTAGAAGTTAAATTATTTAATTCTTTTAATCTTGCTACACTAAGCCCATAAGTCCTTGCTATACTATATAAAGTGTCCCCTTTCTTAACTATGTAATAACCTTCTACCATTGGTTCTATATAATCACTTATTATTAAAGTTTGACCTACTGATAATAAATTACTAGATAAGTTGTTTAACTCTTTTAACTTATCCACAGTAGTATTAAACTTACGAGCTATACTCCACAAGGAATCTCCTTTTTCAACAGTATAGTATTCTCCAGCTCCACCAACACCTACATATGGTACACCTACATAACTAGCTACTGCTCTTACTACAGCTTCAGCATATTCCTCCCAATTATTTTTAAGTTTATTAGCATCTGCTGTATTATCTAAAAAACCATATTCTATTAACATCGCTTGGGTATTAGGAGTATTTCTTATCATATAGTAATAATCCTTAGAAGGATCCGATGGTAATCTTCTTTGATAATATTTTCTTATTGTTTGACCTTCTTTTTCTAATTCAGTCCCTATCATTCTAGGTAAGACATCCGAATTACGTAAAGCATAGATTACTTCTGCTCCTTCACCGCCACCAGCATTTATATGGTTGGATAAAACTATAACATTTGCTCCATTTCCAAAATGACTTAATGTTTTCTTAACTCTATCATCTGGATTTAAAGTAACATCAGTAGTTCTGTTAATAGCATTATC
>CANQPA010000051.1 GCA_947625635.1 uncultured Bacilli bacterium
TTTTTTATTTTTTTTCCCATTTTCTCTTACATTTATTGTTTTCTTTAGTTAATATGACATTTACTTTTCATTCAACTTTAATTATTTATTTTTTGTTCTAATAACCTTTTAGTTATCATCACTTATTCACATATTCATCAAGACAATATTTAAGTAATTTTTTATAGTATTTTACTGTTCCTATGCACATATCATTTTTATGTAATTTTATACTTGAATTTAAGTTGGATAATTCTCTTTTACTTTCAAAATTAATATTTTGAAAGCATCTATCTATAAATAGACATTCTATTTTTTCTCTATCCTTTATTTCATAATTAAAACTATTTAATGTAGTAAAAAATAAATCAACATCTACAGTATTTTTTAAAATATTCATTTTGTTTTCCGTATTATTCTTTACATTTTTTGCTTTTTTTGTAACATTTATTGTTGGCTTTGATTTTTTCTTTTTATTTATAATTACCTTTTTTATTTTATTCCTATTAAAAAATATAAATATAATCGTAAATATTATGAACACGGTAAGAATAATTCTTAAATATGCTTTGGGTTGATATTCAATATCATCATCCAATCTAACATCAATTTTTTTTATTAATTCTTTATCATAATAAATTGAAACAGTCCCTATTTTATCGCCTTTTTTTTGAAGTATACTGATATTATTTAATCCTTTGTATTTATAACTTAATAATGATTGTTTATAATCTTTTTTCAAATAAATTTTTGGATGTATATTTATATTATATTTATCAGTTTTTCCATTTTCTATTCCTATATCAAAATTTATATTATAATTTATATATGTATAGTTATCATAAAAATAATTATATATGGTATTAGTATCTTTAAGTAAATTTTTATAATCATCAGCATACGATGTAACTAATATATATACTAAATCATTTTTCTGGGAAAACGATACCATAGAATGTTTAGACATTGTAGTAAAACCTGTTTTAGCCCCACTTACCATTGATGTATCTACATCGTATTTAGATATACTATTATACAATGGACCTAATACGTTTAAATCTAAATTTTCTATATAATATGATTGTTCCATTATTACCTTTTTGAATTCATTATTTTTTAAACAGTACTCCATAATTTTAGCTATATCAGATACACTTGAATAGTTATCTTCATCTTTCCCTATTGGATTTGAAAAATAAGTATGTGTAAGTCCTAGCTCTTTTACTTTTTGATTCATCAAATTTACAAATTCTTCTTCTGTTTTTGTAGTCGCTCTTACAGCCGCATTAACTGCATCAGATCCACTCTTAAGAAGTATACCATAAAGTAATTCTTCTATTGTTACTTTATCCCCTTTTTGAAATCCAACAGTTGTATACTCATACATATCTCTTAAATCTTCATCCATTATAGTAACAATTTTATCTAATTTCTGATTATTTTCTATAACTATTATAGCAGTCATAATTTTAGTTAAACTAGCTACTTTAATTTCTTCATTTGCAGATTTTTCATACATTACTTTATCTTCTGACAAATTATATAAATAAGCATATTTTGAATTTAAATCTAATTCTAATGCGAAAACGTTACTAAAAAGCAAGAAAAAAAGTACCAAAAAAAGTATTACTTTTTTCATAAATCACCACTTACTATATAGGTAGTATACATCTAAATTATGATAAGAATGTGAAAGGTAGATAAGTTTATCTACCTTGCCAAACACTTACAACATTTACATTACTACTGTGTGGTGCTGGATTCGGTAGGGGCATTTTAATTATCATAGGTACTTTAAATGCACGCCCAAACGCAACACACATTCCAGGTTGTAAACTTTTTTGTTTTTCCATAATTTCCGCACTCATATTTGGTAACATCTTCTTTATATACTCTAAATCTCTTGGATGTGTCATTTTAAATATTAAAAAATTACTAATTTGTGAAATAACGGTTTCAGAAAGTTCTACAGGTCTTTGTGAAACCAAGTTAAGTATAAGTCCGAATTTTCTTCCTTCCTTTGCAATTCTTTCAAATATATTGTATCCTAATAGAAAATTATCCGAATCATTTTGAACATACCTGTGAGATTCTTCAAGTAATATATGGAAAGGGACTGCTCCTCTTATTTGAAGATGTTTTGTAAAATTAAATAACATCTTACAATATATTTTAACTATAGTTTTTGATAATCTATCATCTGTATCTTCTAGATTAAAATTTATTATTTGAGATTTTTTGCTGTTTTTAGCTACTAAACTTGCTATGTACTGATTTAAATCTATATACTGTGGGTAATTAAAAAACTCTGCATTTTCACTTATTGCTATAGAATGTAATCTAACTTTTAATGTAGTTGCCTCATCATATAATTTTTCATTTCTAATAAATCCATCACTAATTAAAGTAAAATCTAATGCTTTTTGAAGTGTATCTAGTTGAAATGGATGATCATTAGGGGCTTCATAATTATCCAATGATTCGTCAATAAAACTTGTAATATATTGAGTAATTAGTACACTTTCTGTAAAGTCACCACTTCTATCTATAGTAAAACATTCTCTAAATTTCCTTACATAACCTATTCCTTCAATTGGTGCCTCTAAATTAAATTGTTCGGTTTGACATCCAGCAATTATAGTAAATATATCATTCCTTTTGCTAGCTGCAGTTTGATTGGTATATAAAGTATCTAATATGGCTTTAGCAATTAAATGATTTTTATATTTAATAGATTCTTCTGTATCAATTGAAATAATTCTTGCTAATTTTATCATTTTTTCGATTATTTGCAATTGTGAATGTTTTTCAGCATTTAAAAGAAGTGCAAAATCATCTATATCAAGTAACCATAATGGAATTCTTATAAGTTCACCATTTTTATCATCTCTATTAGTCGTGTAATATTTGAATTGATAATTTGGATTTATCTCACTTAACCTCTCAAAGGCATTATGATATTCTCCATACGCATCAAATATCATATAATTGGCTCTAAAAGGATTGAAATTTTTATTATAGAATAGACTTTGTATAAAACTTGCAACACCATATGACTTACCACTACCCGTATTACCAAATATTGCTAGATGATTACTACAAATTTCATTTATATCCACATAAATTGGTTTATCATTATAAAGAGGACTAACTCCTAATTTAAACATTCCCTCTTCATCAATACCTGTAATTAAATTTAATTCTTCCTCTGTAACTAATCTTATTTCCGACTCTAAAGTTGGTTTTCTAAGAACACCACCTATAAATTTATTACCCTCTATAACTCCTAAAAAATGAACTTTAATTATTGATTCAGATACATCCTCTACTTCACCTAAAACTCTTCTTTCGCCATCCTGAAATATTATATGCATATTCATAAGATCCATATTTACTGGAGTACCATTAGGTATTGAAATATGAGCTACACTATCGCTAATATACACTATTTTACCAAACATTTTATCACCCTATATCAATTCTTCTATCTTTTCTTTTATATTTATATCAATATTCTTTATTAAATTTTCTATCTTCTTTTTATTGCTATATAAATTTAACTTTTCTTCATAATAATCCAATTTATTCAATATTTCTTTTATATTTTTATGTACCGCATTACGAGTTACACTATTATTATCAGCTATTTCCTGTAAAGTCAAATTATTAAAATAGTAATCTTTAAAATATTCTTTTTGTTTTTCGGTAAAAAGTTCACCATAATAATCAAAAAGTTCAACGTAATGTATGTCCATTAAAAAACGTACTCCACTAGTGTCGTAATAGCAACAAAAATACCGACTAAAACATATACAGGTGTCATATATTTTCTTTTATAAAATTTTATATTGTTGTATGCCATAGTAAACATTATCATTGAAATAATCGCATAAAATGCAGGCATAAAAGCATCACTTATTAAATTGATAATAGCAAATATTATCATAAGCTCAATTAGAACAACTTGTACAAGTAATCCTACTTCTTTAGAGCTATATTCTTTTAAATCAACTATCTTTGTATTCATACTAACCTCACATATCTTTAAATAACCCGTATATATATTTTTCAATATCAAATATCTTTAAATCTTTTTCAGTTTCTCCAAGGCCTACAAATTTAACTGGAATGTCCACGGATTCTTTTATAGCTAAAACTATACCACCCTTAGCAGTACCATCTAATTTTGTCAAAACAATTCCAGTAATATTAGAAATTTCTTTAAAACTTTTTGCCTGACTTATTCCGTTTTGACCTGTTGTTGCATCTATTACAAGTAAAGTTTCATGAGGTGCATTTGGTATTAGTTTTCCAATCACTTTATTCATTTTTTCCAGTTCATTCATTAAATTTACTTTGTTTTGAAGTCTACCAGCAGTGTCAACTAAAACAACATCATATGATTCTAAAATTGCTTCTTTTATTCCATCATAAACTACACTTGATGGATCTTTTGAATCACTATAAACAACTTTAGAATCCGTTTTAACAGCCCATTCTTTTAACTGCTCTATAGCACCTGCTCTAAAGGTATCACCTGCAACAAGCATTACCTTTTTGCCTTCTTCTTTAAATTTATAAGCTAATTTCCCTATTGTTGTAGTTTTACCAACGCCATTTACTCCAACAAATAATATTACTGTTGGTCCAGACGGATTATAATTTATTTTATTTACTACAATTTGATTATTTACATAAATTATAAACATTTCATCAATTATTACTTCTTTTAAATCTTCAGTATCTGAAATGTTTTCATGTTTTACACGGTATTTCAATTTATCAATAAAATTCATAACAGTGTTAACACCAATATCAGCCATTATAAGAATTTCCTCTAATTCATCAAAGTAATCATTACTAACTTTTTTATATTTTCCACTTAAACGACTGATTTTATTTACAAGATCTTTTCTAGTTTTTTCTAACCCCGTTTCATAAAGTTCCAAATCTTCTTTATCTTTTTTATTAAATATATTTTTAAATTTATTAAAAAGACCCATTTCCCCACCTCTATCGTCTCTACAACCATTTTACTACATTTTAAAAAAAAAATAAATCATTTTTTATTAAAAAATAAAACTATACAAATTTTTGCATAGTTATTAAATTTAATTCCAATATTATATTATTATCCAATTTGGAAATAATCATCTAGTGTTCCAGTTCCTCCAGTAATTTTTACTGTTGATTTTAAATTTATGACTGGATGAATTTCTGATCCACCAAAAATTGAAACTACATCCAAACCCCCACTAGACATCACAAAATAACTAGCATGATTACTAGGACCTGGAGTAAGTATTACTCCTGAACAAACATTTAACCAATTTACTGATTTGCATGCTGTATTTTTAAACAGATTAGATGAGCATTCACTACTTGATGATGCATATCCATAATCACTCGGATACATAAGTCCTACATATCCTTCCCATAATCTTTCCCATGGACTTGAGCCTTTTCTTTCTTGTTCATATAACTCTCGAGTTTCAGATGATGTTGCTACACCTAAATTCCATGTAGTTAAAGCTATCATTTCTCTTGATTCTTCACTTAATCCTTTTATTTTTTCTTCCTTTCCATCTACCTCTCCTGTAAAATCACATTCTATCTTTGCACCATATCTGCCATTATAACATTCTCCACTTTCACTATTCCAATATAAACTACTGTTTACAAGATCATCACTTTCATATATAACATTATTATCATATGTTTGTGGATTTAATAATCTCATTAAATCTGCAGGCCTTGTCCAATTATTCAAACCTTCTGGTCCACCCGTTGTGTCCCAACTAAATCTTCCTATTGGCTCATTTCTTATTAGTTTTACATATCCATCTATATATCCTATTATTCTCCATGTTTCTTCATTAAACCTTATATAGTTCGATGGTGTTATACCTCTATATCTTATATTCCCATATTCATCCATAAATATACTATCATCTTTATCTGTTTTTGCAACTTCATATAGTTGTTGTATTACCTTTGGAATTTCTCCTTGTCCATATGTGTAGTCTACTTCTTCTCCTGATACTTTACATCTATCTAAATAAATTGTACTATCA
>CANQPA010000052.1 GCA_947625635.1 uncultured Bacilli bacterium
GAAGAATCAATTATATTTAAAATTATTGGCGTTGCTATTAATGCGATAATGGCTAGTATTACGATTACTGCAAGTAACTCTATTAATGTAAATCCTTTCTTCATTATACTACCTCTACTTTCTTTTTTTGATGTCTACTAATTAGAGTTCACATCAAAAATCTCAAGCTTTTTATTAAATTTACTAAATTTTAATTACTTTAAAATAGTACTATTATTTATCTTTTAAAAATTTTTTTAAAACTCTACTTAACTCATTTTTATCTATAGGTTTTGATATATAATCATCAAATCCACTTGCTAAATATTTTTCCTTCTGTCCTTCCATTACATCAGCTGTAAGAACTACAACAGGGGTATTAAAATTAGGTATTTTTTTTAACTCTTTTAGTGTTGATATTCCATCCAAACCAGGCATCATCTGGTCTAATAATATTAAATCATACACGTTACCATTTTTTAAAGACTCAATACATTCATGCCCACTTTCCAACAAAGTTACATCAACTTCAAAAGAGTGTAATAATCTGTCAGTTACTTTCAAATTTAACTTATTATCATCAATTACTAAAATTCGTTTGCCATTTAATTTAAATTCTTCTGCATTTTTATTATTATTTATCATTTCTCTAATTTTATTATCTTCAATTATTTTTTGATTAAAAGATACTGTAACTTTTGTATATTCATTTATTTTACTTTCGATCTCTAACTTACCACCTAATAGCTTAATTAAAGCCTTTACAGTCCCTAATCCAGTAGAATAATCATTTGTATTAATAATATTGTTTAATTTCTTTTCGTCAATTCCTCTTCCCGTATCACTTACTTCAATAATTAAATTGACGATATCTGATTTTTTTTCTCCTTTAACATTTATATTAATCTCACCCTCATCAGTATATCTAACAGAATTATCCAATATTTTAGTTAAGATTTCTTTTACTTTTTTGATATCTCCAAACAAAATTACCGGTAAATTTTTATCTAAATTTAATTTTAATTTTATTTCTTTATCTCCAATATATTCCCTAGTATTTTTTTCTAATTTCTTGAATAATTTTAATATACTATATGGTACGCCTTCATTTTTTAAATTTTTAATTATACCTGTTTGAACATTAACTAACTCATCTATTATTTCTAGCATTTCATTCGATGAAGAGTTAATATTTTCTATATCTTCTTTAACATTGTCAGATAAATTTTCTTTTAATAAAGAATAGCTAAGGCCCATTATATTAGTAAGAGGCGTTCTAATATCGTGTGATATAGTTGAAATTAATTCAGTTTTTGCTCTATCAGCCATCTTTGCATCGTTCAATGCATTTTGTAGCATTATGTTTTGCTGTCTTATACTTTCTGCATTTTCAGTTACATTCTTAGTAAGAATGGAAACTTTATTTCTTTGTCCATTCAATAAAAAGAATACAGTACTTTCGAGCCAAATATTATTCTTCACGTTATTACCTATTCTATATCGAACAGATATAGAATCAAGTTCATACTTAGCAAAATGTTGTTTTAAATTGTCAATAGAAAATTTTTCGTATACCAATGATCTATCGCTTTCGTTAATATAATTTAGTAATTCGTTTAAACCATCAGAATATACTCCACGTTTTTCTTCACCAAAATATAAATTGTCACGCTTAAAATATTTTAAATCATAAGTATCATTAGTTAAATTTATATTCATTTCGACATCATATGATGATGCAGTTATTTGGTTCAATTGACTTTCTCTTGCCTTTATATCTGTTGCTTGAGTTACTATTAGATGCTGTCTATCATGTTCTTTAGTTGCATCATATATTTGAATTACATTATATTCATCATATTTTTCCTTATATTGAAATATTTTTATTCTAATCCACATTTGATGATTATATTTTGGATTGTCATACTCAAGCATTTGACTAACATATTCATCGATTTTATTCCAATTATTTAATTCATTTTTTATTATAGGAATGTTAAAAATTTTGCTTGTTACATCTTCTATTGATTTATCAATATTTGATATACCTAAAACGTTTTCAACATTATCAGATAAATATATTACTTTTTTATTTCTTGAATTAATTAATATGTATATTGTATTTGAATTTTTTACCAAAGAATTAAACAATTTATCTTTAGCACTTAAATTTAAAGAATCATTATTTTTTAATATAAGTCCTATTACAAATATACCTAAAAGAAATAAAAGACAAAGTATTAAAGTATTCAAAAATAAATTGCCTATAAAACTATCAGTAAAAAGTAGTAATAAATATACTAAAACTAAAAATATAAATGATATAAATACTAAAGTTTTTTTATTATTCATTAAAATCACCTATCCTAATCAATTATAACATGTTTTTTTAAATTTTTATATAATATTTGAAAAAAGATATATTTTTTATTGCATATATGTTTTAAGATTTGCTTTATTATTTTATTTAAGATATAATCCTTATTGGTGAGATTATGTATTCCATTAAAAATAATATAGAAAATACTTTAATTATTAAAAAATCTAAATTTATTACAAAACTATATAGAATAAATAATGTAGATGATATAAATAATATATTAAATGTATTGAAGTTAGACTATAAAGACTCTACACATATTTGCTATGCTTATATAATTGGTAATAAGGAAAGATTTTTTGATGACGGAGAACCCAGCGGTACTGGCGGAATGCCTATTTTAAATGTATTAAAGAAAAATAATTTGAATTTTATTTTAGCAGTAGTAATTAGATATTTTGGAGGAATTAAACTAGGTGCGGGTGGTCTTATTAGGGCTTACACATCAAATATTGTTGAAGCACTAAATTTGACCAATATAGTAGAGTTAGTAGAAAAATATTTAATAGAAATAAAATTTGATTATAGAGACATTAAAACTATTGATTGTTTGATATTTGATAAAATTATCTTAAATAAAATTTATAGTGATAATATTATTTATGAGTTTTGTCTAAGTGAAAATGAATTAAATCTAATACCTAAACTAAAAAAAATTACGATAAATGTATTTATTAAGGATAAAATTTTAATACCAAAAGATTGAAATTACAAAAAAAGAAAAATGGTAAAAATATTATAAAATTACCATTTTTTTATTTGCTTTACCGTATAATTATTGTATTTTTATGACATTTTCTATAGACGTCCATTACATATTTTTCACATTGTTAGTATTAAAATTGTCTAAATCTAATTATGTTAAATTCTTTCTTTCAACGGCTAACTCCTTATTACTAAAACAAAATAAAAAAACAAGGATTATTTTCCTTGTACTTGTTTAGCTACCTCTTCAGCAAAATTTTCTTCTCTTTTTTGCATTCCTTCACCGACTTCAAAACGAATCATATCGGTTATACTTCCATTATGTGTTTTAACATAATCAGCAACAGTTTCTTTATTCTCTGCTTTTACAAATATTTGATTTTCTAAACATACTTCTTCATAATATTTTTTTACTTTACCAACTAATATATTTTCTATTTTATCCAAAGGTTTGCCCTCATTTAATAGTTGTTCTTTCATTATTTCTTTTTCTTTATCTAATACATCAGTAGGTACATCACTTGATTTAACATAAAGAGGTTTCATCGCAGCAGCATGCATGGCAACATCTTTTGCAACGCTTTCATCAACATTATCTACTACAGCTAAAACAGCTATTTTGCCTCCCATATGTATGTAATCACCAAAAACTTCTGAATCCTTTTTAGTTATTACTTCCATTCTTCTAAAACTTAATTTCTCACCAATTGTAGCTGTTTTAGAAACTATTAATTCTTCAATAGTTCCTTCGCTAGTATTTAACTTTAATGCTTCTTCTAAAGTTTTTGCATCACTATTGATTATGGTTTCAAGTATAGTATTTACCATATCAATAAATTTTTCATTTTTAGCAACAAAATCAGTTTCAGCATTAACCTCTATTATTACAGCTTTATTACCCTTGGTTAATATTGCAGCTACTCCTTCAGCAGCAATTCTATCAGCTTTTTTTGCTGCTTTAGAGATTCCTTTTTCTCTTAACCAATCGATTGCGGCATCTATACTTCCATTAGTTTCTTCAAGTGCTTTCTTACAATCTAACATCCCAGCACCAGTTTTTTCTCTTAATTCTTTTACTTGATTTGCAGTAATCACATTATTCCTCCTTATCTCATAAAAAGATGATTAAAATCATCTTATTTATCTATTTTAAAGCTTCTAACAATTCTGCTTTTTTCATTGTAGAATATCCTTTAATTTCTTTAGCTTTAGCGATTTCTTTTAATTCTGAAACTGTTTTTCCAGTTAAATCTTCTTCAACTTTTTTAACTGTGGCTTTTTGTTTAACAGTATTTTCTTTTTTTGAAATTTTTTCTTCGCTTATAACAACTTTTTCGTTTTTAGTTTCTTCTACTTTTACTTCACTATCTAAATTTTTTGATGATTTATTTTTATCAAATGATTTTCTTTTTTTATCAAACATTTTCTCTATTGGCTTTCTATCTTCTTTACGTTTAACGGATTCAACAGCTTTTTTCATTATATCTGTTCCATTTTCTTCAGTTTTGCCGCTTACATAATCAGTCGTTTTACCACCATTTGCTTCTAATATTGCATTATTCATAACCCCTATAATTAATTTAACAGCACGAATGGCATCATCATTAGCTGGTATTACATAATCAACCATATCAGGATCACAATTAGTATCTACTATACCAAAAACAGGTATATTTAACTTTCTTGCTTCACGAATTGCAATTTCCTCTTTGGAAGGGTCTACAATAAACATTGCCTGTGGAAGTTTATCCATAGAACGTATACCACATAGTAATTTATCCAATTTTGCATATTCTTTTTTTAAACCAATAACTTCTTTTTTAGGAAGTAAATCAAAAGTTCCATCTGCTTCCATCTTCTCAATTTGTTCCAATCTTTTAACTCTATTTCTAATGGTTCTAAAGTTAGTAAGAGTCCCCCCTAACCATCTTTCAATAACGTAATAAGATTCACTCTTTAAAGCTTCATCTCTAGTAGCTTCTTGAGCCTGTTTTCTAGTACCAACAAAAATTGTTTTACCACCATTTTTAGCAATTTCAAATAATGCATTATATGCTTCTTCTATTTTTTTTGCAGTTTTTTGTAAATCAATAATATAAATATCATCTCTTGAAGTAAATATATACTCTTTCATTTTTGGATTCCATCTTTTAGTTTGATGACCAAAATGAACTCCAGCTTCTAATAAATTATTCATAGACACAACTGTCATAATATCACCCTTTCGTTATATCTTCCACTCATATCGTCTCTATACATCACCAAATGGCACTAGACATATAAATCCATGAGTGTGCAAATTAAAAAGCCATATATATTATAACACATTATATGACTTTTGCAATATTTTTTTTCAAAACAAATAAAATTATTTAATTAGAAAAAATACTATATATGACCTATTAACATTTATCCTCTTTTTATGATATCATTTTGTGCGAATCATTAACCAAACTGTAATATTATTATCCAATTTGAAAATAATCATCTAATGTTCCAGTCCCCCCATTAATTTTTACTGTTGGTTTTAAATTTATAACTGGACGAACCATGTTTGCAGAGGCTGAATAATAAGATGAATATAGAGCGATCTTACCATCAGCATTTATCGGCCATCCAACATGTGAATATCCTAAATTTTTAGTTCCTCCCTGCAATAACCATTCAAAATTTCTTGTTAGTAACCAATTTGTTGCCGTACAAATTGCATCATTATACGATTGCAATTTTTTAGTTAAAGAACATTCTCTACTTGCTGCATATCCATAATCGCTTGAATACATAAGTCCTACATATCCTTCCCATAAATCAGATCTCTCTCCTCTTTCTTGTTCATATGCCTCTTTGCTTAATATGTCCATTGACGAAAATCCACCTAATTTCCACATCGTTAAAGCTATCATTTCTCTTGATTCTTCACTTAATCCTTTTATTTTTTCTTCCTTTCCATCTACCTCTCCTGTAAA
>CANQPA010000053.1 GCA_947625635.1 uncultured Bacilli bacterium
CTAATTGCTATCTATTACCTACATCTCTACCAGTTTCTACAGCATTATTCTCTTTGTTTAATATTGCAGCTTGTACACTCCCAAAATACGGTGTGTCTTTACCTTGTTTTACTTTATACCCCATTTTTTTAAACTGTTTAAGATAATCATCATCTATATCTTTTTCATAATAAACAGTATCTCCATCATTGTAAAATCTAGGTTTATCAATAATATCTTGTATACTTTTGTTATCATTAAAATACTGTATCATTACTTGATTTAATATCGTAGGTATTTTATTACCCCCTGGTGAACCAATACCCATTGTAAAGTCTTTACCTTCTATTATAGTAGGAGCTGTGTATGATCTAGGGAATTTATGTTTATCTCCCCTATTTGGGTTTTTACTACCTTTTGAAAAATTATTCAAAGAATCATTTAAATAAAAGCCCTGATCTACAAATTTACCTGTGCCAAAATAGCTTGCTAAACTATTTGTAGTACTTGTAACTTGCCCTTCTTTATCTATAACTACGAAGTGTGTCGTGTTACCATCTGTACCATCTGAAGGTTTCATACCATTATATTTATCTAGTTCTTTATATTTATCAATTATATAGTCGCGCTCTAAATAATTATTGTATGCAGATTCTTGATCATTCACTATTTCTTTATTTTCTAAAACTAAATTTCTCCCTGAAATTATACTATTTACATATTCTTTTTTAGTATTTTTTTTATTAATAATCTCATCAAGTTTCAGTCCTTGAGCCATTAGTGTTCCGCCCAGTGGATTAGAAGCAGAATATATTTTATTCCCTTTGTAATCAGTTTCTATAGCTTCTTTATCTGCGGGTTGATAATTTTTAAAATCTTTTTTCTTAAGGTGACTATCCGCCTGATCTGCTATGTCACCAGCGATATCATCGTAAAAATAAGATACCCCATTATCACGTATACCTTCTAACGTTTTTGTTAGTGCTTTTTGCTTAACAATGTCCCCTTCTTCAAGTGGTTCAGAATCTTTAAAGAATGGAGAATCCTTATCTATATCGTCACCGTATATTTTGAGGCTTCTATCTAATTCATCATCAACTTCAAAACCATCTTTAGCTAGTGGTATAACATAATTCATTATCTTCTTCTCATCCATTGATCCACCATTTTTATGAGCTTGATGAAGACCACTTACTAATCCAGGCACACCCGTTTCATCACTCTTTTTATAGTTATATCCAGACATATCTTTATATTCTAGCAACCTTGGTTTTTCAAATTTTGAATTATTTTTAGTAATCATGGCTCCACCTCCGCCAAGACCTGAAGTATGAGGCTCTGTAATAGCTAAGGCGTATGAAACACCAATTGAAGCATCGACAGAGTTTCCTCCATCTTCTATAATTTTTTCTCCAATTTTTACTGCAATTGGATTATTAGATGCGACACCATAGCTTTTCTTTTTTGAATTTTTAGCTTCCGATATTTTGTTTTCGTACAAATTATCTTTATCTGACTTTTTTTGTGTACTACATAAATAAATTAAGGTTGAAATCAATAAAACTATGATCATGCTAATAAATAAGAATTTGCGATTATATATCATAAGATTTATTCTCCCTGATTTAAATAGTTAATTTTTGCTGCTTCAAGTTCAATTTTCTCTTTTGAGTATAATTTTTCATCTGAATGCATTGCTATAGTTAAAGTTAATGCGCCTAATATAGTAATAACAACAGTTGCATTAAGTAACTTATTTGCTAGTTTCATTGATAAATTCTCCTTTTTTCGTTGTCCAATCCATACTTGAGTCTTTAATATAATTCAGCATTTGATTATTTTTAATGATATTATCATTATTATTAGAAAGATAACCGCCCTTGAAATTAACTGGAATAACCTTTGTTTTTAATTTTTCATTTTCAATTTCTTGCTGAACAATAATGCTTTCATTATTTTTAGATAAAAAGTCTTGTGAAGTTAAATTTCCTAAGCTATAAAATATATGAGAATCTTTGTAACTTTCTATTTTTTGAATCACATTATTATTACCAATTATGACATCCGCTCCAGCGTCAACTAATGCATGTGCATATTCTCTTTGTCTTTCTGACACTGTCCTTTCATCCGGTACTCCCCAGTTCACACGAACTATTACTAAATCATTGTTTTTATCTAAATCTTTAATTAAAGGAATAAAAGTTTTAGGATTCAATTTTATAGAAGTATTATTTTCTGAAGCATCTATAAATTTAGAGCTTGTATCACTAAAGGAAACAGTAGCTATTTCTTTCCCTTGATGAAATTGTTTTGAGATATTGTTATTAATAATATTTATTCCTTCATCAGATAAAAGGTTTGGATTTGATTGATCAATACTTTTAAATATACTTTGTGTATTCTTAAAATTCATATTATTGCTATTACCCAATGTCAAACTGTTAATATTATTATTACTAAGTGTTTTAATATCTTTAATATCTTTTTCGGGATTACTACTACTTAATTTTAAATTTGCAGATGTATAATTACTGTTATTTGTTAGATTTTTTAAAGGACTTAATATTTTTGATAAACTTTCCTTTTGACCTTTTTCTGCTAAATTAATATTTCCTAAATAAGTCACTACTAATTTATCATCCTCTTTTAAGCTACCAAATATATTTTTACCTTTATAAATATAGTTACCAAATATCATAAAACATACTAGTATAACTAATAATATTACAATATGCTTACTGGTTTGTTTTTTGTGCTTTTTCGATTTTTTTAATATTTGTTCTCCTATTGTAAGTTTTTTAGACATTGCTTTTCTCCTTATTTATGTAATGAAACTATAGACAAATAATATTAAATAAGTAACAAAACTCAATAAAATTGTTGTTGATAACGTGATTATGACGCCTTGCTTTTGAATCGTATTGGCAATAATACCAGGTATAACTACACCGATACCACTTAACTGGAGTATCTCAAATGGCGCAATTGGATATATTAAGTCAAACATAAACTTAATAATCATGCCTGTTAATATCATAGCTGCAAATTTTCTTCTTCCATATAATATTGTTATTTTTCCAATTCCATGTACAACGATTATATAAGTCAAACAACTAATTAAAATAACTGATATTAACATTAGTGGTTGGTCGAATACTAACGCCAAATAACCTGGTACAACTAATCCTGCTGGATTTATGCCAAACTTTTCTGCAAAAATTAAACTTAATATAACACCTACAAATAACGAGAAGTATAATTCAGAACCTATCATGTTAGCTTTTCCCTTCTATGAAATTTACGATACTTTTTCCATTACCGTGGATATTACCTACACAGAATATTAAAGATTTTTGAGATTCTTTTAAAATTCTATCTTGGACTTCAGAAAATTCTTTACCTTCAAAATTGTAATAATTTATTTCTGGATAATCTTTCATTACTTCAGTAACCATTTGAGTGGTACTGCCAGTTACGATTAACGTATCTATTTTGATTTTAGGAATGAATTTTTCTGTAAATAAGTATGTTCTATCTACCCTGTCATATCGGCAGTTCAAAATGATCACTACTTTTTCAAACGGATAGTTATAAGAATAAACCTTATCTAATATTGCTAAACTTGACTCCGGTTCATTAGCTGAAAAAGCATTTATGAAAATATTTGTATTATTATTAGCTTCATAATATTTTACTCTTACAGCCCCAGAATCTGGAGGTGCATTCAACATGCCTTTCATTGCAACATCCTCTTCTATACCTAAGGACTTAGCTACACCTAAAGCAATTGCAACATTATCTGGAAATACAATGTAATCAAATTTTTTCAAATAATCTTCAGATATTTCATTTTTATCAACGACTATTAAGTCGGTTTTTCTATCTTGAGCGATTTTTTTATAATAGTTTGTATATTCATCTTGCATAACAACTGCCTTACCATTAAATGGTATAGTTGCAGCAAATGCTTCAGCTACCTCATCAAGAGTAGGCCCTAAAACATCCATATGATCTTCAAGAACGTTTACAATTACGCCAACGTTAGCCTTTACTAGATCATTTTGGAAAGTAATTTGGTAATCAGGATTAACAGCCATGCATTCATTAACCAATGAATCTGCATTTTGATGAACCACATGCCTCATAATAGCCTTTTGTTCACCAATATTAGCTCCTTGTGGTTTTCTTATTATTGGGTCCTCTTTATCGGTATGCCAATATAAAATGCGCGCATCTGTTCCGGTAGTTTTAGCAATCACATTATGTTGATTTTCTTTTAAAATGCTAAAAATCAATCTCGTAATTGTAGACTTACCTCTAATTCCATTAATATTAATTCTTATGGGTATTTTTTTTATATTAGAATTGTGTTTGATCTTTTCTAATACACCTAGAGAAATAATAAGAAGTGTTAAGATTATTATTAATAACAAATTTCTAATTTCCTTTCTTTTTTTATTTCCCGGTTTTTTAGTGTGAATATTACTTTTTGAAGTGAATTTAATTTAGCTGTTTCTCTCGTGGATCTAAATTAAGGGGGTATAAAATAGGTCAAAGAATTCCCATATCCTTTGAGTGATACCTGCGATTTAAACAATATCACAAATGAATATTATCATAGACTCTATTTATATACAATAAAAGAATTATTTTTAAACTTGATTAATATTTCTAATATTAATAATCAGACTATTTTGTTCTTAATTGTGTATAATAAACTTAATTAAGTTTACAAAAAATTTACTTTTACATACAAATGTACTCATATTTATGAAAGTAAGATTTTCATTCACTACGTTATAATAAATATATTTCAAAACAATAGGTGGTTTTTATATGAATAATAAAAATTTAACTTTTACTACGGATCGTTTAGAAATAAGACCGTTAGTAAATTCTGATTATGAAAGTTGGCTTAAAGGTTTTTTAGATAGAAACCCTTCCCAATATCAATATGACGATGGGTTAATAGATATGTCTGTCTGTACTAAAATTTGGTTTGAGGATTTAGTAAAAAAACATCAAGAGTTAATAAAAAATGATGAGACGTATATTTTAGCTATATTTGATAAAAATAATCAGCATATAGGTATGATTGATTTAGTAACTATTAGACGTGGAATTTTCCAATGGGGAGAATGTGGATACTTTATACACAATCAATTTTGGAGAAATGGTTATGCCTATGAAGCATTAAGAAAAACTTTATATATTGCTAATAAAGAACTCGAATTCCATAGACTTGAAGCACATGTGAATTTAGATAATGATCCATCAATCAAGCTGTTACAAAAATCAGGTTTTGAATATGAATGTACTAGAAAAAACTTTATATATGAATTCGAGCAATGGACTGATAATCACATTTATTATATTAATTTTGATGACAACAACAATCAACAGAATTAACATAATATAATCGTTTCTTCATCGAATAGAACTAGTGAATAAATTTAGAGAGATCTAAACGGTCCCTCTAAATTTATTCATTTTCAATATAAGTATATTATTAAAGGGGATAAGCGGCTATAATTCCAGTGTATATTTAAGGAGAAATTAAGGTTGCCTTTATTTTTAAATAAGTTTTATGATAAAGTTTGCTAAAAAAGGAGACAAAGAATGTTGATATTCTTATTTATTTTAGCTAGTGGTCTTTTGGGTTATTTTATCATTAGTCGTTCAAGAAAAAAGTAGGACACGTATTTATGCCGAGAAAATTTATTTATGTTAAGGGTTCCTAGGCTCAACGTCAATAAATCATTTGGAATAATGCATTTTTTTAATTTGAGAATCATGGAGGTGTAAATATTAAAAATAAATTTTTTAAAGCAATTAAAGACGTTATTATTATTATTTTAATTGTTTTCTTAGTAGCAACTGTATTAGCTTATATGGACTTAAACATTAGTTTAAATAAATATGTGAGTAAGCTTGGGAATTTAGGATTAATAAATATTTACGAAAATAATAATTTAAATGGTTTGATAACATCAGGCTTTATATTAGCTGG
>CANQPA010000054.1 GCA_947625635.1 uncultured Bacilli bacterium
TCATCAATATCTCTTGGATGTACTAAAGTATCCCAAGTTCTATGTCTTTTTAATGTTTTTGTTTCCCAATTATTATCGAAATTTCTTCCAAAAGTACCGATACTATCACGGTTTCCATCCTTTCTTCCTTTAACAGTTAAGCTAGGTAATTCAACAGTATTGCTGTTTAAAAATTTTACATCAGGTTTAACTGCAGACCATAAAGCCCCAAAATATAGTACATAAGGATAAGCTTGCGCTAATTCTTGACTATATTCTTTAGCATAATTTAATTTTGCCATATTTTTTCACTCTCTCTTTCTTTTTAATGTTTTCTTACCCCAGTGAAACCAAAATTAAATAAATTTCCACTAGGTTGAGCACTATTAGATGTATCTGCACCTACTTGTACTCCTTCTGTTCCTTTTTCTTTTTCTTGCTTTAAACCAGGAACATCAGTTAAAACTTTGTTTAAAGCTTCTTTTACCTTTTCCCCATCAATTTTGCCTTTTTCATCAACAACATTACTAAAATCGGCTAATTTAGTTAAATAAGGTATGGTTTTAGTATCAACTCCAAGTTCTAATGCTTGTAATAAAGCTTCGTGTTCAATATTTTGCTTTAGTATTACAGCATCTTTATCTTTTAATTGATTTTGTAGATTCTCATTATCCACTTTTTCTTTTTGCTTATTTTCTTCTCTTTGAGTTTTGAAATTTTTAATAGCCTCTTTTGCTTCTTCTTGACTCAAACCTTCTTTTTGAAAATAAGACTTCAAAATACTGTCTTCACTACTTTGATTACGACTATCTATCATTTGTTGAATTTTGCCATAATCAATAGTTGGTGTTGTAACTTGTTGTGTTGCTACATTTTGACCAGCTGTAGCTTCTGGTGTTTGTGTTTGATTATTTTCCATAATCTTTTTCCTTTCTTTTTTTAGTCTTGATTGACTATGCTTTTTAAGGTCTTGATTGACCATACTTTTTAAAGACTTGAATGTCATCAGCACCTTTTATTGTCATAAGCTTTTTGGACATAATAAAACTCGATATTTCTATCGAGCTAACAGTTATCGCTAATAGCAAGTATTAACGACACTAGGACTCTTTCTACACTTGGTAGATGAGTTAATGGTTACCGACATAAATGTCGGAGTGCTATTTATAAGCACTGCACTATTGATATTCACCACCCTAACAAATCGCAGGTCCATTTCTAGGCCTTCGTGGGAGTCGAACCCATATTCATAAATATCAATAGTACACTACCTATGAAGTAGTGCATAATAAAAGCACTCTATTTATTCTTGAGTGCTTTGTTCATAACATTAATTATTTCTCTATTTTCTAATCTTGCTTTTTCTAATTCTGTGGCTATTTTAGACAGTGCACACATTATAAAAAACATAATTATCAATAAAATTATTCCTATTGCTATCATTTTTCTTGTTCCTTTCTTACATTTTCAATCATTAATTTTTTTAATAAATATGGAATTGCTACATTAATCCAATAATTACTTATTGTTATTCCTGCTGTCATACCGCCATTCCCCTCATCTAACTCTTTTACATAAATTTCTTGGTTAGGCATAGGAAAATTGCCAACAATATCATAATAATATTTAAAAATATCATCTACTAATTTTTCGGTTGAATATGGTATGTTTTTATCTTTAAATTTTTCTCTTATTTTATACCATAAAATTTTATCTCCTCGTGCATATCCTGTTTCTACAGGTTTTTTAGGAAATATATCAATTAATTTAATCATTTATTACCTCCATCAATACTTCATATATGTCATCATCTTTATCATATATTATATCATTTATCTTATATTTTGTCCCCTTTTGCAAGAGCATTTCGTATTCTATATCCTTATATTCACTTATTTCATTTATATAAATGCCTTTTGTACCTTTTGGAGCAAACATTTTTATATGTATGCCACCCATTTCGGCACCTCTATCAATAATTGAAGTAGAACTAAAAGCATCTTCTATTGCTTCTTTTCCTTTTAATAGTTTTCTAAGTTCTTCTGTTGTTTTACCTTTTAAATTATTAGCATTAATTTTAAATAATTCACTAAAACCATTTACAGAGGTTTTTCTATATAAAATCATATCTTCTTTAATAGTATGGTTTTCGATTATATTTGATAGCATATTTATTTCTTTTGTAACATCTACTCTTGTTAATCCTCGTAATTGACTATTAATTTGTTGATACAACGATTGTGAATATCTATGAAGAATGTTAATATCTTGCTTTGGCATTTTAGTAATTATACTATGATAATATTTATCTATATCATCTGTATAACCTTTTTTGTACAATCTCGCTGAATTATACTTTTCTTTTAATTCTTTTGATATATTCCAATCATTAACATCTTCGCCACGATTTTTTAATAATTGTTTATAATATTTTTCTCCATCAGCTTCATAATTAAAATAGAATTGTTTGTCAGCCATTCCAATATGTTGCCATTCATCTTCATAGTGATTATCATATAAATCTTTTAATTTTTCATATTCAGTTTTCATTTTTTGATTTAAAGGTACTTCACTACTAAGAATATTATTTGTTGCTTTTTCATTAACTTCTATTTTTTCAATAGGTTTTGCTAAATCTTCTTTAATTTCTAATTGTGTTTTTCTAAGTTCTAACTGTTTTTTCTTTTTTATTAATTCATTTACTTTTTTATTGTATTCTGCCTTATTTTCAGATGCTAGTGATCCTAAAGATAATCTATCATATTTTTTTATATTCCTATCAATGTAATTCATCCTTTCATTGATATAATCTAAGTCATTTTGATATTCTTCCTCGCTCTCATTTTCAATATTTTCTAGCTCAGGATAGTAAGTAGTAAGTCCGTGCCTACAGTTTGGATGCAAGAACCCCTGTGCCATAGCTTCACTTAATAGCATATATTTGCCATCTTCTTTAGTACCACCACTATAAACATCATCAATAAAAATATGCTTTTCCCATTTTTGACAAATAGGACAGGCTCCTCCGTGTGAAGTGGCTTGTACTAAAACTCTTCCTATTGATTTTCTAAAATCACCTTCACCCATTAACTGCGCTCTTAAATTAGCTGTTCTAACTGCCATTTGAGAATAACTTGCAATATTTACTCTTCTACCATTTTTATATTGAATACAATTTAAACCTCCGGCTAAAAAATCTTTATTAGATTCATCAATAGCAAGTTCAGCCAGTTTTAAATCAGTTAATTCTTTTGTAGCCATTTTAGCCACTTGTTGTTCAGTGAATGCACCATTGCCTACAAAAAAAGCACTTTTGTGAATGACTTGTCTATATTGATCATTAATCATTCTTAAAGCACTTGTATTTGCATTTTTTAAGTCATTATTAACAACTTTTATTAAAGCATTAACTTTTCTGTCATTAGTTTTAAAAAAGCTTTTATTCATTATTTTATTTGGTTTTAATTGTTTTCCTAATACTTTATTATATTGTTTTATTGCATTAATCGAACCTTGCTTAACTTCTTCTTGAATATGTTTAGCGACTTCTTTATTAATACCACTAGTATATTCTCCAATAATTGATTTATTTTGTCTTCTATATCTAGATAATTCTTTTAATTTCTCGGCTTGCCATTGAGTATATTTAAAACCGATTTTGTCTTCTTCTTTAAGATGCCTTTTTAAATTTCTTTTCATAGAACTTATGAGTTCTTTTTCCATTTCTTCATAAAGTTCTTTTATTTTATAATCGTTCATCTATCCATTTCCTTAAATATAGATGTGGCATTTCGGTATTATAAATAAAACCAATAAAATCTAAAAAACTATTTATTATTTTCAAGTACATTTCCAGTATCGCTCTTATCATTTGTTTCATCATCTATCACATCCAAATCTAAATCTTGATTAATACTAGGTTCATCCATTTCAGTAATGCCTTGTTCTTCTTTTAATCTTAATATTTCTTCTTCTATCCATTCATTATCTTTACTATCGCCATAAAGTTCTTTAACAGATGTTTCAATACTCATAATTCCACCATTTTTTGCTTTAGTAATAGTATCTATTTGACTATCAAAAGAAGGACTATCATATTCGCCAAAATTAACATTAATTTCTATATCTTCACTAGGCTTTTTCCTTTGAATTTGTTCATAGAATTTTAAAACCCCATTTATAACTTTAGGTATAAATTCATTTAAAGCTTCTATTATACTTTGTCTTGTATATAGGGTCGTTTTTTCCATTTGTCTTTCATAAGCACTATTTGGATCTTGTATCTTTTTAGTATCAATTCCTAATGTACTTGGACTTATTAAACCTTGTAAGCATAAATCTAAATATGTAACATAAGATTGATAGTATTTATCACTTGGAATATCAGGTTGAGTAACTTTTATTTCGCTTCTACCTTCTTGAGACATATCTGAATCAGTTAATACATATTGATTATCAAATGCATTAGGTGGCATTATTTCTCCAGTATTTCTATCTCTAGGGACTAATTTTTCAGGTATGTATTTAACTGCTTTTCCAAGTCTTATTGCTTCTACCCACTGACTTAATATTTCATCTAAACTATCAAAAGCATCATACTTACCATCTAATTTACTAGCACCTCTACCAGGAAATTTATTATTATCATCAATTTTAAATAATTCAGCCCACATAGTATTTTTATCAAAAGTTAAATTTTTTAATTCTTTTAAATCATCAATTGTATTTAATGGAACTAAATTATCATTATCAAATAATTCATATCTTACATATCCCCAACCACGATGTTCTTTTAATAAATATTTTTTGTTGATTTTTTCATAATAGCATTTAAAAACAATTTCATATATTCTACCTCTTTTATATATGACATCAATCATATTTCCAGGAAACCATTCTATGATTGGTAATTGGCTTACTTCTTTATCATATGAATACCTAATAGCACCATCACCTAAACATATTGTCTCATTTAATAATTTATGTAGCAATTTATCAAAATTATTTTCTTTAGCGATTTTTTTCCATTCTTCTAATTTAGCAATATTTTTGCTTTCAACTCCATTATAATTATCTATAACAATATCGGTCAATTTATCTATAATCTTTTTTGGTAAACCACTATGAATCTTTTTTATTTCTAAACCGTTAGTAGGAACACTACCCCAAAAGGTTGTCTCTTTATTTTCTAATTGTGAATAGAATTCTTGTAATTCAGAAGATTCTCCTATATACCATAGTTTATTTTTAGCAAAATATATTTGTAAATCTTCTGTTCTATTAATTGTTATCGCTTTGGGAGTATTCTCTCTTATCTCTAACCAAGATTGCATTTTATTTTTTACTGCATCCATAAATTTTCCCATCCTTTCATCTCCTATCTATATTAAACCTATCTTCATATCTAACTGGCTTATCTTCTGTTGCATTAATTTTTATACCTATTTTGTCCTTATAAGGTATCCAACCATATTGACTAGCATTTATTGTATGGTCATTAGCATCTTCTGGTGTATTATCTTTATCTTCTTGCCAACTATAAGCCTCTAATTCTGTAATGTGATTAATACAAGTATCTACTACTATATAATGACCAGTATGTAGCCATCCTAATTGTAAATTTATCCTATCTATTATTTGAATAGACTTGTATGCATTATTGAAAATATAAATACAAGGATGTGTCCTTTTATATTTGTTTAATTCGGTAATAGTTGCTTGGTCCGCACTATCAACAAATACATTTCTTGCTAATCCCCACACTTTTTGATTTCTATCTAAAAAATCAATAAAATTTTGCACTGTATCGCTTG
>CANQPA010000055.1 GCA_947625635.1 uncultured Bacilli bacterium
ATTATCAGAAAATCCTCAGGTGTCAAAAGTTAGAATAGCCTAACATTCGCATAGTACACCTAATCATACTATTTTATATTAAAAGTTTATCATGGATTAAGCAACAATACAAGGGGAATAACAGAAAAAAGGCAAAATCGCTTTAAACGCTAAAAATGAGCATTTAAGAAACAATGTAGATTTAATGATAAATAACATTAGTAGGGTATGTTTCTCTTATTATAAGCTAAAAACAAACGTTTACATTTATAGGTATTTAGCATTAATTATAATTTGTGTTATAAAACATTTAATCTAGAAACAATTAGTATTATAAAACGTTCAAAATGGTATTTATTTTAAACGATAAGATAATGAGGATATAAATACTAGATAAATATAACAGTGTTTAAATTTGAGGGTATTTTGGAACAAAAAAATAAAGCCTATATCAATCAAGATATAAGCTTTAATGTTCTTATTTACTCATTTCGAATTTATTGTACTGGGAAAATAAAGCGTGATAAAATTCAAGCTCTGATATTTCTTCTTTTTTCCATGAATGAACCTTTGTCGGGGAAACCTCAAAACGGTTATCATGACTTTTATAATAAGTTATATGTTTATTGTCTTCTGTTTTGAGAAATTCTACTCCGTATACCTCACTGAACATAAAATGACCTTCTTTATTCTTAACCGTTATAGCCATTTTGAAATCGCCACCTATTCTTTCTCCATCTACTTTATCGTAAATAGGTGAATAAATAAAATAAGCTTCTGAATATTTATTGTACCGTGGAGACAAATTAGTTAATGTAGCGTTTCGTTTAGCTTTAGGATTCCTTTTTAACCATCTCCGGTTGAGTAGATAAATAGGTTCTGTTTTCTGATTAGCGTGAGATTTCCACGGTTTAATAAAATCGTATTCTTTCTTTAAAATTTTCAAATCATCCACTTTAGGATTAAAAACGTTAGAACCTATAACAAAGCCACCATCCTCATTGTCAATATAATGCTTTGCGTTAGCTCTCTCAAACAACCGGGAAATCTGGCGTTCAATATTCAAAATTTGAGAAGTTGTACCATCAAGATCAAAGTCATCTAAAATATCCTCAAGCCTCATACCAAGTCCACTTGCAAACGCGGTGAGCATATTTAAATTTGTACTAGTAATTTCACGCGATCCGTTTAAAATGTGTTCTAACGTGTTCGTTCTTGATTTTGAACCTGTATCACGCGTTAGTGAATACGTGGAAATACCCTGTTCATCATAAATTTGTTTTAGTTTACTCATTGTTTAACCCCTTATATTTTTTCTATAATGCAAAAAGAGGAGCCTTTAAGCTCCTTTTAATTTCCGTATTCTGTTTAGTCATTAATTCTAACTGGTAAAATTAGATAATCATTCTTGTAACATTTATCAGTAGGATTATCGGTAATTGTAATTGGTGCGTTTACCATTAATTCTCCTCTAAATTCTGTTTGTTGTGTTTTCAGTGTAACCTCTTTAGCTTTCTTATCAACATTATTTAAAGCGTCAATCAGAAAACTAGAATTTAAAGCAAACAATAAATCTTTATCATTGCTAGGATTAATGTTTGTAAATTCACTTTCTATTGTTTCTTGTCCGTTACTGATTATTATGTTTGTAGCGTCGACCGGTTTATGAAATTTCATAAGTGGATAACCTTTATCGGTCGGTTTTTTGTTGATAATTTTACAAGTATTAATTAAGTTATTCCTGTTGAGTGTGATTTCGTGATTATTTTCTGGCGGTATAATACTTTTATAGTCAAAGAAATTACCTCCTAATTCCTCACTGATTATTGATATACAATGAAAATGATTCTTTAAATGAATAACAATATTAACTTTTCCGTCATCATTTTTTAAGAATTGTATTTGAGATAATTCCTTTTTATTATTTCTCAAGATTTTGATTAAAGCGTTCATCTGGCGTGGATTTACAATAATATCAAAATCGCTATTATGATCAGGAGATTTAAGTTTGTATTCATTTAATCCTATTCTAAAGCCGTCAATTGCTATTGTCTTAAAGCCGTCTTCTTTTAATTCAAATTTAGTACCGGTAATAACTGGCATATTGTTTTCTTTAGTAGCCGCAAATTTTTTTACTGTTTCAAGGTTATTTATTAAATCTTGAGGATTGATATATGTATCATCAATGTTATAAATAGAATTATTTTTCATTGCTATAAGATTAAAATGTTTAACTTCATCAAAAATATCTAAATTTTCTTTCTGATTGAGTTTTATTGATAAGAAGTCACTTTTAATTTTAATATATTCATCTCCATAAATTTCAATATCTGCGACGTTATCAATAGATTTTAATTGTTGTAATGTTTCTAGTAATTCATAAAAATTGACTGCAAATTGAATATTATCATCGTTTTCTTTATTTACTATACTATAGGTGGCAAAATTAATTGTAACTGTGTTTTTAGTGTTATTAAATGGCGAATCTACAAAACTTAAATCTGCATATTTTGAATTTGCATTTATTCTGATAATTTGTTCATTCTTATTAATTTTACCAGTTTTTATTCTATTTAACGTTTCAATTACTTGTTCAATATCTAAAATTTGTAGTGTTTGTTTCATTGTTTGACTCCTTGTTTTGTTTGTGATATATTTATCATGTTTGTTTGATGTGTTCATTGTTTGAACACTTTGTGATATTTATTATTAACTGCTCTTATCTAATCCGGCAGTTTATACTGTGGAAAATAGATAAGAGCTTTTATACTTCTCCATGCTTCACTTAATTGTTTTCCTGCTAACTCATTCATTTTTTTATCAGAATGAGTTTTACCAAATTCATCTAAAGCTGATTGAATACATTCTCTTAAGTCATCCACGTATTCAAGTTTGTATTCCATATATTCTTTTTCTAATCTTTTATTATCTATAATGTTTACCTCCTCATTTACTATACTTATATTATAATATTTTGACTGTTTTTTGTCAATACTTTTTATAAAATATTTTACCATTCAACGCTTTTTTTATAACGTTTAATTGCTTCATATAAATTGTTATTTTCCTGTTCTGTTAATTCCTCCGGTTCTTTACCATAAACAACATTTACGGCATCTGTTTCATCATAAGTGATAATATATTCATGATTACCTAATTCATATACTAACGCGTCAATTTGATTTTCATCACTTTCTGCTAGAAAATCTTTTTTCATTTTATCAATTTCTTTTAATAGATTATAATATTCCACGCAGTGGTCGTGAATAGCATAACCACCGTAACCTAATGAAAAAATTTTTTTACCATCAATCTCTGGATAACGTTTTTTGTATTTTTCGTAATTTTCATCAAATTGATCTTCATCGAACGCGTAAAATAATTTATCAAAACTGTTTAACTTCTCATGCATTTTATCTTTTAATTGTTTGTAATTCATGTTTGCTCCTTTGTGATTATTTAATCAAGAGGGGGAATAATACCCCCGTGAATACTTTAATATAACGTTTCTATTTTCTGATTACACCATTTATTACCGTAAAAGTCTAAAGCCCAAACATACGTATCATTTTTAGGATTATACCAGATCAATTCTGACGTATTATTCATAATCTTTTCAGCATCTGATTCTGAAATAACAAAAGTCTGCATTATTTCTTTTATACAAGAATAAGCGTTTTCATCATTTTCATATTCTACATAATCGATTAAGTCATCATTTTCATTATAGTAATAATCTGTTTCTCCGCTAATTAATTCAAAATTATGATCGTCGAGAATATTTTGATTAAGAATAGGATTAATTTCAAAACGATCTACAAAATCTTGATAAGTTTTAATAGCTCTTCTATCAATTATTTCTTGTTTGTTTGTTGATGTGTTCATTTTATACTCCACTTTCTAATTAAATACTGTTATTGATACAACGTGTTCATAGGTACAATACTCCATGAACTGCCGCAATGAGTAACGCTCCATACGTATAAGTTAAATTTATCAGAATACCAAACAATCTCATCGGTATACTCCATAAGATATTCTGCGCTTCTATCGCTAACTATGTAATTTTGCATAATTTCTTTTGGATATTCCTCTGCGTTTTCATCATTTTCGTATTCTTCATAAGTGATCTTATTACCGTTTTCATCGTAATAGTCACAAAATTCACCGCTTTCAAATTCAAAACTATCGTCGTTTAAAATATCATTACAAAGAATCATTTCAATATCAAAACGGTCTACAAAATCCTGATAAGTTTTAATTTCTTTTACACTGTTAATTTGTTTGTTTGTTGATGTGTTCATTTTATACTCCACTTTCTAATTAAATACTTTGAATTTTCTCCATTGCTTTATCTTATGAATACATTATATAAAACTTTTTTGCCTTTGTCAATACTTTTTATGAAATATATTTAAAGAATTTTAAAATTATATCCATTGTTCAATAAATAATTTTTAATTGCTCCATAATTCCATACATAATATAGGTCGTTGATTTTTTTATAATTAATTAAATTATCTTGCTCCAAATTTTCAATAAAATCACATCTATTTAAGTTATAAAAAAGATAATTATAATCGTAATCGTTATTAGATTTACATTTATAAAAAACTTGTATTAATAATTCAATTAAATCATCTTCTGTTAAAACTAAAACATCATCATCCTCATTAGCACGTAACCAATAATCGCAAATGTCCATAATTCTATAGGCTCCCTCTTGAGTGTAAAAATCGACATCCTCATAATCAAGAAGTGATCCGCCATCGTGATAAAAACTTAAAAATACATCAGTTTTTATCATGCTTTCTTTATCCATATTCTGGTAAAAATCTTTGTCTTTGTAATAATGTTTTAATGCTTTAACCGCGTTACTATTTAAAATTTTGTTTGTGTTAATCATTTTTATACCTCTTTGTTTATTTATTTTATGTTTACATTATACTAAAATTACTATTCTTTGTCAATACTTTTTATAAAATATTTTAAAAAATTAATAACGTTCAATGATAAACTCTTTATTATTTATAAAATACGTTTCCCAATCGTTTAATTTATTCCATTTGACTATTGTTTCTTCTTTACTTAATCCTTTAGAAAATTCCTCAAGTGATTTAAATCTATCATCATGAATAAGATCATATTTAATCCACTCATTGATATAATCATCAATATCTAAAACTTGCAGGTTGTCCCAGTCCATATCGGATAAAATACAATATAGATCTGGGCAATTATCTATAATTTGTTCGTGAAATTCATCATAATTGATTTCATAATCAATATAATCTTCACAAATTTTAATATATTCATCCATATCATATTCATCGATATAACCAAAATAATCATTAATTTTTTTAAAATCCATTGCATTAACATTCTGATATTTTCCTAAATACTTATAAAATTTTTCACTTGTATTTAACATTTAATACTCCTTAATTAATAATTGAATTAGTGAATTTTCTCCGTTTTTCTATGCTTTTATTATACTAAAACTACTATTCTTTGTCAATACTTTTTATAAAATATTTATCCAACAACTAAAATATCTAACTTATCATTCAATAGGTAAAAATC
>CANQPA010000056.1 GCA_947625635.1 uncultured Bacilli bacterium
GTATCTGGTTTTTGGGTAGGAAAATTTCATGCTTCAGGAAATATTGATAATGGTTATGTTATAAAACCTTCAGCTTCTCGTTTACATACTAGTGGTGAGGATACCACAAATATAGTTGATCATATTATGCTTGCAGAAAAATTTGGAGAATATTTAAATTGGAATTTAACAGGGACTGTTATATCTGATAATGAGTGGGATGCAGTTGCTTATTTATCTCAAAGTAAATATGGAAAATATGGTAATAAAAACTATTCTGGCGTTAACAAAAGAATTTATCCTGATATTTCACCATCCTCTTCTTATGAGAATTATGATGGATTGACAGAGTATCCTGGCATAGTTGGGACAGAGGATTGCTCTTATGATAATATAACTGATAGAGGAGATGGTAAAGGCTCTTGCGGAGGTGGAGCTTCAACTACCGGCAATATATATGGAGTATATAACATGGGTGGAAGTAATTGGCCAGAGTATGTATTAGGGGTTATTGGCGCTAGAGATGGAAGAAGTTTTAGAATTGGAGTTGGTTCTTCTGGATTTTCTGATGTTGAAGGTGCTTATGCAATGGAATGCGTTCGCGTTTATGCATCTATAAGTTGTCATGAAATGGAATCTGGTATTGGAGAAACCTTGATAAGTAGTCGTGTAGATTCCTATGCGATGTACGATGAAAGACTGACGTATCAAATACCATATTATGGCACAGAATGGGATGATGATCAAGGCTCATATTACGTTACACAGTTTTGGTATGGTGATGAACCAACCCCAACAACTTTTGCCGAACCATGGGTTATGAGAGGATATAAAAATATATTTAATCGTAGTGCTGGTACTGGTAGTACTGGATTATCTTTAATACATGTTGTATTACTACCGAATAAGTAGTATCATATGAATCAATAATTATTTAATAAAAAGCGTAATTGCTTTTTTTCATTTCAGATGATATAATTTATAGGTAATAAGTATTAAAAAGGAAGGTGAAAAAATGAGTAAGATAAAAATATTTGCATTAGGTGGGCAAAATGAAATTGGAAAAAATATGTATGTCGTAGATGTAGACGATAAATTATATATTTTTGAAGCTGGATTGAAATATGCAGATGATAAATTACTTGGCGTTGATTATATTATCCCCAATTACGATTATTTAATAGAAAATAAAGATAAAATACAAGGCTTTTTTATTACACATGGGCACGATGAACAGATGGGAGCTTTATCTGACATATTAGTGGATTTACCTGATGTTAAAATATATGGTGGAAAATTTACTTTAGAAATAATAAAACAGGATTTGAATGAAAGTAAAATAAACAATGCTAATTTAATAGAGATAAAGGCTCATAAAAAATTAAATTTTGGTAATGTGAGTATTTTCCCAATACAAGTATCTCATGCGTTACCTGATAGTTATCTTTATGTATTAACTACTCCTGATGGTTCGATAGTATTTACAGGTAATTATGTATTTGACCCATCTATGCTTGGCCCATATGGAACTGATATAGGGAAATTAGCATACATTGGAAAACAAGGTGTTTTATGTTTAATGAATGAATCAATTTATTCAGATAAAATAGGGTATACTTCTCCAAAACATCATGCCGCGAGTGTAATAAGAAATACTATAGAAGAAAATGAGGGAAGAATATTTTTTAATATATTTGAAACGCAGATATATAGAATACAGGAATTATTTAATGAAATATCAAAGACCAATAGAAATGTGGTTATTATGGGTAAATCGCTCGAAAATATAATATTAAAAGGTATAGATTTCAACTACATAAATTTTGATAAAGAAAAAATTAAGACTATTAATCATGTGAATGATGATGGAATATTAGTTATAATATCAAATGAAAGAGAAAAGCCATATTCTAGTTTGAAAAGAATCCTCAGAAATTCTGATAGATTTGTTACTTTAAAGGAAACGGATACAGTAGTTATACTATCTCCTTTATATGAAGGAACGGAGATAACGTCAACTAAAGTTTTCAATAAAATTGCAAAAGTAGGATCAAAACTTGTTATTTTATCTAAAAAATTTTTATCCCCACATGCGTCCAGTGAAGATATAATGTTAATGATAAATTTGATGCAACCTAAGTATTATTTTCCAGTTATTGGAGAATATAGGCATCAGGTGGAAAATGCTATTTTAGCTAATAAATTGAATATACCGAAAGAAAATATTTTATTAAATTTAAATGGTGAAGTAGCCATTTTTGAAAATGGTAAACTTGTGTCTAATGATGAGAAAATAAAGGTAGATGATATTTTAATAGATGGTAAAACTGCAGGAGACATTGGAGATTTAGTGTTAAAAGATAGAGAAATGTTATCAGATAGTGGAATAGTTATAGTAAATGCTAATATTGATAAAATAAAAAGGACTATTATCAATAAAGTAAACATAATAACTAAAGGATTCATATACGTTAAAGATAATATAAATATAATAACAGAATCAGAAAAAATAGTTTCTCAAGTAATAAATGAAAATATTAAAAATAATTATATAGATTACATAAAATTAAAAAATGAAATAAGGGATAAATTGGGAAAATATTTTTACAAAGAAACTGAAAGTAAACCTATGATAGTTGTCGTTGTTCAAGAAATTTAATTTATTTTATTAAAATAACAATTGAAAAAAGACTTTACAAATAAAAGTGTTAATGCTATAATTAGTATACGGTAGTGTATTGACAATATCGTTTTAGGAGATGATAATGTGAAGCATATTTATACAAGTCTTGATATTGGTTCTAACAGTATAAAGATAGTAGTTTGTGAATTATATCGCAACAAATTAAATTTACTTGCTTCAACATCTTTTAAATCTAAAGGAATAAAAAAAGGATTAATAACTGATGTAGAACTTGCTACTTCATCAGTAAAAGGTGCAATACAGCAAATAGAGGAAATGATTGGAATAAAGATTAAAAAAGTTATTGCTTCTGTTCCATCATTTAATGCAGAATATTCGGTAATTAAGGGAAATATAAAAATACAAAACGATGATAAGATTGTTACTAGTGATGATGTAATTAAGGTTTTAGAAATTGCGGCTAGGAGTGTAAATTTTAATTCAAGGGAATTAGTAACTATACTTCCCGTTGATTATAGTTTAGATGATAAAGCCTTTATTAAAAACCCTAAGGGGCTTAGGGGAGTTAATTTGGGATGTAGGGCTGTTTTAGTTTCAACACCTAAAAAAAATGTGTATTCTGTAATTGGTCTTTTGGAAAATATGGGTATTGAAGTTGTAGATATTTCTTTGAATAACATAGGAGATTTGTATGCCTTCAATAATAAAGAAATAGATGATAAGGTTGTTGCAATAGTAAATATTGGGCATGAAATTACTAACGTTTCCTTATATAATAAGAGTGTTTTGGTAAAAAGTAGTATAATAAATATGGGTGGTAAGAATATAGATAGTGATATTTCTTACATGTATAAAATAGATATACCTACTGCTACTAAACTAAAACTTAAATTTGCTTTGGCACATAAAAAGAATGCTAGTGTCAATGATATAATTGAAGTAAAAAGTGCATACGACGATCATTTAAAAATTAATCAATTTGAAATTTCTGAAATAGTTATGTCTAGGCTTTTAGAACTACTAGAAGAAGTAAAAAAAGAAATAAATGTATTGACAAGCAGAAAAATAGATTATATTATAATAACAGGTGGTACAAGTAATATGCCTAACTTTGAATATGTTGTCAATGATGTTTTTGGTGAGAATTCAAATATTGGGAATGTTAAAATGTTGGGAATACGAGATAATATGTACTCATCTTGCATAGGTAATATAGTGTATTTTATCAGCAAATTAAAATTAAAAAATAAAGATTATAGTATGATAAGTGACGATGAAGTATATGAAATGACGTTTTTAACGTCAAAAAAAAATAACACATCAGATTCGATGCTATGGAAGATATTTGGTTTTTTCTTTAGCGAATAGAGGAGGAAATTATGTTTGGATTAGAAATGGACCAGGTTGCTAAAATAAAGGTAATTGGAGTCGGTGGCGGTGGAAATAATGCCGTTAATCGAATGATAGAATCAGGAGTAAAAGGTGTTGAATTTATAGTTGCAAATACTGATTTACAAGTTTTAAACTGTTCTAAGGCACCTACTAAAATTCAGATTGGGGAAAATTTAACTGGAGGAAGAGGTGCTGGTGCAAAACCTGAAATAGGTAGAGAAGCCGCTTTAGAAAGTAAAAAGGAGTTAGAAGAAGCATTAGCTGGAGCTGATATGGTTTTTGTTACATGCGGTATGGGCGGCGGAACAGGTACAGGTGCCGCTCCTGTAATTGCTAATATAGCTCAAGAGTTAGGTGCATTGACAGTAGGAATTGTTACTAAGCCATTTTCATTCGAGGGTAAAAAAAGAATGGATCAAGCAATTATTGGTCTTGAAGAATTAAAGAAGAATGTAGATACTTTGATTGTAATTCCAAATGATAAGTTAAGAGAAATTATTGACAAATCAACTCCACTTTTAGAGTCATTCAAAGAAGTTGATAATGTACTAAGACGAGGTGTTCAATCAATTTCAGATTTAATTGCTGTTGCTGGTCTTATTAATCTAGATTTTGCCGATGTTAAGACTGTCATGGAAAATCGTGGTAAAGCATTAATTGGAATCGGTATAGGGGTTGGAGAAAATAGGGCTACGGAAGCAGCTCAACAAGCCATATCAAGTCCATTACTTGAGACAAGTATAGATGGGGCAACTGATGCAATAATAAATGTTACAGGAGGAAATAACTTAACACTATTTGAGGTAGAAGAAGCTGCTGATGTTATAAGAAATAGTGCTAAAACAGATATGAATACTATATTCGGAGCAGTCATTAATGAAAATTTAAATGATGAGATAATAGTTACAGTAATTGCTACTGGTTTTGAAGATGAAACAAAAAATGCAGAAAAAAACTTTAGAACTGAAAGATCTGTAGAATCAGGCACAAAAATTAATTTCAGAAGTTCTAACGATGAAGATGATGATCCAGATGATATAATTCCTTCTTTTTTAAGAAAAAGAGGTAGTTTTTAGACTTATTAATATATAATTTACGAACAAATTGAATGATTTATAATAATTTTAATTTATAGGATTGTGGTCTATAGAAAATGGTTCAATGTCAAGTAGTGTTGGTGGAACCAAAAACTAAAGATAAATGAATCGAGATGGAGGACTAAAAATAGTTC
>CANQPA010000057.1 GCA_947625635.1 uncultured Bacilli bacterium
ACGCCATCATTCTACTCATTATTAATCACACTTTTTATATAGTTAGTTACCAATTCTATTATATTAGGAGAATCTTTGTTAAAAGTTTCTGTTATTTTAAACATAAGCCACCTCATTTAATTTTATGACTTTGTTATACAAATTATTTATTCATCTTCTTATAAACTAGTTGATACAAATAAATTAATACAATTTTCTATATTTCTTTTTTTCACTAATATTTTGAATACAAAAAAGAACTGGACATATTTAGTTATAATAAAAACATTGGATTAAGTATCAATGTTTTTTAATTGGATAAACTGTACAGTTCTTTAAATTGAAATTTACTATATCTATTGTTTTAATTGGGTATTTTCCCTAGTACCTAATATAATTATAACAAAAATTCATAAAACTATCTATATCTTGGGCTATTCTTCTAACATATTTTCCAATTCACATCTAAATTTTTGTTGTCCATCTAATATTTTTTGATTTTTTATATAATCAAAAAATTCTGGATAAGCATTTGGACTTAAAAAATGAAATATATATTCTTCTTCTTTACCTATTTCACCAAGAATTTCATTTAAATTACTAAAGTGTTCTAAAGCATATTTGTATTTGGCTTTGTTTTCATCGCTATCATCACCGTCAGACTTTATTTCAACAACTAGATAATATATTTTTTTTCCTTTATGCATTTTTATAAAGAAATCAGGATTAAATAATTGATTTTTTATCTGATGACTATTTTTTTTCCAACTATATTCTATTGAATAAAATCCCATATCTCTCGATTTAATCCAAGAATCAACACAATTTGCAATATCAGGTTTACATAAGTTGTCTATAAAATCAATTTCAGGTTTTCCTGTCGCAAAAACAATATTCATAGGAGTTTTAAAAATATAAGAATTTTTATTTTTTGTTGCCCTAACAGGTCTACTATCATCTTCAAGAAATTCTGATAATATCTTTAAGTTTTCATCAACTAATTCATTCTGATAATCTTCTGTATAAAAGACGCTTGTTTCTTTTCTTAAACTAGATAATGATACATGTTGATTTTGAATATCTTTTGTATTCACACTAAAGACAATCATATCATTAGAAATTGGAATAACAGTTTTATTCTTTTTTCTTAATAAAGTACCAAACGTTGTTAAAACGTGATTTCTATTCTTTTCTGTTAAAAAATTATCGGTTATTCCAACCTTCTCCATTGAATCTATAATTATTTGTTTAATAAATTTTCTGTCTGGTAAATTATTTTGAGTATATTGATCTTCACCAAGTTTTAGTATTTTCCCTTCCCAATCTCTAGCACTAAATTCTTGAATTATCTTATCAACTACTTCATCAACAGTATAACATTCTCTTCTTATTACATAATTTATTTCATTAATATCCTTCGAATTGTAAATTGATTGAAAAGTTGTACCTTTTTCAATTTCAAGGCTTTGAGATTCTAACTTTATACCATTTTTTACAATATTGGAATAATCTAAAGTTGTTGATTTCGTTTCTTTTTCTACTTCTACTTCTTTCTTATCATAATTTATATTTTTTACTATAAAATTATATTTGCTTCTCTCTCCATCTACTAATACAGAACTATTTAATTTAGTTTCATATTCAAGAACTTCTGATACAAGATTCATAATATTTCTACTCCACGAAACATGATTAAAAACCTTTACACTCGGAGTATTATTATAGTATTGAGGAGGAATTCTCAAACCTCTTCCTAATACTTGAGAAATTAATAATTTAGAATTAAATGCTCTATCTTCCCATGGAACAATTTGCATAACATTTTTTACATCCCATCCTTCTGTAAGCATCGATACAGAAACTATCCATTCTACTACATTATTAATGTCATCTACATTCTTTAATGTCATTTTTTCATCCATGGAAGACTTACTCGTTATTAATAAAACTTTTTTTTCAATTAAATCTACATTTAATCCAGTTTCCTCAACCAAAAAATCAATTAAATCTTCTTTTAAATTTGTTGCATTACTAATATTAGCACAAATAAATATTGTTATTGGTTTTATTAATGAATATTTTTCTTTATTTCGTAAATGATTTTGATATATTTTTTGAAATTTTTCTCTAGTAGTTGATGTGTCATCTTTAATAGCATAATTAATATCTTTTACTATTTTTTCATCTATTGCTTTTCTTAGAGAATATCTATAAATTACATCATTAAAATAATCATTTTCTATATATGCTGTTCCTGTTAAACCAAGTATGTACTTAAAATTATATTCCGAATTTATTAAAAATCCTTTCCATTTTTTTATTTCTCTATCTAAAGAGGAATTGTATATATGATGAGATTCATCATTTATCACTAAAATATTTTTCATACAATTTTTAAAACTAGACTCTATTGAAGATCCAGTATTTTCATATATAGCATGTATATTTTCTATACAAATATCACCCGTTTTAACTGTATAATTACCATTTGTCAAATGAGGATTTTTAATTACTGCACAATCAGGAACTAAATTTTGCAAATTAGAGTTACTAATTAATTCTTTAAATTTTTCATATAGTCCAACTTCTATAGTAATTGATGGGCATAATATTAATACTTTATCAACCAAACCAAGTCCTAGCATTATTTGTGCTATACCGAAAATTACATATGACTTACCTGTACCAGTTGCTAAATCAATATTCGCAATTAATTTGTTTTTTATTTGTAAATTATCAATATAATTATCTAATGATGTATATTTTTCTTTTAAAATATCATTTTTAGAATAATTTTCTGATACAAGATCTTCAATAGAATTATATTTTCCACTAGCAAAATAAATTATACAATTTTTTATTGCTTCAGATTGATAGTATCTATTACCACATAAATAATCAATATAATCTTCCCAAGCTTCTATATTTAAATAATTATGATCATAATTAGTATTAACTTTTAAAATTAAATCATCAGTTTTAAACATATAATTATCTTGCATTATTCTTTCCTCCATTAAAAACTTCTTTAAATTCATTTCCAAAAATATCTGTATATATAACCATTATTTTATTAAAATTATTATTACTAAGTTTTATACAAATCTTTCCATCTTCGTAATTTAATTCATCAGCAAAATAGTTTTTTGACAACCTAAAGTTGTTACCATCATAATTATCATCTATAAATATAGAAGACAATGTATCAAAATTATCATATTCATTTCCATGTTCATCAATGGTTGTTTTACTATAAAATTTTGATAATTCCAATATATTGGAATTATCTTTCTTATATATTTTACTTTCAACATCCGGTTGTTCCATAAAATGAAAGCCTATTGCCATATCAATATTATTAATATTATTTATAGTTTTTGATTGCTTAATTTTTTGAAAAGGCAACTTATGTAGTTCTTTTATAATTTGATAAGGTATTTTTAAAAAATAATATCTTATGCCATTTATCTCATAATAATCATTTAAAAAGTCAACACTATTGCTTGGTGCTACTATGTACATTCTTCCATCTATTTTATTGTATAATGAACTATTAAGAACTTTTAAATATTCTTCGTCTATACTTGAATTACTATTTTCATTAAAATTCCATATTTTGACATAATAATTACGTTTGATTCCATCCATGATTATTCCTGAAATTTTGGTTTCTTTTAATTCAAATTCAAATAATTCTGACACAAAATTTTTATAATCGTCCCATTTTAATTTCAAAGTTTTTTCTAAATCGTATAAACCTAACTGCAATGTAGAAAATGTATGAAATCCTTTATTGTATTTGTTATTACTATTTGTTAAAGACTTGGAATTCTTAATATTTAATATACGTCTTTGTGTAGTAAATATAGACAATTTTCCAATATCACATAAAATCCATTTTCTATTTAATTTTTCCGAAACAAAAGCTGTCATTCCAGATCCTCCAAAAAAATCCATTACAATATCTCCTTCTTTTGTTGTGGCTTTAATAATTTTTTCTAGTAACTTAAATGGTTTTTCTGTTGGATATCCAGTTCGTTCAATTCCATCTATTTTTTGCCTAGCTATAACTGGAATATACCACCAATCTTCTGGAATTTTTCCTCTCTTACGATTTTTTATAACATCTTCTTGTGAATATTTAGCACCAAAAGCTTTTCTCAATCCTTGATTTGGATCTTTATATTCTTCTCGAATATCATCATTGTTAAATATCCACTTATCTCCTTTACTATACCAAAAAATAGTATCATGTTTTCTATTAAATTGTTTCATATTAGGAGAACCTGGTCCTGTATAAGTCCATACTATTTCATTTCGCAAATTATTTTTACCGAAAATTTCATCCATTATTGTTTTTACGTAGTGCGACATCCTATAATCTAAATGAACAAATATTGATCCATTTTCGGCAAGTATTTCATTTGCTAATATTAATCTTCTACGTAAAAATTCAATAAATGCAGTTCCTTTTATTTTATCACTATAAGCTTTCGCTCCTCTTTGATTGTGAAATTCATCTTCAGTTGCAAACGGAGGATCAATGTAAATTAACTTTACTTTCCCTTTAATTTTATCTTTTATTAAATTATCTTCATTTTTATAAATTGTTTTTAAAAATTGCAAGTTATCTCCGAATACAAGTAAATTTTCCCAATTATCATATGAAATCCCTGAAAATGTTTTGTTTTTTTGTAGTGGCAAAGCAGTCACACCATCTTCCCCTCTTAAGATATCTTCCTTTGTCATCTTTCCATTATATGATAATTCATATTCATTGTTTATTGTTGGAAATATAAATTCTTTATATTCTTCTGGTATATTTTTTCCAGACTCCAAAATATTGATTAATTCTTCTCTTAATTTTTCATTCATACTAACATCTCCTAAAACAACTCTTTAACTATTAAATCTTGTGAATGTAAATTATTATTCTTTCCTAATAATAGATTCTCATAAAATTTAATTAAATAACTTTTATCTTCTTTTATATTTAAATAATTATTAAAATAATTACTTCTAACTA
>CANQPA010000058.1 GCA_947625635.1 uncultured Bacilli bacterium
CAATTCGAATTGCTGTGGAGATATTTGTTTATCATTATATTGTAAATATAGTTTTTCAATTTCTGTCATGTAATTTTCAAATTCATAACCATCTTTATTGATAATATGATGAATATACAATTCACCAATTAATTTTCCCAATAGTTGAATATCATGAGTCTCTTCCCAATCTCTTTTCAGCATTTCTATAAAAAAATCCGAATTGATATTTTTCTCTATATTTTTAAGCATTCTACTTTTTTGTTCTTTTTCTTTCGCCTTAAGATAATTCGTTACAACTTCTTGCACTAATTCATTTATCTTAGGAATAATCTCTGTTTCCAAATCATCAGAAGAATCTTTAAACATCATTAAGGCACGAGATATTTTATCATGATCGATCAATCCATTATACTGACTATTAACTTGACTTGAAATATGATTTATATAATCTTCAATCATTTTATTTTTTTGATCCATGTTCATTATTATCACCACTTTTCAATATTATAAGTGCCATTATTATATATAATTATACCATGTATTAAATGCTTTCTTTCTGTTTTCTGTTCAATTTGATAAAATTTTTTGTTAATCTGTAAATAATTCTTAAAGCTGAGAAAGTGAAAGTGTAAGCATACAAATCTTTTAGCACATCTTCTCTTTTCGAAAAATAGTCTGATTTTATTATGATTTGATTTTTTAAACTTAATACTTTCAGTATTTTTAAGTCTCTGTAATCCATTACTTCATATCGTTTCTTCACTTCGGAACAATTAAATAATTTACAAGCAAAATTTTCAGTTGGGCATCCAGCTTTTGTTTGATAGATACACATTCTACAACATCCATTACATTTTCCATTTTTTAATTTTCTTTGAACATAACATTTTTTATTTTTAAAACCACAGATATTGATTCCCTTATTCTTTTTATCAATTAAATGACACGATTGATCATATATAAAATTTATTCTTTGTTTTCGTTGCTTTATATTTAAAGCCTCTATTATAAAATCTATCATTTCATTACTCATAAATATCCTACCATAATTATATTATAACATTTAAACTATTTTGTCATCACGCAAATTAAAAAGACATTTAATTAATTCAAGAATTTTATCTTTAATAATCTTATTGTCCTCTAAATATATTGAACATCCAAAACCTCCTGAAATGAAAAAGCTTATAACTATATTGCAACTTTTTTCTCCTCAAGAGGAGACTTTTTTTAATAATTATGTTATATTAAGTTTATAAGGAAGTGAAATAATGAATAATACTGATGAATTACTTACTATTGAATCAAAGAGAAAGCTTAAAAATAAATGCTTTAATTTTTTAGGAGATTTTGGTGATAACATAAAGGAAAAAATGACAAACATCTGTGGAAAAACAGGAAAGTATAATGTTCCAGATGAACTTTATCAAAAGAGAACTTCTAGAACAAATAGAATTCTAATATCTTGGCATGCAGTAAAAAAGAACAATTTAACAATCAAACAACTAGAAACATGTGAAAATGGTGTTGTTGTCGAATTACTTAATGGCGATTATTTTGATGAGAATAATTATAAAAACGACGTATTTAAAGAATTGATTAAACGGATTGGAAGCGACGATACAGTTTCCGCAATGATATCTTTCAGATCTGAAAATGGCAGTTCTTCTTCTGAGATTCCAAGAAAGTACTTTAATCTATTTTTAAATAATACAGAAGTTAACTATAGGGGCAATTCAATTATTATAAATAAAGATAATTACCAAGACTACGCTATTAAGAAAACTATGGATGGAACTGGTAGTCTTTGTGGAAATGATAAATGGGAAGGTTTTTTATTTGTTTCAATTAAAGGTGGTCAGCAAGATACTATTGAGACTCACAAGAATAATAGTATGACATTATTTAATCCAGCTTGTGAATATGCCAATGAACAAGTTTGTAGAGATATAGATTTAGTTCTATCTTTCTTTGCAATGAAAGCTATTAATCCAAACGAATTAGAAAGCGATAAAAAAACAAAATATGAAGAAATAATGAATGAGTTAAAGAATATCATGGAAAAAGTAAATTATGATTTAAACGATAAAAAATATTCATTATACAAGTATTGCCTAACCCATCCATCCGTTGTGTTAGTTGATCATCAATTAACTGATCCAATACAATTAATAAAATTAAATATTGAAAATTTTAATATACCAGATAATTCTGATAAAAGTGTAGATCTTACTCACAATGAGGCAATCAACAATGAATTGTTCTATTGGGATGAAGAGAGACAATGTATCTTATCCCCAGCAAGACCTACAAATATATTTTGGTCATATCATTTATCTAATATGATGCAGCAAAATTATAATCTTAAAGATTTTATTGAATATGAAAACAATATTTATAATAGAAGACAAGAATTTAAAAAGGTATTTGATGAATTAAATGTACTATAAAAATGAGAGGATAAAACAAATGAATAAAATAAATGAAATTAAAAAATTAATGCCAACTAATATTGAAGATAATTTATTAATTTCAGCTATTTTCGATGTTAGTCGAAAATACGATAGTTTATTTGTAAAAGATTTACAAAAAATAAAAAAAGAATGTGGTATTATTATTGATTCTATAGAAAGAAATAAGCTTAGAAAAGCTTATTATTATAATTTGCCAAACAAATATAATCTAAAATTTGACTACAATGTTGAACAGTTAAATGAAGTACTAAATGATTTTATAAAGAGACTAAGAAATTATGATTCAGATGTCATTATTTCTTCTTTAACGAAAAGAATCAATGATGTTGGAAGCGATCGAGTAAAAAATAATACAATTGAATGGCTTAAGTATTATCATGTTAAAAGACAAAAGTGGAAATATTCACTAATAGTTATTAGAATAGATCAAAATCTTTTCGATAAATTGGAACGAGATTTTAATAAATTGACTAGTTTTATTTCTAATACATATAAAGATTTAGAAAACTACAGATACTTATCAATTGTTGTTGATAACAATATTATTGATCAAAACAAAAATGATATAACATGGAGAATAATATATAAATTAAGTATCTATGCAGAAAATTTTATTCAATTTGATGGTAAGTTTTTTGCATTTCATAAAGAAAAACAAATGAACAAATTAAAAAGATTTTTAAATGAAAGAAAAATAAATGATTCAGAAAAAATTGCACAAGACTTTTATCGCAATGTATCTTGTGGTTATAAATTTGAAGATTGTTATCTAAGTGATGATTTAAAAACCAAAGTATTGTTATTTAAAAAGATTGAGTTGGATGAAAATAATGTTCCTTGTCCTTCCTGTATGACAACCATTCAAAATGGAAATTCATATCCAGAAATGTTTCTGAAAAGTTGGGAATGTAAAAATCCTGAGTGTCCTGATAGAAGCAAATCTGGTCGTGGGAAAAGGTTTGATGAATATGGCGTATATCGATATTTTAAATTATCTGAAAATAAAGAAACTAATATTATTGATGACGACACATATAAAAAATGGCATAGAGATATCTTTAATAGTAATGTGAATTATATTGAATATTTAATTAAGGCATATTCATGGGATAACGAAAATATTTGTTTAGTTAACTTTGATCCACACAATATTAAAACTGATAGAAACATTGATTACATTAATTCAAAGATTTATTTTAAATCTAGTGGAATTAAATTTAATGAACTACCTATTTATAACTTATTTAATAATTTATCAAAACAGATAAACGTTAAAAAATTTCATGGAAAAGATAAAATAAAAACTAAAATAGAAATAATAAATGGTAATTCTTCTAGCTGTTTAGAAAAACTATTACCAGGTCAAATAGGAGCTGCGATTACTTCTCCGCCATATTATAACGCTAGAGAATATTCACAATGGGAAAACTTAATCATGTATTTAATCGATATGATGATTAATGCAACTTCAGTTTTTTACACCTTAAGTGACAATTCATATTATTTGTACAATATTGGAGATATTGTTTCAGAAGATAACATATATGTCAATTCTAATATGTCAAAGCATAGGATTCAATTAGGATTTCTTTCATGTTTATTTTTTGAAATCGTTGGGTTTAATTTAACAGGAAATATTATTTGGGATAAAGGAGAAGTTCAATCAAAAAGAAATTCAACTATTAATTTGTTTAGTGGTTATATAAAGCCAGTTAATTGCTATGAGCATATGTTTGTTTTGAAAAAAGGAAAGAGTAAAAATGATGAAAGTAAAATTGTAAAAATATCACCTGTTATTAAGATTAATAATAAAGGAGAAAATACTTATAAACATTCTGCGCCTTATCCATTGGATTTAGTAGCTGAGATAAAACCTTTTGCTAAGAAAAAGGAATATATTTTAGACCCATTTTTAGGGAGCGGAACAACATTGATTTGGTGTAAAAGGAACGGATATAAAGGAATAGGTTTTGAACTTAACAAAGAATACTATGAGTTGTGCATAGAAAATATAGGTAATCATATGGAACAACAAACATTATTTGAAGATTAATAAATAATAAATTATTAAAAAATGGATTAATAAGATAAGGAATAATTTATATATGATATTATTAACATTTAAATTATTTTGTATTTTCAACAGTAATGAAAATGAAGACAATTGTATTTTATCTAAAAATAGTTTAACTGAACTTACAGCTTGTAGAAAAAGACATTATGATACCAAACAATTCACTAGAGAAAAAACTAACTTAGTTGAGATCAATTCTTCAAATCCTTTATCTAGATTTATGGATATGTAATAAATTTACTGTATAATTTCCAACATGACAAACGATTTAAAAAGAATCACTCATGAGTTCTTTTTAAATCGATATCCATGCTATAATATAAAAAAAGTAGCATCACTGCTACTTATTAACTAAATGGCAGGGGATGAGAGAATCGAACTCCCAACAGTGGTTTTGGAGACCATTATTATACCATTTAACTAATCCC
>CANQPA010000059.1 GCA_947625635.1 uncultured Bacilli bacterium
ATAAAAAACTGCAAGAAGATACATTACCAACAGGAGAAGAATTCAATGCAATGATAAAGACATTAGTAAATGGATCAGCAGTAAAATATGATGCAGTTGATAATACAGTAAAAAGTATAATATTTTTATCAGATGAGCTATTACCTAAGGGATATACAAGAGAACAATTTATGTCATTAAAAAATGTATCATTAACAGAACAAGGGGAAATAAAAGCATATTATGATGAAAAAGGAACAGTATATATATATTCAGAAAATGTAATATCAGCAAATTTAAACAGCAAAAATATGTTTAGTAACTTTCAATCATTAAATGATATAACATTTGATTTAATAGATACAAGTAAAGTAACTGATATGTCATATATGTTTAATAATTGCTCTAGTTTAACAAAAGTAGATGTAAATAATTTTGATACATCAAAGGTCACTACTATGTATTTGATGTTTTATAATTGTAAAAGTTTAACGGATTTAGATGTAAGTCATTTTGATACCTCTAAAGTAATTAATATGTGTGGCATGTTTCAAGGCTGTTCTAATCTAAAAGAATTGAACGTTAGTAACTTTGATACATCAGGAGTAACAGATATGCGGTTTATGTTCCAAAATTGTTCTAGTCTAAAAAAGTTAGATGTAAGTCATTTTGTGACAGACGAAGTAAAAAATATGGCAGGTATGTTTTCTGATTGCTCTAGTTTAACAGAGTTAGATGTAAGTCATTTTGTGACAAATAAAGTAACTAATATGGAAAATATGTTTCAAAATTGTTCTAATCTAAAAGAATTGAACGTTAGTAACTTTGATACATCAAAAGTAACAACAATGGAAAATATGTTTAAGGGTTGTTCTAGTTTAAGTGAATTAGATGTAAGTCATTTTAATACATCAGATGTAATTAATATGAAAAGTATGTTTCAAGGTTGTTTGGGTTTGAATGTATTAGACGTAAGTCATTTTGTGACGAATAAAGTGACAAGCATGTATTGTATGTTTCAAGGTTGTTCCAATTTAAGAGTATTAGATGTAAGCCGTTTTGATACATCAAGTGTAATTACTATGGCATTAATGTTTGATGATTGCTCTAGTTTAACAGAGTTAGATGTAAGTCATTTTGACACATCGAAAGTAACTAATATGTCAAATATGTTTGCAGCTTGTTCGAATTTAATCAGACTAGATTTAAGTGAATTTACAACTAATGAGGTAATCGCTATGTCAGACATGTTTAGAGGTTGTTCTAGCTTAACAGAGTTAGATTTAAGAAGTTTTGATACATCAAAAGTAACCAATATGAATAGCATGTTTAAAGGAGCAACTAGACTAGCTCGTATATTAGTATCAGATAGTTGGGTACTAAACGAAATCGTTAACGATGGAAATATGTTTTATAATTGCGGTGTACAAAAGGTTACAAAAATAGATAACTAAGAATTGAATATGCATATATAATAAAAGAAAATTGAGAATAATTTTTCAATTTTTTTGTTTTGAACTTTAATTAGTATACAAAACGAGTAATGCATAATACATAAATAAAATTATATAAAAAAATTCTTAAACCATGTTATAATATTATTGGTGATATTATGGAAAAAATAATAATGGTAGATGGGAATAATTTATTATTTAGAAGTTTTTATGCAACTGCCTACAATGGTAATTTTATGAAAAATTCTAAAGGGTTTCCTACTAATGGATTATTTGGATTTGCCAATATGATAAATAAAATATTAGTTGAAGAAAAACCTACATACATGGTAGTAGCATTTGATAAAGGAAAAACATTCAGACATGAAAAATATGACTTCTATAAAGATGGTAGAGATGCCACTCCAGAAGAATTAAAAGTTCAGTTTCCAATTGCAAAAGAACTGCTTGATGCTATGGGAATAAAGTATTATGAAATAGATAATTATGAGGCAGATGATATAATAGGAACATTTGCAAAGTATTGTGACATGGATGACAATTATGATGGATTAATTGTAAGCAGTGATAAAGATTTGTTACAGTTGATATCAAAACATGTTGAAATGAAGCTTTTGAAATCAAAAGATTTTATAAGATATAATGAAAAATCATTTAAAGAAGATTGGGGAATAAACCCAATTAATATAATCGATCTAAAGGCTTTGATGGGCGATCCTAGTGATAATATTCCTGGAGTTAAAGGTATTGGAGAAAAAACAGCTTTAAAATTACTTCATCAATATGGTACCTTAGATGAAATATATAAAAATTTAGATAGTATTAAAGGCGCAACACACGAAAAACTTGCCTCAGATAAAGCAAATGCTTATATGAGTTATGAGATTGCAACAATTTGCAAAGATGTTCCAATGGATATAAACATTAAGGATATAAAATATCAAGGGCCTAATTCAAAGCTTGCGGATATATATAAAGAATTAGAATTTTATTCACTTCTTAAAAATATAAAAAACGAGGTAGAGTTTGAACATGATGATGTAAAATTTAAAGTTATAGAGAATTTAGATGAAATAAAAATAACGGAAGATACGGCTATTTATCTTGAGGTAGATAATTCTAATTATCATAGAGGAAATATTGTAGGTATGGGTGTATATAATAAAAATAATTCATTTTTTATACCACCTAATATATTAAAACAAAATCCTGAATTTTTAACTAAAGTAAACTTATACACATATGACTATAAAAAAGTTCTAGTTGTTTGTAAAAAAAATAGAATTAATATATCAAATGTAGTATTTGATACAGCATTAGTTTGTTATTTACTTGAATATAGTATAAAAGATGATATAGCTCATTTAGCTAGTCAACTTGAATATAAACTTCCATTTTTAATGAATATAAAACAGGAAAACTTAGATATAAGAGAAGTTTGTGTTGGTAGAGCAAAATTTATTTATGAAACGAAAGAAAAACTTTTAGATAGTTTAAAGAATAAAGGAATGTATAATCTGTTTAAAAATATAGAACTTCCTCTTAGTAAGGTCTTAGCTGATATGGAATACACTGGATTTAAAGTTGACAAACAAAGATTAATAAATATGGGTGAAGAACTAAAAATAAAAATGGAATTGCTTACTAAGGATATATATAATTATGCAGGTAAAGAATTCAATATAGCATCACCACAACAATTAGGTGAGATATTATTTGATAAGTTAGGTTTACCACATAAATCAAAAAAAGGCAAGAAAGGTTATTCGACAGCGGCAGATGTGCTTGAAAGATTAAAAGATAAACATCCAATTATAAATTTGATATTAGAATACAGATTGATAACTAAATTATATACAACATATGTTGAGGGCCTACTTAATTTTATATATGAAGATGGGAAAATACATACAATATATACTCAAACTCTTACAAGAACAGGCAGGCTTTCTAGTATTGAACCGAACCTCCAAAATATTCCAATAAGAAATGAATATGGAAGGTTAATAAGAAAAGCATTTGTACCAAGTGAAGATTCTTTGATTGTAAGTGCAGATTATTCACAAATAGAGCTTAGAATATTTTCAGCAATGGCGGATGTACAGGCTCTTAAAGATGCATTTAAAAATGGTGTAGATGTACATACAAAAACAGCAAGTGATATTTTTAAAGTACCAATTGAAGCGGTTACAAAAGATATGAGAAGGGTTGCAAAAGCAGTAAATTTTGGAATAATTTATGGGATAAGTGGGTTTGGACTTTCCGAAAATTTACACATAGATGCAAAGACTGCAACTAAATTTATAAATGATTATTATGAAACTTATCCTGGAATAAAATCATATAAAAATGCTGCTATAAAAAATGCACATGAAAATGGATATGTAAAAACATTATATGGAAGAATAAGAACAATACCCGAGCTTGAAAATAAGAACCATTTGATAAAAAATGCTGCAGAAAGAATAGCACTTAATACACCTATTCAAGGTACAGCGGCAGATATAATTAAAATTGCTATGGTGAATTTATATGATGAATTTAACAAAAATAACTTAAAAAGTAAAATTCTTGTACAAGTACACGACGAATTAGTTGTTGATTGTAGAAAAGATGAATTTGAAACAGTTAAAACGCTTATGAAAGAAGTAATGGAGAAAGTAGAACAACTTGATGTACCTTTTTTGGTTGATATAGAATATGGTTCTGACTGGTATCAAGCTAAATAAATTTAAAAATTAAAGTTATATATTTGGTTAATGATAATAGTGAAATATATACGGATAAATTAAATGATCTTGTAATATTAAAATAATTGATATTTTAGACTTGATGATAATTACGTTCATATTTGTCATTGTAAGATATAAAATTAATAATAGATTTTAAGATTGAAAAGCCAAAAGTTAATAAATAATATTATTTTTAGCTATACAAGAGATTGTATAGCTTTCTTTTATAATTTTACTATTGTATTTTATATGTTGATTTTATTGACTAGGGATAGGGGTAATGATATAATAAAAAAGAAAGTAGAGGTAGTATAATGAAGAAAGGATTTACATTAATAGAATTACTTGCAGTAATCGTAATACTAGCCATTATCGCATTAATAGCAACGCCAATAATTTTAAATATAATAGAAAGTTCTAAAGAAAAATCATTAGAAGCTAGTGCAGATTTATACATTAGAGCAGT
>CANQPA010000060.1 GCA_947625635.1 uncultured Bacilli bacterium
AAGATGGTACACACAATACTAATATAATTAGATTTATTTTAAAAACAGGTACAGAGTTTAAAAAAAACTTAATTGATGATAGCAAAGAAAATAACGGAAATAATGATGTGTCATTAACACAAGGAAATACCTCTAGGAATTTTGACAAATATATCAAAATAATCCTGTGGGAATTTATTATAAAAATAAAAAATCATCTCAATTTAGAGATGAAATATATTTGAATGTCCGAAAAGTTCGAACAGATTCGTCATTGGAGCAAGTGACCGGGATCGAACCGGCATCCTAGCCTTGGCAAGGCTATATACTAACCATTGTACTACACCTGCATTAGATAGTGCATATATAATATACACTATTTTTTTTATTTTGTAAATACTAAATTTAGGTTAAAGTATCAAATTGCGAATTATACAACTCAGCATAGAATCCATTTTTTTTGAGTAATGCATCGTGTGTTCCCTGCTCTATTATATTTCCATCTTTCATCACTAAAATTAAATCAGCATTTTTTATCGTAGATAATCTATGTGCAATTATAAACGATGTTTTGCCACGTGTTAATTTATCCATTGCTTTTTGTACTAATTCCTCTGTTCTAGTATCTACATTAGATGTTGCTTCATCAAGTATTAAGAATGGTGCATTTTCAAGCATTCCACGAGCAATTGTCATAAGTTGTTTTTGACCCTGACTTACTGAATCACTATCATCAATATTAGAATTAAGACCACCAGATAAAGTTTTAATAAAGTGATCAACTCCAACTGTTTTACAAGCTTCCATAATCTCTTCATCTGATATATCTAATTTATTAAATTTCAAATTCTCTTTAACTGTTCCATCAAAAAGCCATGTATCTTGCAAAACCATAACGAATAAATCGTGTATATTTTCTCTTGATAATTCTTTAATAGAAACCCCATCAATTAAAATATCACCATCTTTGATATCATAAAACTTCATAAGTAAGTTTACCATAGTAGTCTTACCAGCTCCTGTTGGACCTACTATTGCAATTTTTTCACCAGGAAGTGCTTTCGCACTAAAATTATTTATTATAGTTCTATTTTTATCATATCCAAACTTAACATTTTTAAATTCTATTTCACCTTTTACTTTAGATTTATCTAAGTATTTAGTAATATTTTCTTTAGGCATTTCCTCTTCATCTAAAAAATCAAAAACTCTTTCACTTGCAGCTGCAGTAGATTGTAGTGAAGTCATTGACTGTGCTATTTGAGAAAGTGGATTTGTAAACAATCTAACATATATAATGAAAGCTACTATAACTCCAAAAGATATTAGGTTATTACTAACAAGTAATGCCCCTACAACACATACAGCAACATATCCAAGATTACCTACAAACATCATAATAGGTTGCATCATACCTGATAAAAATTGACTTTTTCTATTACAGTCATATAAATTATCGTTTAATTTATCAAATTCTTCATTTGCGCTTATCTTTCCATTATATGCTTTTACAACATTATGTCCTGAATAGATTTCTTCTATATGTCCATTTAAATTACCAAGTTCTTTTTGTCTTCTAATAAAATATTTTTGAGACTTACCAAGTATTACTCCCATTACACTAAATCCAATTAAACTAGCTAGTATTGCAGTTATAGCCATTATCCAGTTAGTTATAAACATCATAAGTATAGATCCTAAAAAAAGTGTTATACTTGTAACAAGCGAAACTAAACTGTGATTTAAATTTTGAGCAACTGTATCTACATCATTTGTTACTCTAGATAAAACATCTCCAGTTTCATGACTATCAAAATACTTAAGTGGTAACTTATTTATTTTATGACTTATGTTACCTCTTAATCTTTTAGCAAAATTATTTGAAACACTAGTCATTGAAAGTGATTGTATATAACTAAACAAAGCACTTATAACATATATACTAGCAAGAAATATAGAAAGCGCAAATACTTTATCCATATTTATCTTTGGCTTAACTATTTCATATACACTTTTTGGTAGTGCATCAAAATCAGCGATTAATTTATCAGAATCTTTTTCACTTTTAGCTTTTTCTAAAAATTTAGAAAATTCCATTTTTTCTTCACTAGTTATCTCTTTACTTTGCATAACTTCATTAATAGATTCTTCTGTTAAATTAGGTTGAAGTCCAAGTGTTATCTCATCTGCTAAATCAGATAGTTTGTTAGGTCCTATTAAAGCTAGTACTGCACTTATCATAGCAAGTACTAAAGATAATATCATTAAAAATTTCCATTCTCTTAAATTACGTAATAATCTTTTCATTGATCCTTTAAAATCTCTTGATTTTTCAGGAACTCCCCTACCGTGTCTAGGCATGTTCTAATTCCTCCTTTGAAAGTTGTGATAAGGCTATTTCTTTATAAACTTCACAACTTTTAAGTAAGTCTTTATGTCGTCCTATTCCAACACATTCACCTTTATCAAGTACAACTATCTTATCAGCATTTATAATAGTCCCTATTCTTTGAGCAACTATCATACTTGTAGCATCCTTAGTATGTTTTTTTAATTCTTTTCTTAAAGTTAAATCTGTTTTATAGTCTAGCGCTGAAAAAGAATCATCAAATATATATATTTCAGGATTTCTAGCTATCGCACGCGCAATGGCTAGACGTTGTTTTTGACCTCCAGACACGTTAGTACCACCTCTAGCTATATGCGATTCATATTTTTTATCCATCTTTTCTACAAATTCCTTGCCTTGTGCGATTTCAATAGCCTTTTTAACTTCTTTTAAACTTGCTTTTTTACGTCCATTAAATCCATATGATACATTATCAATAACACTTCCTGTAAACATTACAGCTTTTTGCGGTACATAACCTATTTTATTATGTAAAGCTTCTAGCTTATAATCTTTTACATTAACTCCATCTACTAAAATCTCTCCATCAGTTGCATCATAAAATCTTGGAACAAGGTTTATAAGGCTACTTTTACCTGATCCTGTTGAACCTATAAATGCAATAGTTTCACCTTTATTAACTTTAAATGAAATATTTTTAAGTAAATATTCATCTGCATCTGGATATTTAAATGAAACATTTTTAAATTCAACTGTTCCTATTTCTTTAGTATCTCCATCAAAATTGCCACTAGTTATACTAGGTTCTTCTTCTAAAACTTCATTGATACGACGAGCGGATACTTGAGCTCTTGGCCATATCATAAATATCATGGCAAGCATTAAAAATGACATTATTACCTGCATTCCATAGCTTGTGAACACTATCATATTACTAAATAGACTTATTTTATCAGCCATACTTGCAGCACTTATCAAGAATGCTCCAATAAAATATATTCCAAGTGATAAGAAGTGCATAACTATATTCATAATTGGTTGCATAATCGCAAAACATTTTTGATTAAACATCTGTGTTTTAGTTAAGTCATCATTAACCTCGGCAAATCTATCTTCTTCAAATTTTTCAGCATTAAATGCTCTAATAACTCTAATACCTGTTAAATTTTCACGAGTTACACCATTTACTTTATCAGTTAATTTTTGCACCTTTGTAAATCTTGGTAAAACTATTATCATAAGTGTTATTACAGTAGTTAAAAGTATTACAACTCCTACTCCTGTAAGTATACTCCACTCTAAATTTTTATTAAGTATTTTAGTAACTGCCCAAATAGCCATGATAGGTGCTCTTATCAATAATTGAAGTCCCATAGCTATAAACATTTCTATTTGTGTTACATCATTTGTAGTTCTAGTAATTAAACTACTTGTTTGAAATTTTTTAATTTCTGCCATAGAAAAGTCTTCTACTTTTCTAAATATTCTACTTCTTAAGTTAAGTGAGAAATCAGCAGCTATTTTAGATGCGAAATATCCAACTATTATTGCTGAAATTAAACTTGCAAGAGCACACATCATCATGTATCCGCCTTGAATTAAAATCTCACCCATATTATTTGTAGTTGTTTGTACAAGCCTAGTTATATTACTCATATAATCAGGAAGTTTTAACTCTAACCAAACTTGAAAAACTATTAAACAAAAACAAATTAACATAAAAAACACGTCTTTTTTATTCAATTTTTGTAATAATTTAGACATTTAACCACCTCTATAGTATATACAATTAAATTTAATTTGATTATAATTTTTTAATAAACACGTACATTAAATATATTACATAGAATTTTTTTTGTCAACAAATTTCAAAAAATTTTCACAACAAAAAACTTTTATCATAAAATATATTGAAAAATAAATATATTTTTGTTATACTATAGAAGTACGAAACGGGTCTATAGCCAAGTGGTAAGGCGTGGGACTGCAACTCCCTGATCGTTGGTTCAAATCCGACTAGGCCCTCCAGTTGGAAATCTGTCCGAACTCTTAAAAGTTTAGACTTAAAATAAATAAGTGCCAATTTCAAAAGAAGTTGGT
>CANQPA010000061.1 GCA_947625635.1 uncultured Bacilli bacterium
AATGAACTGCTATTGCTTTCTAATAACATTTTTTTGATAACTTCTTCACTAGCTTGAACTGAAACATTACCATGTCTTAGGTATACACCTGATGATTTTAAACCTTTTTCTTTTAAATAATATGGCTTGTTTGGAGCCTCACTAACTTTTATTATAATAATATCTTTATTTTCTATATTTTTAATATATATCTTTGTGTAAAGGGTTAAATCAGAGCATATACCTTCACGAATCATTCCGCTTAATGCTTCTAAATCTTTTTCAGCATTTTTTAATCCAACGATATTACCATTATCATCAATACCTATATAAATCGTTCCATCATTAGAATTAGCAAAAGCAACTACTTCTTTCTTTATATTTTTTGTTAATTCAACTTTTAATTCAGTCTTTTGATCTTCTTTATACATTTTTATCACCAATTATATTATATACAAAATAAAAAATATTATCAATGTATCCGACCGCTTTTCGACCACTTTTCGACCACATATCATTTTTGCATTAAAAATCGAACTAAAAAGTTCAACTAAAATGTAATATAGAGCAATTATTCGTTAAGTTATGAACACCTAATAAATTAAATTCATAATCACTTGATAAAATAACTACATACATTTTTTTTATTAATTTATTCAAGATTATTAATATAATTTTCAATCTCCTTTTTAAATTTTTTTAATAATTTATCATATTTTTCCAAATAATCAGGAGTTTCTCTAAAATAATTTGGATTTAAATAAAGGTAATTATATATTTCACCATTATCAATCTTTTTTGCAAATATTTTATAATAATCTACTAATGATTTTTTCTCTATATACTTGTATCGTGTCAATGATTTTATATATTTTTGAGATTTATTATAAGCATATTGGTTTTCAATTTTTAACATTTTTTCTTCACTTAAAATAGTTTCAGTTGTCATATATTTGGCATCTAATCCTCTTTTTGTTGAATTAAGTATAGAAATTTGTCTTAATATACAAGCTGTGCATATTCCACAATGATTTATTCCTAAACCATTCCTATTATAAAAAGCTTTAGTTCCTGGCATCTTAGAACACGTTTTTGTTTGAAAAATTAAATTGTTCCACTCATTAGGTATTAAATCCAAAACTTCTGCCTTTGTCATATAATTAAAAGGGTTAACAACTTTAATGTCAATTTTTAATTTTTTTAAAATTTCATTTACTAAATATAAAGTTTTTGGATGAGTCGTCCTAGTTACTCTTCTTCTAAAATAGAAAACAGGATTTAAAGTCATAATTCCATTTTCATAAATTTTTATTTCCTTGATTTTGAAATGATCGGCATATAATAAACAACTTGCTATGAAAGCCAATGATCTAGTTCTTTGAGTTAGTTGTTTTTTTCTTTTTAGACTAATTTTTGGTATTATTATATGAGATGAATTAGGACAATAATTTCTTATATAATTATTATATGAATTAATTGATTTATTTCCTTCAATTTTATTTGTAGAATATGTTATAAATAATGTTTTATTATTACTTTCTTGACTAGCTCCCGCTAGAGCATCAAGACCACCAGAAAGTAAAGCAATACTATTATAGTTAACTCCTAACGGCAATTTGTCTGGTACTATTATTTCCTTTTTCTCTAAATTCTCTATAAACGATATATTAAACTTTTCTCCATTAGTCATAAATTGTATTAACGAATTTAATTCAGGTTTAATTTTATCTAATTTGGTTTTGTTATTCACTGGAATTTCAATAGATAAAAGTTTAGAATTATCATTATTTTCATTTCTTTTTGTATAAAAATCGAGATAGCAAACACTATAAAAAGTATCAATTACATCTAGTACAATACTATTATCGTAATGATGAATATAATCCATATTATCTTCATTAAAGTGTAATTCGTATGGACTACAATGTTTTTCTTCATAAAAGACATTCATAAATTACCCCCAAATATTTTCTAGAAGATTTTTACCTAAATTTCCAAATTTTTTCTTTAAAAATGAAATATTATCGTAATTATTTAATATTTCATTTTGCTCATCTATATTTATAGTAAGTCCTATTTGCCTATTTAATTCATCATCTATCTCTTTTTGAAGTTTTTCATCATCAAAGTTTTGATCTTTTGAAGCTGCTTCTTCATAAATAAAAGACTCTATATTATCACGCAAAAATACTCTAACCATTGTAAATATGCATTTTATTGCATCTATCAAATTTAGCTCAGGAGATTCGGCTGGATAACTTAATACTTCAATTATAGTTTGTTTTAAAATAGGATCTTCATTATCACATATTATATCTGCTAACAACTGAACTTTTTCATAATTATTTTTATTTTGATAACCTAAGATTCCCAGACCTGATGCACCATATTTTTTTATTGTATGAGATATTTTTATAATATTTGAAACACTTGAACAAAATTCAGTACTACTAATAGAATTACAAATATTTTTAGTCATTTTACTATTTCCATTTTTGGGATACATAACTTCCGATATGATTTTATTTAATTTACCAATATCTATTTTATCATTGGATGATATTAAATTATTAATCTTTTTTCTTGCGCTTTCATATGTTCTTCTAGTAGAAGTCCCCATATTATCACCACCTATTTAATTTTTTATTATACCATATTTTGACAGAAATGTTATAATGTTTGTAGGTGATTTTTATGATAGCACATATAATTCCAGAAACTTATTTAAAATCATGGAAAAACGAAAATACGAATAGCACTTATGTTTTTAATAAAAAATTATTAATACCCAAGAATAAAAATTTGAATAGTATGTCTAATACACTATTTGCTTCACATAATGAATACATTTTAAGTTACGAAAAATGCAGTTCTTACATTTACCAAGATTTATATGATGACTTATATATTGAATTAGATAAAAGTTATGATATTTTGTATAAGAAAACTAAATTAACAAAAAGTGCTTTAAGAGTCATGATTAATAAAATATATAGAGAAGATAGTATTGAAGTATTTACAAAACAAGGTTTCCCAGTTCGTATTACAAAATTAAAAAATTATATAAATGAATATTGGAAAAGAAATATTGCAACAACTATAGAAGATTTTTTCAATAAAAAATATGAAAACGATTGGAAATTGTTTATAGATTTCTTAAATGAAAATGTTACTAATACTTCTAAATCTATAGATATTTATGAATATTATGATTATATAATAGAATTTATCAGTATACAAATAGTTCGTCAAAGAGATAAATTCAAAAAAATTTACGACAACATTGAAAATGTATATAAGTTTAAGGATAAAAAAAATAATGATAGTCAATCTATAGAATATTGGTTATTAGAACTTTATAAATTTATTTCATTTAAAAACAACAAAGTTAAATTTCAATATAATATGGTTAATCTTATTATTAATTATTTTAAAAACAAAGATTTTCAAATGTATATACTTTACAACCAAAATATGGAATTTATAACTTCTGATAATCCTATCTATCATTTGGATAATAATATATATTTAGTATTTCCTATTTCTCCTAACATGTGTATAGTAATTGATGAAAAATCTAAAAACAATTTAAAATCAAATGTTTTAATAAAAAAAATATCAAATAATGAAATTAAAAAAATCAATAGAAATACATTGAATTTATCTAAAGAAAATATTATTTATTTAAAAAAAGATATTAGCAGAATAATATAAATTATTTTATGTATAAATACCATCAAATTTAATCATAGTTACTTTTTAATACTACTATTATGTTTAATTTTTTCTTTTTGTGTTTTTTTGAATATTTCTTTATCAATAATAGCAAGAAAACATTTTCAAAAATAGAACTTCCTCATCTTTAATTTATCTTAGATGTTGATAATTTCCTACATAAATATAATTACATAACATTAGTTGTTCACCAATTCCTATTTAAGACTTTTAGCTCATTTGAGTTTGTAGCAATACTACAAACAAAGTTTTCCTTTACATAAGAAGCAAATATTTCTTTACAACTTCACTCTCTAATTGATCAATTACAAATTTTTTATTAATTTTTTCTTATGCACTTTCAAACATAAAAAAGAAAACTCACAGAGTGTGAGTAATTATCATAATGGAGCGAGTGTCGTAGTTATCTACAACTTTTCTTCCAATAACGAAAGAATTTATATAATCTTCCGTTGCTA
>CANQPA010000062.1 GCA_947625635.1 uncultured Bacilli bacterium
TCATCAATTATAGTAAATGTAAGTAAAATAAAGTCTTCAAAAGTTTCCACAAGGGTGGTATAATCGTCTTGAAACTTCAACATGGATATGCCTCCTTTCGGTTTTGTGTGGATACAAACAGGATAGCATATCCGGTTGAAGTTTTTCTATATTAATTTTTAACTGGTACAACGAGTTAATTTATACCGTTATTATATGAAAAAGAGATTTAAATTCAAAATAAAAATTCAGTATTGTTCATTTTGTTAGTTATCATGATACAAAAAGCAATGCTTTTATGAATAGAGGGTTATAAGGAAAATCACAAAAGCAAAATTTAGAGGGAAAATTTTATGAAAAAAGTATGCAGGATTATAATTGTTTTGTGCTGGATTTGGTTTTTGTTTTGCCAAGTTATTGATTTTAATTTTGATTTTGTAAATTGCGTACATAAAAACACAATATGCATTAATATTGATAATTATGAGCCTTCTAAAAGTAATGACATTTTAAAAATTTTGAAGGATGTTTCGAAAAAAGAAAATTCATTTATATTTGGTGAGTTTACAGATTTTATTAGTGCAAATATTATTCATTATTCAATTTATTCAACAAACGTTGAAAAAATTATAGCTATTGGTGAACATAAGAATAAACTAACAAATGAAATTACTGCAGCATCGAATTATAAATTTACTAGAAATATTTACAAGCTTATAATTCCTTCTATATTATGTAGAATAGATATATATGATTTGAGCAATTTCAAATCGAAGGAAATGGATATCCCTACTAAATATTATATAGAGAAAGAAAAATCAAAAGAAATTATTTCACTTTTAAGATCTAATAATTTAGAGATTTCGATTTTTGACCTTGCTGATGAGCTTGTGTTCACAAAACAAACATGGTCTAAATCCCAGATTTTAATGTTTTTCTTTCTAGGTTTCTCCATATTTATATTATGTGTATATAATTCAAAGAAAATTATTATATATAAACTCAATGGATATAGTAATATAAATGTTATCACTTCGGAGTTACAATCAACTATTTGGTGTACTATTTTATCAATGATTTCATTTGAAACTGTTTTGGTATTTTTATTTGAAATTTTTCAAAATTGTGGTATACGGTTTTTCCTTTATTCATTGCCTTCAACATTATTAGATTGTGTATTGATGATAATATGTATTATAGTTCCTTCGCTTATAGTTTTATTTATAAATCATGCATCTAATATTAAAGGGAAGAAAAATTTGTTATCAATTAAAATTGTATCTTTTTTTATGATAGCAGCTGCATATGTTTTATGTATTTATTATTCAAATAATTCTATTACAATGTTTAAACAGGTAAAAGAAATGAAAGAATTTAAAAGGAACTTTAAAATTGAAAAATTATATTCGCTTTGTTTTAATGAATCGAGCAGAGATGTCGACAATTTTTTTAAAGATTTTAATGCAAGATGTGAGCAATTATATAATATTTTATACGATGAGAATAAAATAGTTTTTTGTTATATAGAGGAAAATGATAATAAAAGAAATTCTCCAGTTTTGATTGTTAATAAAAGATATATTAATCTTTTGCTGAACTATAAATATATATCAGAAGAAAGTTTCAAGGATTTAAAGAATGGTAAAATTATATTTATTCCATCTGGCATTGATGAAGAACAAGTAAATCAGTGTAAAATTAGTATTCCAGAGGCTGAGCTAAGATATTATTATTTTGAAAAGACATTTCCCGTTTTTTCACCATTACCTAATAATTGGAATGGGTATGTTAGGAAACCTATAATTTTAGTTATAGATAATCCGGTTACTTTAGGTATATCACCTTTAATAATGATGGAGAGCGATTCTTTCTTCGTTTATGATCAAAAAAAATCTCTTAATGATTTATTAGTCGATACAGCAACTAGATCTATAGTATCTAATATTAAATCAGTATCTGAATTGTATGGTGAGGAAATTGAAAATGCTGATATTACGTTATATGAATTTTCTTTCAACTTGATTTTTTATTTATTGTCTTTTGTCTCAATTGCTATTTTTTATGCGATAATATATTTTGATGTTGAAAAGAAAAAAATAATCCTTAAATATTTACTTGGATTTAAAGACATACATATTTTGATAGACTTCTTTTTGGAATGTATTATAATTTGCTTTATTTATTTTTTGATTTTTGATATGAACGTAAGAACATTTATATTATCAATAATGTATGAAATTATCATTATTATTATTTTTACAATTGTATGGAAAAGGTTTAGGACTATGAGAATATGCGGTATCTTGAAAGGAGAAGAAATATAAAAATGCCAGTAATCGAACTTATTGATATGAATAAATCATATAATAATATATCTTTGTTTGAAAATTATAATCTTTCTATCAATGAAGGGGAATTTGTTGCTGTTATTGGTAAAAGTGGTTCTGGTAAAAGTACTTTATTGAACATTATTGGTATGATAGATGTTATGGATAAAGGTGATTTAATCATTCATGGAGTAAAAAATCCTAGAATAAATAATATATTAGGAAGAAAATTACTCAGGAACAGCATTTCATATTTATTTCAAAATTATGCTCTTATTGATGATTGGACAGTTATTGATAATCTAAAATTAGCGACTCATTTTAGCCATTATTCAAAAAAAGAAGAATTACGTTTGATTAAAGAAGCTATGTATAAAGTAGGATTAGAAGATTTTTTATCTAAAAAAATATATCAGCTTAGTGGAGGAGAGCAGCAACGTGTGGCTATGGCTAGAATACTTCTTAAACCCTCTGATATCATTTTGGCTGATGAACCAACAGGAAGTCTTGATAGAGATAATAGAGATACTATTATGAGAATGTTAACAGAAATAAATAAATCTGGAAAAACAGTTATTGTAGTGACACATGATTTAGAGGTATCGAAATGTGCAAGAAGAATAATACAATTATAAAAATTGCTCTTTCATTTGTTAGCATAGCCCTGTTATTATATTTATTATTTACATTTCATTTCATTATAGTAAGGGGAAATTCTATGTATCCTACTTTAGAACAGGGAAATATCTTACTTGGAAAAAAGATGAAATGTATTAAAACTGGTGACATTGTTACATTTAAAAAAGATTATACAATGATAAAACGTATAATTGCAAGAGAGGGTGACATTGTAAAAATCAGTAACAGAAGATTATACATTAATAATACCTTGCTTTCAAATTACTACTGTAAAACCAACGATATGGTGATGAAGATTAACAAAAATGAATTTTTTGTATTAGGGGATAATCCTAATGATAGTTATGATAGTAGGGATTTCGGAGTAGTATATCTAAATGAAATAAGTTATGTTATGATCTGTAAATTGGTTTAACTTCTTTGCGTTAGGTAATTGAATTTTAATATAAAAGCTGAAAATCTATCTGAAGTTTACACTGAAAAATGATGAGATTCGTAGCATGAAAGTATTATTTTAAAGAATACGTGGAATTATTGTGATAGTTGCAAGAAAAGTGTGATATATTTAAAATAAAAGAGTCAGAATGGTTATTGCCCTGCCCAGAAAAAATCTGAGATATCATCTAAATGAAGTCATTTGATGAGTAATGAACAACGAAGAACTGAAAAAATGGAGCTGTTCCTAGCTCCATTTTTGCGTTCAGGAAACCACATCCTGAAATTGTATTTTTGTTTTTATCACGTAATCGGCGCCGGATTGAAGATGCACATGTCGTTGTGGAAGCCGTACTGGTCGCTGCACGGGGCCTTCACTCCGCTTGCGACATCGAGTATCATGTTGAAGATCTCGGTTCCGACATCCGCGATCGTGGCCTCCCCGGTCGCCACCGCGCCGGCGGAGATGTCGATCATGTCAAACCAGTGTGCCTTGAGCTCATTGCGGCTGCAGACTTTGATGACGGGGCTGATGTCCAGTCCGTACGGTGTGCCGCGGCCGGTCATGAAGACCTGCAGGCCGATGCCGCTCGCAACCTGGCAGGGGCCGCAGA
>CANQPA010000063.1 GCA_947625635.1 uncultured Bacilli bacterium
TCAAAAATGTATAAGCAAAAATAGTCTTTTTGTTGTTTAAATTTGTTCTTAATATTACATAATATATATGTCTTTTACAAAAGACAAGAAAGGATTCAAAATTATGAAAAATTTAAAAAGTAATATTAATGGTATTACTCTTATTGCACTAGTTGTAACAATAATAATACTATTAATACTAGCTGGTATAACATTAAATATTGCATTATCAGAAAATGGAATAATTACACAAGCAACAAGAGCAAGGGATGAATCAAGAGGAGCAAAAGTAGATGAGAGTATTAAGTTATGGGAAACAGAAAAGCAGGCAAATAAATTAACAGGAGGAACTAATAAAAGTAACGAAGAATTTCTAGGGGAATTAAAAAACAAAAAACTTTTAACCGAAGATGAATATCAAAGCTTATTAAATGGAGAAGAAATAACAATAGGAAGTAGAACAATAAGTATAGAAGATAAAGAAGCAAAAACAATAGTAGAAGCATTTAAATCAGGAGAACTAAAAGTAGGAGACTATGTAAATTATCAAAATCCAAGCTCAGGAACAGTAACAGTAGGACAAGAAGAAACAGGATATAGTAATGAGCAAACATATAAAGTTGATGGAAATACGACATGGAGAGTACTAGGATTAGATGAAGAAGGAGATAATTTATTATTAATAAGTGGAAGTCCAATAAAAAGAGATACAGAAACAGAACCTGAAAGAGGTCCATATTTAGCATTAGGGGGAGCAGAAGCTTGGTTTAACGGTAAAGAAACATTAAATAAAATATGTAACATATACAAAAATGATTTAGCAGATGAAGTGAGAAGTATGACAATGGAAGATGTAACAAGAGCTCTACGGAATAACAATAAATGAAGAAGAAGGCAAAGCATATAAGGATGGAGAAGAATACCCTATGGTGGGAAACTTTTTCAAACAAAGCTATGTATATAAAGAAGGAGATTATGCACCAGAGAATTACTTATTAGACAAATATCCAGAAAACGGTAAATATAGTAGCAAACTAACAAAAAAGAAAGTTACTGATGAAGTACCAGGAACTGCATATGGTATAGAAAAACCAGCAGATGAAGAAATAATAACGAAAATGATTTTTGACGGAACAACAGAAGAAGAAAATTATCTAAAATCATACTGGCTGGCGTCTCCTGGTGTAGGTACCATTTCAAACTTAGCTGCTTCCTTTGGAATTGGTGGTGTATCGGCTAACGAGGCTAGTAATGGCGCCTCAGTGGCGTTCTTGTCAACAGGACTTTTTATGTCAACTCAGCTGGCTGTTCGCCCTGTAGTTTCTCTAAGTTCAAACGTCACAGTAAAGAAAATTAAGAAAATAAATGGAATCGAAGAAAAGTGGAGCGGAGAGTATGACAAACTTTATGATGGACTTGGAGAGGGAAACTGCCGGAGAGTTCGGAAAGGTTAGTTGAGAATACGACAAGAAATTGATCTTGAGATAGATAGTGTATTATATAGTGGTTCTTTGTCAAGTTAGTTGACAAAGAACCTATATAGTGTGTAAATTTAAAAATAGAAATTTACACACACTTTTAGATTTTATATTATCAATATTTTTGCTTTTTTTATAAAATCCTATTGAAATATTGGATATCCATTGTCCCCTTTCTTCCAATTTACTAATTTATATTCACTTAAGCTAGAGCTTATCTCAGTTAGATTTATATTTTTTATATTATCATTTAATTGTTTTACAAAGCTGTCATCTTTCATAGCAATTGCTGTCATTTTTTGTCCAACAACTCCATGTTCTGTCCCATTTTCCACATTATCCAAATAATATATATATTCTCCATCCATTGCACCATTTGTTCGAATATCACCTATTCCATATTTAAATTCCGTAGAACTCGTTATTTCTCCAATATTATATGAATTATATATATGGCAATTATTACTCGTGTATACAAGTCCATTAGAACTAAATAAACTATTTACATTACCTTTGTTATATGAATTGATTAAATAAAATTCTCCTGCATTATTAGCCATAATACCTGAAGCAGTTGATGCTGACTTTAGAGGTGCTTTATTATCAATATTTCCAGTATTATATGAATTTAATATAAATATAGTAGATTCACCAGCTCCATTAGTTGCACCCATAATACCACCTAAGACAGTAGCTGTCTCTAAAAAAACAAGTTTTTCATTAGCAGAGATCTCTCCAGAATTATAACATTTATCTACAATCATGTTTCCACCTTCTAAGGCTATAATTCCACCCATTTTTGTTCCATTTAAGATAGCTCCAAGATTATATGAATTTTTTATAACAGTATCGCTCATCGCCTCCCCTACTAGTCCCCCAACACATAATGCATACCCCCTAGAATAGTCCAATTTTAGATTTTGCACCTTTCCTTCATTATAACTTTCGTCTATTGATACTGTACTATATATTATTCCTATTAATCCACCCACAAATATGTTATTACCATCGCCACCATCTACCAATTCTTCTTTATTACTAGTAACGTTTCCTTTATTATAGCTATCCACTATTGTCGTTGTAATTCCTTCGGCAACAGCATCTCTACCTAATAACCCGCCAGCTTGTTGACCTTTTGTATTTGTTACATTTCCTTCATTATAACAATGTTCAACTAAAAGTTTTCCAGAATGATATCCAACTAAACCACCTGTATTGTTTGAATTATCCACGTTTCCTTTATTGACACTATTGCCTATTGTTAATGTACCAACATTACTCCCTACCAAACCACCAACAGAGTAAACACCGACACTACTTTTAATATTTGTATAATTTTTGATATTTATTAAATTACAACTCCCCCTACAATTACCAACTAATCCGCCACAATCTGCTCCTACTGATGTATTAATATTCCCTGTTAGAGTTAAATTATTAATTCCACTATTACTTATACAACCAAATAATCCTAAAGCACTCAATGTATTATTTTCTATATGCAAATTGCTTATTTTTTTATTGTTACCATTAAAATTTCCCTGAAATAGATTAGAGTTTGTTCCTATTGGGGTAAAACCTGCTCCTGTTGTTAACTTTTCTTTATACGCTGTTGGATTAGTGTATGAATCAGATGAATTAAAATCTAAATCTACCATTAATTTTATTTCTTGTCCTTTATATGTCTCTGTTCCACTATTTACTTGGTTTGCTAAAAATACTAAATCTTCTATGCTTTGGATTAAATATGGATTTTTTGTTGTTCCGTCTCCTGCCATTTCTCCCGGTGTACTATCATCTTTTCCTTCATACATTTCTCCATAGGCAGAATCATCTAGTTCTTTCATTCGTGCTGCTTCTTCTTCTTGGGCTTCTTTATATTTTTCTACTGCTTGTTTTGCCTTACCAATTAAACCATTATCGCCGAATAGCAATATTTAGTACTACTCCTGCTAAGATTAGCATTATGATTATTGTTACAACTAACGCAACCAATGTCACACCATGTTCATTAGATTTATTTAGTTTAAATTCATTTAATTGACTTTCATCTATCTTAACACTAATTTGTCCTTGTTTCATCTGTTTAACTCCTTTCAATCCTTGACTTTTCATCTGTTTTACTTTCATTTTATTCTCACTCCTTTATTTTTAATTATTATTTATTAATTGATAATTACTGATTATTTATTATTACTTTTATTTATCTTAAAAATATTATAGTTGATAGCGTCCGCGCAGCGCTCAACCGAAGCTTTAGCGTAGGGCGCTTGAAGCAAATTTCATATAATTGCCGCATGGCATTATGGAATTTGCGACAGCAAGGCACAAAAACTATAATATTTTTAAGATTATAAATTATAATTAATCTAAAATGTTATAGTTAAAGTGCCACGCAGCGCTCAACCGAAGCGTTAGCGTAGGGCGCTTGAAGCAAATTGCACAACAAAAAGCCACATATTTCAGCTCTCACTAAAATACATAGCTTTATTTTCTATGTTTCCATTTATTTCTATTACTTTTA
>CANQPA010000064.1 GCA_947625635.1 uncultured Bacilli bacterium
TATTGATAGTACCTTTATAATGAATTAAATCTACTATATTTCTAGTTGGTGCTATTATGCACGAGATAGACATATTAGTGGTAAAGCAACAAAACCTGCCACTTATTTTTTAAAAATTGAATATATATATATATTTAAAAAACTAAATAAATAATTTATAAAGATGAATATGATATCTAAAAATATAGAAAAAATATTTAATAATACAAATATTTATGATATAATTTTTATGAGAATAATGAGGAAGTGATTGTTATGAAAACAATATCTTATCTTCCTTTGGAATTTGAATTAAAAAGGCAAAGAATGACTAAAACAACTTTAAAAAAATTAACAAAATTATCATCGGCAACTATTTCAAAGATTTCAAAGAATGAAGAAATGAGTTTGACTGCAATAAAGAAAATAGCAGAAGTTCTGAATTGTAATATCGAAAACATTATACAATTTGAAATTGATACAAACGAGAAAGGAAGTATTTAAAATGTCAGAAGAATTAACAAAAGGATTGGTAAAGAAGAGACTTGTAAATGTAGGATATCCTAAAAATCAAGATGAAGAAGTAAATGGTGTAGTTTATTATAAAGAAGATTCTTATAAAAGTGGAGTAAATGCAGACAAAGTTTTAGCGGACGCATTTGTTAGTGCTAGTAAGAGACTTACAGGAAATGAAGGCTCACCAGATTATACTATTAGAGATAAGAACAGCAATTTACTAATAGTAATTGAATGTAAAAGTAGTGTTGATAAACATCAAACTTGTGATAATTTAGATGATTACAAAAAAGGGTTAGGAAGTGTAAAAGATATTTCGGAATACGCAATTAATGGAGCAATTCATTATGCAACATACTTAAATTATGCATATGATGTAGTTGCAGTAGCGGTTTCTGGAATTTCAGAAGATAATTATAGGTGTACCTCATTTTATTTACCTAAGGGTAAAGATTTGGATAATTTATACTTATTAGAGGATGGAACATACAATGACACTTTAATGATACCTAAAAATTACCGTGAGATGATCGATGAATTATTAGGTAAGTATAAGGAAGAAAGAGAAAAGGTAGAAAATGAATTAAAAAATTACGCTAATCAATGCAATAATTATTTAAGAGCAAATCATATTTCTGCAAAGGATAGGGCTGGATTCTTATCAGCAATCGTTCTAGCGTTAACAAATAAAGAATCGGATTTTTATAAAGCAGTAGAAAGAGCAATGCCAGATGATAGAATAAAAAAACCTTTTACTGAAGAATTAGGTAATAAAGCCATAGTTCGTTTATGGGAATCACTAAAAGATATTTGGAAAAATAAGGATAACTTACCCGAAATAAAATATAATTATTTGGAGGAATACTATAGTAGTCTTTTATTATCAAATTTGCTAGAAAAATCTGAAGGGAGTAATAAGTTTTTTAATTGTGGAGACAATATACTATCAAGATGCACATATTCTATTTATTTAAATATAGTGAAAAAAATGGAGAATCATCCAAAAGTTGATATAATGGGGACTTTTTATACAGCATTTTTAAAATATGCAAAAGGTGATGCTAAAGATAAAGGTGTAGTATTAACACCTAAACATGTAACTGAATTATTTTGCGACATTGCAGAGCATTTTTTAGGGAAAAAATTAGATGATACTACTGGAATATTAGATATTTGTACTGGTACAGGAGGATTTTTGATTAGTGCTCTAAACAAGATGGATAGTAATATTGATAATTTGACAATATCAGATGAAGAAAAAAAGAAAAGAAAATTATCTGTAAGACAAAATTGTTTAATTGGAGTTGAAAGAGAACCTGAAATGTTTGCCCTAGCATATGCTAATATGAGATTCCACGGAGATGGAAAATCTAATTTATATGCGTGTTCATCACTATTGAAAGATAAGTCTTTAGTTAATACAAATCCTAAAACAACACTTCAAGAAGAAATTACAACAAAATTGAAAAGACCAGTAGTAGGTATGATTAATCCACCTTACTCACTATTAAATACAAAAAGCAAAGAAGAAAAAGAGAAAAGTAAACAATCTGGCCAAAGCGAGTTAGATTTTGTATATTCTATGCTAGAATACCTTCAACCTGGTGGAATAGGAATAGCAATTGTTCCAATGAGTTGTTCTAGTAGCAAAGATGATAAAAAAATGAGAGAAACTATCTTAGAACATCATACATTGCTGGCAACAATGACAATGCCAAAAAAACTATTTCAAGAAAGTAAAGTAGGAACGCAGACATGCATTATGGTCTTCAAAGCACATTTTAAACATAAGGAGTCTAATAAAATAGTTTTCTTATCTAGATGGTTAAATGATGGGTTTATTACTATTCCACATGTTGGAAGGTTTGATAGAGATAATTTATGGAAATCTGCAAAGGGAGAATGGATTAGACAATTAAATGGATTAGCTAAAAAAGACAACACCACTTATCTTCTTAAAGAAATAGGAAAAAATGATGAATGGATTGCAGAAGCATATGTTGAAACTGATTACTCAAAACTTTCAATTATTGACTTTGAAAAACAAGTTAAGAGGTATGCTTATTTTAGATATACTCAAGATAATGATGAAATAGACGATATTTTAGAATCGATATTAGACTTTTATGAAAATGGATCATCAAAATATAAAGGAAAAGTCATTGATGAAAAACTTGATATTAACTTTAATAATTGGAGTTATTTCCCTATAAAGGAAATTTTCCCAAGTATTACTAGGGGACAAAGACAAAAAGCAAGCGATAGAATAAGTGGTGATATTCCGTATTATTCTGCATCTAAAAACAATAATGGATTGACAGATTATATTGATAATCCTACATTTATTGAACATGATTCATTAATATATACTACATTTGGTGATTCTTATTATGTAGTTGGTGATTTCACAGCAAGTGATGAAATAACAATTTTAAATAATGAAAAACTAAATAAATATAATGGACAATTCTTATCAACTATTATAAAACAAGAACAATTTAGGTATTCATTTGGTAGAAAAGCATTTAAAAATAAGATTGCAGAAGCTACATTATATTTACCATCCAAAACAGAAAATGGAAAAATAGTACCTGATTGGGATTATATGGAAAAATTTATTAAATGTATAGATTATAGTAGGGCTATTTAATTAAAACACCATTAGTATAAGCTAGGGGTGTTTTTTGCAATATTGTTTAGTTTATATGTTATAATATGAGTGGCAAAGAAAAATAGAATATGTTAGAAATTTGTACACATTAGGTGAATATTTTATATAAAAACTGCCAAAAAAGTACTTAAAATATAAAAAGTTACCTGTCCACAAAACATTGAAAATAAAGTATGCCACCATATTTTAAATGTTTGCCATTTTTAAAATTTAAAATGTGTATAAGTGGAAAAAATTTTAATATAATCGTAGGATAATAAAACAAAAATTGATGTAAATTTAGAAAAAGAGCTACCGAAAAACTAAAAGACATTAGTAAAATTATTGATGGTAAAGAAAATCAATATTAAAATAACGATTATTTAAGTTTTATAGAATAAGCTGACTTAAAAAATGTGTACTTGGTACGATGAAACACAGCGAGTAGGAGGATAAAAGTGAATTGTAATTTATTATTAGATAAAACAAGTGTTATTTGTGAAGAATATTTAGAAATATATAAAAATAGAATAATTCCAAAAAGTGAAAAATTATTTGTAAAAGAATTTTTATTTCCAATTTTAGGAAATGAAAAAATGACATTAGTTATTTCTCAGTACACATTTATTGATTCTGAAGGACACTCTAGACACATTGATTTTGGAGTAATAACTGATAACGGCGATAACTTATCGCAAGGACAACGTCAATTATTAGCTATAGCAAGATGTGCAGTAAGTAATCCACCAGTAATGATTTTAGATGAAGCAAC
>CANQPA010000065.1 GCA_947625635.1 uncultured Bacilli bacterium
ATTTTTTCCATAATTACCACCATCACTATCTTGACATCAAAATTAATTTTGAACCATTTCTAATATCAGTATTATACAACAAAAGATTCCAATCGTAAACTTGCAAAGTATCTGAATTATATAGTTTACAATAATCAAATAAAGGAAATGATTCATTACTAAGTTCATGAACAGCTTTAATTAATAATTTAATAATTGTTCCCATTTTTTTATTAATTGGTAATAAAACATCATAAGTTTTACTAATCTCAGGTACGATTACTTTAACATTTACTTTATCATTCATTTATAACCTACTTCTTTCTATAAGAATTTAACATGATCTATTTTACCATTTTTAATAGTGGTAATTGTTCCATTTCCATAAGCTCCATTATCATATTGAATATTAGCTTCAAATACTGTTTGAGATTCAAAACCTTTACCTAACCATAAACCATTATTACGTTTAAAATATAAATCAATATTACTATCACTTATATCAGAAATTCCTTTTTCATTATCAAATAAAATAAATTTAAAATTATCACAGGTTTTACTATTAACAATTAAATCATCAATAGTTACAATACTCTCATCACTTTCATTTTCATTTAATAAATATTGTTGTAATTGAGTATAACCAACAAATATAACAACAAATTTATTATCTTTAGGATTTTCTTTATACTTTAAAACATTATTATTAATAACCTTAATTACTGAGCCAAAATTAGAATCATAATATAAACAATCATTTAATTCATTAAATTTAACATTTTTTAATGAATTAATAACAATAACTTTTAAATTTTCCATTTTAGTTAAAGTTTGAATAAATATTGGCAAAAAATTTTTTATAACTCGAATATTTTCAGCACATATCACATTAAGTAAATTATCAAAATCATAAGTACTTACTTGAGCAGTTTGAATATTTACACCTATTGGTACATCTTTTAAAGTACTTATTTTTTCTTGTAAAACATCAAACGTTATTTCTTCAGGAATAATAGGAACCTTTTTAGCCCTTTTTTTAATATATAAACCTAATTTAGAAATAATATAATTTAAATTATTTTCATAATTATCTTTAAATAATAAAGGTACTTGAAATTCATAAGGAGCATCTAGTTCAATTATTCCCCGACCAGGATTCTTTTTAGGAATTAATTTAGTATCAAAATAAATTGAATAATCACCAACATCTAACATATTAAGCATAATCTTTTTAGGAAAATTATTTTCAAAAGCATAACTTAAAGCTGATGTTTGAGTTGCCGTTAATATAAAGATAATTCCAACTTTAGCACAATTTCTCGTAAATGGTCCAAAACTATTTTCAACTAAATCTTCAAAATTTTCTCTAAAAACTTCAAATTGATTAATAATGACTAATATATTAGGAAATGGTGCTTTACCTTTACTAACATCTTTATTAAAATCACTACCATTAGTACTATAATAAGCTAGACGACGATTTTTTTCTTCTTCTAACATATAAAATAAGAATTTAATTTTATCAGTATCTTGAGCCGTTAAGACTTCTCCAACTTGAGGAGCATTTTGAAATTCTTTTAATTTTTCAACTCCTAAATCTATAATATAAATATTTACCTCATCACAATTATGATTAACAATCGAAGAAAAAATAATATTAGAAAGTAATGTTGTTTTGCCACTACCACTTATCCCAACAATAAATGTATTACCTACACTAGTTAATGGTAAACTAACATATCCTTGTTCTTGATTTTCGGGATTATCATATTCCCCAATTATTGGTTCGATATTATATTTAACAGGTTTGATATTATATTTTTTAATGATATCTTCATAGTATATTTCTTTAGGAATATTTTCTTTCCATAAAGACGAAAATTTAATATTTTCTTTAACTGCTAAACTATATAAATAATTAACAATATTAGTTAATTGATCACCATTAGATTGAACTTCATTTTGCTTAACTTCTTCATTTAAAACTTTAATAGTATCACCATTATTAGCTAAAAAAATAATATCATCATTTACTTTTTTAACAATTCGATCAGCTTCTATGTATTTGGCACCTGCCCATCCTGATTGACCTAATTCAAATAATTCATTATTTCCTACTTGTAAGTAAAACCTACCAGCATCAGTTAAATAAGCTGCTTCAGGTCTTTTTAATAATTCAACACTATCTTCAGTTGTTTGAACTTTTAAACATACTCTAAAACGAGTATTAGACCATATTTGATCATCGACTACACCTGATGGTTTTTGAGTTGCTAATATTAAATGAATACCTAAACTTCGTCCAATTCTAGCAGCTGATACTAATTCATCCATAAATTCTGGTTGAGATGCCTTTAACTCGGCAAACTCATCAGATATTATAAATAGATGAGATAATGGTTCATCAACTTTACCTTCACGATATAATCTTTGATATTTATAAATGTCAATTGTACTTTCATTATTTTTTTCACGGGCTTGATTAAAAACTTTTTGTCTTCTTTGTAATTCACTTTTAATTGATGTTAAAGTACGATTCATATCACTTTTATCTAAGTTAGTGATTGTTCCAACTAAATGAGGAATTTTAATACCAACATCTCTTTTTTCAAAAGCACCAGCAAGTCCTCCACCTTTGTAATCAATTAAAACAAATTGAACTTCATAAGGGTGATAATTAACCGCTAAAGATAAAATATAAGTAATTATAAATTCTGATTTACCAGAACCAGTAGAACCAGCAATTAAACCATGAGGACCATGATATTTTTCATGCAAATCAAGTTCAATTAATTTATTGTTTTCTTTTACACCTATTGGAGTTGTTAAACTAATTGTTGGATTATTTTCTTTCCATCTTGATAAAATATTTAATTGATCAACTTTTGTTGCATTAAATAAATCCAAAAATGGTAAACTACTAGGTATATCATTTTTTGATGTCTTAATATTTATCGGAATATTAGAAATAATTCTTGCATATAAATCAATATCTAAATCAGGAACAAATATTGGTTTAAAAACTAATTGTTCTTGATTAATTGAATCTTTTTTTATAATAACTCCATTATTACCTAATATTTGAACTAAAGTATTAAATTTACTAGGAATATTTTTAATTGAATCACCAAATATTAAAGCACTAAAGCCAAAATTTTGTTCTGAACTAGTAATTTTTTCTAATAAACCTAAATCATGAGCTAAAGAATAATCATCAGTAACAATTAAAAAATGTTCATTATATTGAATATTTTTATCACTATTTTCTAAATTTCGCCTATTTTCATATTCTTGTTCTAAATACATTGATAACTGAGCAACTTCTTCACCATTTGTAGCAAAAAATCTTCGATCATAATTATTATTCCAACAATGAGATATATGTTTCATAAAATCCCATTTACTTACATTATTTTCATTAGTAATAACCGCAATTTTTAAATCATCACCACTATAAAAATATATTAATTGTAACATTATTGAATGAATATAATCAAAATAATTAGGCATATCAAGAACAATTGGTACAACTTTATTTTCAATTAAAGAAATAACAATAGGAACATCTTGTAAATCATATTTTTTATTTGATTCTTTTACTAATAAATCAATTAATTCATCATCTACAACTGAAAAAGATTTTTTAGCAGCTGAAATATTTATTTTTGCTGGTATATTCCCTTTACCAACCGTAAAAGTTAAAAAATCATTATCAAATAATTCCCGATTCCATACATCTTTGCAATAATTTAAAATATTAGTTTGAATTTTATCTAAACCAATATTGTTATTATTTAAAACATTTGCCTGTTTAAGCATTAACTGTTTCAAAACTTCTTCTTGTTCA
>CANQPA010000066.1 GCA_947625635.1 uncultured Bacilli bacterium
CATTAATAATTAGAATGACAAATATTTATCTTTATGAATAATATGTGTTGGATACAACACTTAGGAATAGATAAGGTCGATTAAATGACTGGGAAGGTCGCGGATGCAGGAATTGTGAGATTTTCAAGAAAAAAGATAAATATTGTTAAGGGATCTGTGTGGTTTGCAGCAAGAAAGATTAGATTAGTGTAAATATTTCTTTCCTAGACTTTATCTAACACTATAATAATGCACGAATAACAAGCCAACTTACAAAATGCGGGCAGGTATTAATTCCCTTTGAATTTGGGTGACAATCAAATCTCGGGACTCTCGTTGATAATCAAAGAGATAATCAGAAATGTTAATTTCTCTAAGCACCCACTAATAATTATAAGAAATATAAGATATAAAAGGTAATGAATGTTTTACTATTATTAATCGGATCACATAGGGATCTAATCAATAACAATTAATTTTACTGTAAATAGTAAATTAATTTTGTTATTGTTATTAGATGTCAAGCTAAGCTTCGATCTGGTAGGTCTTGCTTAGAGGAAGCATAGCTTCCTAAACATAATATTTATTACATAAATATTTATGTTTTAAAAAATTAAAAATAATTATAATGATTAAAAAAATTTAAAAATTAAAAACTTTTATTTTTTTATTATTATATTTTTTTTTAAATAACAGAGTTGTCAATAATCAATGATATGAGGATAATCAAAGATTATCTCTCATAATCTATTGTTATTGATTAACTCTCATAATATCACAATATTATTTATACTTAAAATGATGCTGATATTTAATGTGCATCTACTAAAATATAACTATTTATATGAACCTTATCATCCATTTCAACGCATTGGTTAAGCTTATCACTTTCATCACTTTCATCATCAATATATATATACATGCACTTTTTTCTTTGGGGCATATAGTCTTCACTACTGCTATGCTCAAACTTGGTAATAAATTGTTTAAAGTATGTATGGTTAGAAAAGGTTATTGCTATGATGATGAGAGACAAACAAGAATATATCTATTGTTTTATTGATAGATAACTAATTTCTGCTTACCTCTTCATCTTCGTTTTTCTGCCTGCAACTTTCCAGGCTTTTGCCTTTAGAATCTTCTGGAGTTGATCATTGTTTAAGATTTCGATAATTTAAAGTTAGACTACTTTAATTGATATTAGAACAGCTTTGTCTGCTATACATACCTTTCTGCTGGGTCCTGCTCTGCTACTACTACTACTACGGATATTGTTGTTATGGTTTTTATCATTGTTGTTTCTATCACATTCGTAATATATAACAAATAAATAATGTAACATTGAGAAAACATAAATAAATAAATATTATCGAATATAATGTAAAAAGGTTTAATACTATAATGCATAACTAACTTCCAGTTCTTCTGACATCTTTTTTGCTTGTTCTGACTTTGACCCAACCAAAGTACTTTTAGACAACTTTCCAAGTTGCGTGAGCATACTTTGAGCATTATATAATGAGATAATTTTTAATTGAGGATTTGTTCATATACATGTAAAAAATTGACAGTAAATAGTTCTTGGTAATTTTTTTTTGTTTTTTTTTTTACTTTTGGCTCGTTGTTGCTGTTCTTTTAAGATTTTATCAGCCATTGTTTGCTGTTCAACAAGTACTCTTTTCCATTTTTCAGGGAGGATGCTTTTTTCATCAACTTGAAGTAAAGTACATTGGCTTGCTTTTAAACATTTATCGATGTTTACATTTGTTGTATTAATTATTTTCTATGAAAAAAGAACAAATTATTATAAAACATAACTTATATGGCATCCTTCCTACTTATAAAATTAGTAATGACAATTACCTTTAGGTGTAAAAATGCAGCTAAACATTGCTTTGCTTTACTCAAGTCATTTACTGATGAAGGTAGTTCAAAGCTACCTAATTCTACAAGCCTATATATACCATTGTACTTTAAATCGAGAATATATGTAGAACATTTGAAACCTATGGTGTAAAAAGTTCAGATATTTCAATATTATTTATTTTATATTGGGAGTTAATCATTAATCTAGTGATTACAAAAATTTCTTAAATTTTTGTAATAACTAGATTAATAATTAACTCTCTTATAGAAAAGAAATATATTTTCTATATAAATTAGCATAAAATATTGATGAATATTTAGAATATTCATCTAGAGGATTAAACATAAATCTGATGATTACAAAAACTTCTTAATTTTTTTATCATCTATAATATATATATAAATAATATAAATAACGTTTATTGCTTAGATTATTTATAACTTTAGCCCTAAACCATCACTACAATCAATAACAAACGACTTTAAAAGAAAAGCATTTTATTGTTTCCTTTTTCTGTCTGGTACAAATATTTTTAGATATTTGTAAAAAGAAAGAGAATCCTTTTTTTTAAAAAATATTCTATTAATATTTTATTTTCTTTGTTATTAATTATTATATAAAAAACATTTATTTGTTATACAAATTAATCTATATTAAGGATTCAGATACATTATATCTTAAAAAGAATTAAAAATAATCAAGAATTAATTAAATTTTCTAGTTTTAATCTTTTCTATAGAATTTATTTCTTTAACTTTTAAATTATATCACGTGTCAAAATGATCACGTAATCATTTAATTAACATGTGAAAATTATAATTTAATAAAAACTATAATTCTTAAGATTAAAATTATTAATTTTTGAGGTTTATATAAACCTTGAAATGTTAAATATGTTAAAAAATAAATGTCAATAAGAATCACCCTAAAGGGTTAAAAGCTTACAGTAGCGAGCTGATTCTTATTAATAAACTTTTATTTTTATATATTTTTATTTCTGAAAAACAAGAAAATCATTGATTTTAAATGTTTTTTACATATATAATTAATAACAAAGAAAATACAATATTGATGGAATGTTTTAAAAAAGAAAAGATTCTCTTCTTTCTTTTTATAAATAGCTAAAGATATTGGAACCAGACAGAAAAGGAAAAGAATGAAATGATTTTCTTTTAGAGTCGTTTGTTATTGATTGTAGTGGTGGTTTAGGGCTAAAGTTATAAAGGAGCACTCTCACAATATACACTCAAGTAAAAATGTGTTATATCATGTGACCTAGTACTTGTGTAACTACCAAATTAATAATAAATAAAGTAGAGATCCAGAGCATTCAGATGCATATTTAAGTTTATTTCTGTGATGTTTGTGGAACCAGTAAATAAGCATTAAAGATATCAAGTGGGTTTTGTAAAAATTAAAAAATTAAAAAAATTTTCATATGATTTTAGAACATATAATATTCCCACAGTTTTTTTAAAAAAAATTACTCGGGAATCTGACTCAGGAACAATTTCAAAAAATTTAAATAATTTTATTGGATAAAAAAGATATCTGATTTACTTTAAAAGTATATAAAGAGATGATAAAATTTAACTTCTTCATTACTTTTTTTCTTATCTCATATTTTTTTATAACTTCTATTCAAAAGACAAAATGGCTCCTACTGGTATTGCTACTCTCCCTAGTATGGCAGAGCTATTTAACTTAACAAGTTCCTTTGATGTAACACTCCAGTATGTATAAGTTTATTTCCATTAGTTTATATATATATTTAATGTTATATATTAATAATTATACTCTCAAATATAATAGATATTTACACAGTCAAGGCTTTTTTTATGATGAAATGCTCTGTCGAAATGGAACACCAATGAGACTAAACCATTTCACACGTGATGGTCTTATGTGGCAATGCCCTTCTGCTTCTTGTGGTTATATACCAAGTCGTACTAGTCGTCAA
>CANQPA010000067.1 GCA_947625635.1 uncultured Bacilli bacterium
GTTGTTTCCTCTTTCAAAAATGCTTTTTTTATTCTTATGAAATCCATCAAAACAAAAAAGGAATCGCTAGTCATTTAACTTCTTTACTATAGAAGTGACTACCAATTCCACATTCAATATACCATACTTCTATAAAAAGATACAATCGTTTTTTTGTAATTCATCCTATTTTGCAGTCATCTTTATACTTCTTTAATACCTAATTTCATCACGACATGAGTAAAGTGTTTTATATGACTTCTTTATTCTAGTAGGTGCACCAGTTGCTTACTTATATGATATATAAAAAAAGCAGAAGTGAAAATTAAAAAAACATTACTCTCGAAGTTAGAATAATGCTTTTTTGATTATTTTAAAATGGAAAACCAGCAATTTTATTTTGATATGTTTTTCCTTTTAAAATTGTTGATAATCACTTGGTATATAATCAACTAAATTGATTTTTTCTCCAGTTTGAGTTATAGCATAAGTACTCATTCCACCAATATTTTCTGTAATGACACTTTCTATATTAGATAGTTCAGATACCAGTGTAACATCAGCTTTACCAGTGATTAAAGAATAAAGTGAAATGATTGATAATGTTTTATCTTTATTTAATAAAATCAAACCATAGTTATTTGCTAGAGCTTGTCCATAAGCATAAGAGTAAACTTTATCAACATTGCTTGTATTAAGTTTCATACCAGTAAAAGTACTATTGTCATTGAATTTGTATTCAAAATTATTGAAAGTATACTCTTGATAAGTTCCTTGTGTAGCCACTAAAGTTTGATAAGTTCCTGCTCCAAATAAGTTATCCACATCTGAAGTTGAACCATGGACATTTACATAGACTTCACCATCTTGAACAATTGCCACACTGTCAAAATAAAAATCAACGACACGAATTGGTGTTTGTTCCTCTTCTTCTGTATTGTTTTCTTCTTCATTTTGAGTGTTTTTACTTACTTCATTTGAATTATCTTTTGGTTGATTAAGAATTTGACTATAAACGATATAACCTCCTAAGCCAAGAGATAAAACAACAAAAAGAACTAAAGCAATAACTAAACCACGATTACTTTTCTTCTCTTCCATTTAATATCCTCCTTTATTCTTAGAATAACTTTTTTTAACTTCTTCCGTCAATAAAGAGTTAAGAATTTAAAGTTTAGATATGTAAAAATTCGTAATATAAAGGAAATTCATTTGTATTTTTTATAAGAATACTATATATTTATCAATCGCTAGTACTGATAGCCATCATATAGCGTGTCAGTTATTTTTATGCAGTATTTTCTTTTTGTATTGCTTCTTGATAGTTTGATTTTGAGGATTTAAAACTTCTAAATATAATAACAAATCATTTAGTGTTTCATCTGTTATTTCTGTTTCTGTTTTATCAATATATTTTAAATTATTAGTTAGTTTTTTTAATTTCTTATAACGCTGGTGTTGAATACAATCATAACAGAATTTTCTTTTTGAATCCAAATTTTTAATAAAACTTCTAATAACAACTTTCATATCTTTGATAATATCTTCACTTTTTATTTCTTGAATTTGCAAATTAGAAATAAATTCTTCTTTATCAAAAACATAAAAATCTTCATCCATATCACTCTTATACAAAGAATATTCTTCATCTAATGTTCCTTTAATATCGAAAGAAAAATCCTTCTTTTTAGGAACCATTATAAAACTTGGCAGGGGTAGTTTTTTATTAAAGCCAAAATATTTTAATGAATTATAAAACTCAAAATAACCAACAATCAAACTCTTTTCTTCAGCTAAATAACCTTCGCAGTAAAAATCTTTTTTTACGCTAACATAAGCATAAGTTTTACCATTTTTTGTTATTTTATAATATCTATTTCTAATTATATTATCTTGCATATTATCCACCTATATTTTTTCTTTGATTCATCATCTAATGAAAGGCAAGTTATTACTATACCATAGATAATAATAAGTTAAATATTTTACTCAATTGCTTAAATATAAGGAAGTAAACCCCTCAAACATAGCATCAATTTCATCATCATTTAGTGGATAATTAATATTTTTGTAAAAAAAATAAATCACTAATGATAATGATTTAATTTTCACTATGATATAAATATGATTCAGGAATATTTGGATATCCATTGATATAAAAATTAAATATATCATCAAGCATCTGAATACATACATTTAAGGTTTTTTCATCAATTTTTTGTGTATCAAAATAAGCATTTAATTGTTTTTTTAATTGAAAGTAGAATTGCTCATACTCTGATTTATTCATATTTTGAATATCATTTATATTAGATAATAATTCAGAAAGATTTTGAATCTCAAGATTCATTTTTGTATCAAATTTTATTTCTATATTTTCAATCATTTCATATAAAGATATCGCTAAAAAATATTTGGAACAATCTATATTAAATTGTTGTGAATATTGAAGTAAATATTCTTTTAATTCATCAAGTGAATAATCTAATATATGGTTTTCATTTAATTTTTTACAGCAATCAGAGTCTAAAATGTATTGTTTTAGTGATATTTTATTTAGTTTAAAAGTTTTTTCAAGTTGATAATCATCATCCGATAATTCAATCAGTTTACTAGCATCATTAATAAAGTGATATATCATATTGTTGATTTCATCTTGAATTTTATCTATTTCAATATAAGATTCTAATATTTTCAAACTAAAACTATTATCCATAAATCTCCTTTCTTACAACAAACAAAGTTAATTATTTTCCTATAATCATATAAATAACTATCAATAATCCACCTAATATAAAACTAACAATTAAACTTAACGTAATCGTATTGACAAATCCTTTATTTCCACTTAATCCACTACTTTTTGATGACGAAATAGTGAATTTTTTCATTTTTGGGCTAGATATATTCATTTGTTGCGTCTGCCTTTTTTGCTGTTTTTGCTGCTTTATGAGTGAATTTTTTTGTTTAATCTGACTGCCAATTTTTGCTTCCGTGACACTTCTTTTAACAAAGGATTGTTTTTCTTGACTAGATTGACTGATTGTTTTTTTTAAATTAAGAGTTTCTTTTTTTTTACTCACAATTTCTTTCTTTGCTTTTTCCACTTTTGAGACCATGGAAGGAACTAATCTATTTTTATTTTTTTCTGCATTTTGTAAAACTGCTAAATTACCATCGGAGTTCATCAAATGTTCTTTTGTTTCTCTGCTATAGTGATCTGTTTTAATGTACATTGAAGCATTTGGTATAACAGAAATATTTAATTCTGTAGGAGGAATAACTCCATTATAAACATTTCCTTGATGCTCACTATATTGATGTGCTCCATCTTTTAATACATAATTTATAGTACTAAACAAATCCATATTTTGTGGAACTGCATCCTGTATATTGTCTTTACCAACTGTTTTTTTAGAAATTAGAGCAACATTTAATTTTGGAGACATAAATTTGGCATATTGTTTTTGATAAAAATCTACTACTTTTTTTGTATCAGCATTATCTAATTCAGCATTTCTACATAAGTCATCAATATTTCTTCTACAATCTTTTTCACTTCTTAAGATATAAGGGGATGTTTCAATATTTTTATGATAAGCTGTAAGATGATCGGATGAAGTAAACCATTTAAACCATTCGGGAGAATCTATTGCATGCCAAAATACTTTTGTAAAATCCTGCTCATAATATATTCCAGAACCGCCGTAATAAGGATACCCTCCCATTGGTGCAACAACACCTTTTTTCATAAAAATATCTTGAATTTCTTGAATTT
>CANQPA010000068.1 GCA_947625635.1 uncultured Bacilli bacterium
TCAGGTACATACAATCTGGGTACTTTAAATCGGTCACAAATTTTAAGTGACCGGACCAAAAACTCAGATGAACCGGGTGTGACCCACTACATGTTTTTTGATAATACCTACTATGTATTAAAAACAAATATTTGTAATACAAATCTTGTTTTTAGAATCTTTATTAAAGATTCAGATACATTGTATCTTAAAAGAATTAAAAATAATCAAAAATTAATTAAGTTTTTTATTTCTATAGAATTTATTTTTTAAACTTTATTTTTAAAAATATGATTACATAATCATATTTTAATTCTCGTGTGAAAATTTAAAAGTATAAAAAAAATATAATTCTTGAAGTTAATTTTATTAATTTTTGATGTTTATAAACATCTTGAAATATTAAATATATTAAGAAATAAACAAATAATTTGTAAAATTATTTTATCATTTATTTTTATATATTTTTATTTCTGGAAAACCAAGAAAATCATTGATTTTATTTGTTCTTAATACATATAAGTAGAAACAAGAACATGACTATGTTATTGTTGTTGTTATCTATTTTTACTTAATTAATTTTATTTTATGAATTTCATAAATTCTATAAAATCCAAAATATTCAAAATATCCAAAATTTTATAAATTTTGATATTTTTATAAAAACGAAAAGATGAAACATTTAAGAAAATCAAAAGAATTAATAAATTTTTATGTTTTCTTTATATATATAATTTTAATTTGTAAATAACTTTATTTTTATAGAACCAGAATTAAACAATTATTATTGTTTAGTTCCCATTGGATTTAAAGTAGATGTACAACTCTTAATTGATCATGATGGTAAAGAGTACGATCTTTACAGCAGGGAATTAGCAAAAGAAGATGATCAAGACAAAACTATTCTTGACAAAGCAGAACTTAACTAAGAGTCAAAAGATGATTTAGATTGCATTTTGGATATTTGCAAAGAGGATGAATAGACTGAATGGAAAGCTTGGCAATTTCAAGTAGTTGGTGGCTCTGCCAACCTTAACAGTGTTCATCTTGTTGGTAATGGTTCTTATGCTGTAATTGCAAGATATCGAATGACTATGCCTGCCAGTATTAGTGGCTTTCCTAAATTCATTATAACAATTAAACAATTATTAACATGGAGAAAAGACATTTACAAAACTGCAGATATAGTTACGAAGAGACTTGCCACAAGACCCAAACTTTCCTGGCCATAAGATTCAAATATATATTCCACACACACATCATTACAATGTGACACAACATATACACTGCCTGAAGGAAGTAGATGGAAAAAACCAACAAATCTTTATAAATATGTACCTATGAATATTCAAGAAAAACTGCTTACTGCTTATCATTCTTCGGGTTCATCATCTTCGTCATCTTCTACACCATCATCTTTATCAACAGCATAGGCAAAAAAATATGATGTGTTTAGCTGGGGATCGACAGGAGCTAACTAGCACAAGAAAGTAACAGATATATATCGTACTAGTCATCTAAATGAAGAAGATCAGGAGGAGCCTGTTAATCAAGAAAACTGGATGTACATTCTTGTAAGGAAATTATTAGTAAAAATTATATGCCATTATATACGTAGTATACATATTCTTAATCTTTTCATAAGATTCTCATTAAATAAACATCATAATTTTAATAATGTACTTGCTTTCTTTCTGTTATAATTATTACACTCTCAAATTAAGATTCGTTTTTTATTCACAAATGTAATGAAAAGTATAGTGTGTTTCATTTTTATGTTTTCTCCACTGAAAAGGTATACCGAACTATATTTCCTGATCCATCCTTTTATAATTACCTAAATTCTAAAAGCTAAAACTCAAAAACATCCTCATAAAGCAGTGTTTAGATTTTTTTTCTATGGGTCAGCAAAAATAAGTGCGCTGCATATTGATATTGTGTAATATTAGACCAAGAATGCTCTGACAAGTTTTTTTTTCTGACGTTGCTTTTTAAATGCCACACCAAACAAGATGCTTCTAATAATAGTTATTTTGGATGAATATCATAGTATGATACGAAACTACTGTAAGTAATCCTGACATAAATGTCGTTGACTTGGGTTTTCACATGAGGTGGAGGAAACAGAGTATAACGATATATTGAACCAATTGCTTTTTAAAATTTATGAAGATGAAAGCAATAGTGGCTTATAAGATTTTTGTCAATTGATTACTCTTCTTGATGACCCTATTACCTTTATCTACTTTCTCCACACTTCAACGTCATATCCCTTTTGCTGTCTTACTATATACTATTATTATATATCTGAATATACCAGTCTTTTCTCCATCTTTTATTGTTTATAATATAGTAGTAAAGCCTTTTTTTTTACAATATATCACGGCTATAAAAATGATGTTTTTTAAAGCTACTATATTAAAAATGTATAATTCGCTTTTCAAGTCGTCAAAGATTCAAGTTATCAGGAGTAATTGCTTACTGTAGCTTTTATAAATATTCTACTTCTTCCACTTTAATTTTTTCGAATAATAATTCTCAGTCTGAATCTTCCAGTAAAGTAAGTGAAATTGACTACCCAGAACAATTCATTGGATGGAATCACAATAAACAAGAACAGTATTCCCAGCCACAAATTTGAAACCAAGAGAAAAACAAAGTTATTCTTGAATTAACAGTGCAACATAGTGGGATATGCAATACCTTAATGTTTACAAAAATATATTTGTTTTTTATAAAAATAATTAACCCTTTATATCTAAATTAAAAATAAAAAGTAAAATTGAATTTTGTATTGCAAAATAAAAATGGATCAAACAGATTATACTAAACTAATTACAGATGAAGTAAATATTATTATTGCAAATTATTGGACTTTTCTTGAATTGAATTGGCCTATTATACATAATAGATTTAAACATAGAACAGAAATTAAGCATATTAAATTTATTGAAAAAATTAAAGATATATTATTAAAAAAATTAGGTTATACTGCTGTGTTTTTCTTTTTAGTAATTTTATATACAAATAAGGAATATCCAGCACCTTATTTTGAGATTGAAAAGGGTTTATTTTTACTATATCATTTAGTCTCTGGAGTTTCTGGTGATGGTATTGAAAAATATTTACCTGAGAGTACATTTCATACATTTTATAAGAAATTTTGGATGGATGATGAAAATTATAAACGAATAAATAAGATAGTAAATGATTCATTAAATAATATGTTTTCGAATATAAGATTACGTATTTTATCTTCTAGAAAATATAATCCTGATTTATTTAAACATGTAACACTTGTTTTAGATGGACATGATTCCAGAATTAACTATACAGATACAGATTTAGATAGGTCACGTTTATACTCATATAAATTTAAAAAAAATAGATTACGTACTCAATTTGGAGCTGATATGAATGATATGGTACTTCTTATATCAAAAAGTGAATTTTGCTCAGATAGTTCAGATGGTAGTATGTTTTTAAATATGAAACTTTATAATAAAATGAATCAAAATGATATTTTAGCAATTGATGGTGGATATACTCTATTTATAACACAATTTATTGAACTGGCCAATGAAAAAGGTTATGATTTTAATAATGATAATTTTGTTTACCCAATTCGTAAAATGTAAATGAAAATTTAACTATTACAGAAGAACATTTTAATAAAACATTT
>CANQPA010000069.1 GCA_947625635.1 uncultured Bacilli bacterium
ATTATTGCTCATCAAATAACCCAAAATGATTTAAAAAAAGAAAATAAAACCTTAATTGTTTTAGCATCTATTTTTACTTTTTTAATCGTTGCCATAACTACGGTAGTTTTACTAGTTCCTGCCCTAACAACTAATAAAGAAATTTTAATACCTGATGTAGCAAATCAAACGGTTGAAGAAGCTATTAAAACTTTACAAGATGCTGGCTTTAATGTCGCAACTGAACAACAACCAACCTCATCTAGTGAAATTGAATTTGGTAAAGTTGTTAAAACTAGCCCTTTAGCAGGTACCAAAAGAACTAAGGGTACGCAAGTAACATTATTTGTTAGTGAAGGTGATGCTAACATTACCTTAGAAAATTATGTTGGTCAAAATTACTTAGAAATCAAAGGTAAATTAGAAACTTTAGGTGTTCAAGTCGTAATTGAGAAAAAAGATGCTAAAAATAATGCTGAAGAAAATATTATAATTGAACAAAATCCTAAAGAAGGTGAAAAAGTAGGTAAAGGAGATTATGTTACTTTATATATTCCTGAAGTCGATAAATATCCTGATTTTACTAATGGTAGTTATACTTATGATGATGTTGTATCTTTCTTAGAAAAATATAATGTAACAGTTAATAAAGTTGAAGAAGAAACATCTAGTAAAAATCCTGGAGTTGTTTTAAAACAAAGTCGTTCTAAAGGAACAAGAATTGTAAGCGGTACATCTATTACTATAACTGTTGCTAAAAAACCTTCAAAAATAACAAATAATAATAACAATAATGAAAATAATGATAATAAAGAAAATGATAATGGCTTAGATTAGAGGATGTATGGTAGGAAAAATAATTAAAAATATTAGTAATGTTTATACCGTTTTAACAAAACAAGAAGAAATAGATTGTCAATTAAGGGGGATCTTTAGAAAAAATAAAAATCCTCCTTTAGTTGGTGATATTGTTGAATTTGATAAAGATACTAAAATAATTACTAAAGTTATGCCCAGGAAAAATATGCTTAATAGACCTAAAATAGCTAATATTGATTATTGTATTATTGTAACTAGTTTAAAAAAACCTGATTTATCTTTAAATTTATTAGATAAACAAATTACTTATTGTTTGATTAATAATATTAAACCTTTAATATGTTTTACTAAATTAGATTTAATAACTAAAGATGAAACTAAAAAATTAAATGATTTAAAAAAGTATTATGAAAAAATAGATGTTTTAACCTTTGATAATAAACATATTAATAAATTATTAGCTTTTTTAACTAATAAAGTAGTTGTTTTAATTGGTCAATCAGGGGCTGGCAAATCAACCCTTTTAAATCTTGTTGAGCCATCACTAAATTTAAAAACTAGTGAAATTAGTTTAGCTTTAAATCGGGGTGTTCATACTACAAGGCATACTGAATTATATAATCTTCAAAATATCTGGTTTGGTGATACGCCTGGATTTTCTTCACTTGATTTAAGCATTTTTTCTAAAGAAAAAATAAAAAATAGTTTTGTTGAATTTTTAAATTATGATTGTAAATTTAATGATTGTGAACATAACAAAGAAAAAGATTGTGAAGTAAAAAAAGCTGTTTTAAATAAAGAAATATTAACATCACGTTATAATAATTATTTAAGTTTTTTAAAGGAGGCTTCAAAATGAAAGTATCTGTCTCATTTTTAAAATATCAAAATTCTAAAGCGGAAACTATTCAAAAAATATCTCAAACAAGTGCTGATTATATTCATGTTGATATTATGGATGGACTGTTTGTTTCTCAAAAGAATGATGATTTAGATGAATTTATTAATTTATTAAAGGATTGTAATAAACCACTTGATATACATTTAATGGTTTTAAATCCTTTAGTTTACATTAATAAATTAAAAGTATTAAACCCAATGTTTATTACTATTCAAGCTGAAATTTTAAATCCCCTAGTATATATTAAACAAATTAAAAAAGCAAATATTAAAGTAGGGTTAGCAATTAATCCTAATACAGATATTAGTTTATTAGATAATTATTTAAAATATATTGATTTAGTTTTAATAATGAGTGTTAATCCTGGTTTAGGTGGTCAAAAATTTATTGAAGAAGTAATTCCTAAAATAAAAAAACTTAAAAGTAAAAATGTTTTAATAAGCATTGATGGGGGTATTAATGATGAAACAATTAAGTTAGTTAAAGAAGATGTAGATATTTGTGTAAGTGGCTCATATATTTGTTTAAGTGATAATTTTGAAAAACAAATTAATAAATTAAGATTATGATATAATTCTTAACATTTTGAAAAAAATTATGAAAAAAATTATAGTTGTAAGTGATATAAAAATATGATACAATTTTTATGAAAATAGGAAGGAGAATTAAAAATGGCATTATATTCTAGTTATGTTACTGCACCTAAAACAGAAACGGTAAAGGAATACAATTTAACTTTATCTAATAAAGTAAATACAAATACTATTAATGTTAACGATGCAGCAAATATGTATTATGAAAAAATCAAGAAGAATTATAGTAACATTAATACATATTTTAACAAAATTGGTGATGAATTTATTGCTGCTAAAAAGAATGTCACTGGTGATTTAAAAAACAGCTTACAAAAACAAGCAAAAGCATGTAAAAAACAAGGCGAATATTGTACTCATCGTAAAAATGAATTAGTAAATTATTTTGAATTTGCTTCATTAGAGCAAAAAATTCAAGATTTAGAAAATGCAATAAGTCGTTTATAATTTTATTTTAGAAATGGAGGGAATATTGTGGCAAATAGTACTTCAGGAATTAATAAAACTGGGCTTAAGAAAAATGTTATAAATATCAATTCATATATGACTCAGATTGCTAAAGAACTTAAAGAATTAAGCTCCAACATTAATGCGTTGATGGTTGGTAATGCTGATGGTCCTTACTGGAATGGTAATAAAGCTATGAGATTTTACAAAAAAGCAATTGGTAATTTAGGAAATGATATTATAGACTATGGAACGGCTCGTAAAGTATTAGTTAAGTTAGCTAATAAATATGAAGAAGCTGCTAAAGAGGATAATTAAAAATGATAAAATTAAGCGAAGAAGCAAAAGCTAAATATGCTAAATATATCGATGCTAATGGAAGATTAATTGTAGATGAAAATCTTCCAGAAGATGTCAAAAAAGCTTTTAATTATTTTAATAGTAAAGGTATTAATGTTATGGAATTAAGTGTTGATGACGATATAATTGATTTACCTGAAGAAGAAGAATTAGATGATCAAGAAAGTCTTGATTTAGAAGATGAATTTGATGAAAATGATGATTCTTTCGAAGATGTGGAAAATAATATTGATCTTAACGAACTTAATAATTTATTTTAACTCTCGAAAAGAGAGTTTTTATTTGAAAATTAAATTTTAAGTATTAAATAAAGTTACTACTCAGCCATAAATAACAGATATAGTTAATAGTCTGTTATTTTTTTTCACACAAAAATTAAGCAAATAAT
>CANQPA010000070.1 GCA_947625635.1 uncultured Bacilli bacterium
CTCTTTATATCTCTGCCTCTTAAAATCGGTCGTATAATTTCAGCACTTTTGGGATCTTCTCTAATTAATTTTTCTTTTGTTTCTTCATTAATGATAAATGCCTTATTATATCCTGTTTTTATCCCATAGTTAATGGATATATCCCATTTACCCAACCTCGTTCCACATCGTTCTATCTTTTCCTTTATACTTTTTTCAATATCTGAAATAATAACCCATGTCTTATTACTCTCAAATTGTACTATTTTTTTATTATGTTCTATGTAATCTTCTAAATTATTTATACAATTTTCTCTTATATTACATGCTATAATATTTTTACTACTTTCTTTATTCTCCAATACTAAAATGTTTGTGTCTACTGTTGCTTCATCAAATATTTTTATTCCGCCAAAATCTATTAGTATAATTGGGTTCAAATTAGTAATTAAGAATTTTCTTAACTTTTCTCCATATTTTGCTCTCATCCATTTGTTGGAAGTAATATATGCTATAATTCCATCTTTCTTCACTAACTTTTTTGCTAATTCAAAAAATAGACAATATATATCTCCCGTTTTTGTGTAAACTTCATAATTCATTTTTTGTAGTTTTATAGATTCATCACCCATCTTTTGTAATTGAATATATGGTGGATTTCCAATTATACAATCAAATCCTAAAAATTCATTATTTTCATTAATAACTTCTGGATATTGTAATGCCCATTCCAAACTATTTTCATATAGCTTTCTTTCAAATTCTTTCTTCTTATCAATCTCTTCAAACAATGAACTCTGAATTTTAGGATGAATATAAAATTCATTAAAATCATTAATAATTTCTTTTATTTTATTTTTCTCATACTTATCATTTTCAAATATATATTTTTTTACACTTTCCTTATATTTTTTTATAATATTTCTTCTGCTATCAATATCCAATTGTTTTCCTATATCAATTTCTTGTCCTACTTTGAAATCTAGCCTACTTATTAATGAATTGCCTACGTTAATATTAATATCTATATTAGGCAATGTTTGCATAATATGATTTTTATAATAAGCATTTTTCAATAATTCAATCCATAATCTTAATTGACAAATATATACAGCCTTTTCATTTAAATCAGCACCAAATAAGCACTTTTCAATAATAATTCTTTTTTCATTAAATAACGTTTCTTGCATTTTTTGAGATAAACTATTATTTTGATTATACTCAAAAGGTTCTCCTTGTGCATTTTCTACAATTAAAGTATCATCTTCAATATATATATTATATTCTTTAACTGGTTCGTCAGAATCATAATACATTAGAATTCCTAATTGATTTTTTATATATATAATTCTATTTAATAATGAAACTAAAAAATGTCCTGATCCAACTGCAGGATCTAAATATGTAATTGAATTAATAATTTTATTAACTTTATTATATAACTCAATAGTAGCATTATTTTTTATATAAAATCTCAAATCTTGTAAACTTTCAAATTTTGTATCTAACTCTTCATTTACTCTTTTTAAAACATTTTTTTCTACCACTATCTTTGCCATATATTCAGTTATTTTGGATGGTGTATATACGGATCCATCTTTATAACCATTTATTTTTTCAAATATTAATCCTAAAACTGAAGAATCTATAATATCCCTATTTTTTTCTTTTATACTATCTTCTATTTCTCTTGAACTAAAATCATAACAACCTAAAAACTGAATCATATATTCTAATACTGGTAATTTATTATATTGTTTATTTTTTAATATTGAATCACTTTTTAAATCTAACTTTTCGTTCTTAAGTTCACTTATATTTATTCCTAAAGTTTCCAATTCCTGTCTTTCAAATAACGCACTATTAAGATATGGTATACAATTAAATTGAGAATAGAAAGAATCTTTTTTTCTATCTTTGATATTTTTTCCCAGTACATTAAAAAATAAATTATCTAAATCATCAAAATCTCGTATTTTATCACTATCTAATATACGATACTTATTTTCATCACTATTAAAATTTATTAGTTGCCCTTCAAAAAGTTTTATAAATAATATTCTATCTAGCCATATAATGAGTAATTCAAATGTTTTCTCCTTTGCTTCCTCTTCTGTTTTATTTTCTTTATCCACAAATTTCCTATAAACTTGATACCCTATAGAGTTTGTTATAGATAAGTCTATCTTTATTACTTTTACATTCTTTTCTTTACTTTCTTTTAATCCCATTATATATAATAATTCATTATAAAATTTTCTATTTAGTGTATGACTACTAACCTGAAATGTATACTTTTCCTTTAATAAATAATATTTACTTAATATTTTATATAATGATGGTAATTTTTTTTTTGATTTATCATTTTTCACATCTTTCATATCAAAATATACATAATCGATTTTATTTAATATATCCGGATTACTATTTAAATAATCGCTTATATACTTATAGATGTCTGATGTTTTAGATACATTATAATTATTATTTTTAAAATTAAAATAATAATTTTCTAATTCACCTTTCACGATACTCTCTATTGAATTTGAGTCAAATATAAAAAATTTTGCTGAATTTGTTGCGATTAAATTTCTAATTTGAGAATCTAACTTTTGCTTAACTTTATTTCCAGTAATATCTCTTGTTTCCTCAAGATAATAATATATAAGCTCATGTAAAGCTTTTTTGTTTATATTATTCTTATCTAGCATCTCAATTGTATTTCTTGGTGTTTTTGTTTCTATGATACATAAAAGTTGCCCATTTTTTGTTATAGCACTATCTATATTTCCCTTTGTATTTATACTATATTTATCTTCATAATAAAAATTTGTTTCTAAAAATGAATTTACTAGTTTTTTATAATATTCCTCGTTTGCTCCTAAATCTTTATTATTAAATGCCGAATTAACATTTTCTGCATATATATTTAAGTTTTCATCGAATTTTTCAATAATATTAGCATCTATTGATTTTTTATAATATCTTATATCTTGCTTTTTTAAAGCTTCTTGCAAAGTTATCTCACTCATATTTTAACTCCTATCCCTTTCTTAAAATATTTTATATCATAAAACGACTTTTTTCTCAACCTGTGTGTCAAGAAAGGTGAACTTCGTTCACTCTGGCACATATGAGTTAAATTTTAAGTGGCAAAAATGAATAAAAAAATAAGACTAGTCATAAAAGACTAGCCAAACATAAATACCTTGTGTATAATTTGGTTGAAAGATATCGAATATACAGGAGGTATTTAATGTTTAAAGATATTTTAACAAAAGAAAGCGTAAGTTTCAAGGATTTAGAAGAAATTGCTTTTAAAATAGCATGTGAATTTGCAAAT
>CANQPA010000071.1 GCA_947625635.1 uncultured Bacilli bacterium
AGCTAATCCCCTGTATGGAAGGGACTGCTCCAATTTTTTTGATTTGTCAAGACCGTCATTTGGTTAATCGGTTACTATCAGACCAATATCAAAAAGTACGTATTTAAAATAAATTGAACCGCCACTTTTGAGACCCGCGTGTTTGGTTTCAAATCGAGGGTGGGAACACACTAAGTGTTATACTTTACGGTATTTGTCAGGACTGTCATTTGTTTATTTGGTTACAAAATGTTTAAGATGGCGATAATGCTCCGTTACATGGTATTTGATTGTGTACATGTTTACTCTTGTAAGGCTCTCCACTACATTCATGCCTTGTACTGCAGGTCCCGCATATTAGGTACTCAGAGTAATTAGGGCTTAATGCTGGAGTTAGGCCGGCCACAAGTCACACACTCTTCGTAGAAGACAGTTCCACTTCCATTTTTACTATAATGGCCAGTGTAAGTGACAGTATTGCAGCAACCACAATTTTTTTTGTTGCTACCGAGATATGAACTCTTCAAACTTATAGTCGGTTTATACGTTTTTGAAGTGCAAGTGTTAAGTGTGGAACATTTCAATTCACCGATTTCTATAATGAACATGGCAAGTATTACACGTTTTGTGTTGAATCTCGAAATAGCCTTCGCATTCTGTACACCAATAACCTTGCGTCCAAGCCGCATATACTGTATTTTCTTTATTTTCAAAAGTTACATCTTTTTGTCCTGCAGTCCATTTTCCTGTTTCACTATCTGCTTCATCTGTCCAGCCTTGGAAGTTATAATTTTCTCTTGTTGGGGCATCTGGTAGTTCTATATATGCTGGAGTTATTGCTCCTTCGTAGCTCATATATGACGGTGCTTGTGGAGTGCTTTTTTGAGAGGTGCCATCTCGTTTTTACCACTAACATATAATTAAACCCAGAGCAACTGTCTGTAAGCCAGAAGTTTTGGGCATCCTCATGTTACTATAAATTTTATTCTAGGGGAAGACGCCTTCTCTTTGTGTGCTAACAACTCTATTTAGGTTCTATAGGAGTTATCGCTCATTCGTAACTTATATAAGACGATTTGCCTTCAAGAATATCAATATAATCAACTTATATTAAGAATAAAATTTTTTATTAATTTTATAATTTTAATATATTCATAAAAAAAAGATTCTAGAATGCTCTAAAATCTTTTTTATATATTATATATAAATTTACTGCGACATTACTGCGACATTACTGCGACATTACTGCGACATTTTTATTTTATATGTCTTTTTTGGATCTCTATTTGATGTTCCAAACCATTCTATTAAATCCATATTTTCTAATTTTTTTAAAATTCTTTGGACAGTTTTTCTATTTCTATTTATTAATATTGCAATGTCAATAGTTCTAACATTTTCTTTATCAAATATAATTTGCAATACTTGACGTTCTATAAGATTTAAATTTTCCCAGTTATTTTTAATTCTTTTTTCTTTTAGTAAATTTTCATTTTTTCTTTCTTTTCTAATAGCAATATTATTTTTTAATATAAGCTTTACAGATAATCCTTTTTCTTCAATATATATTGGATCTTCAAGAAAAAACTCACTCATCTCTTTATATATTCTAGAAACACCTTCATTTAATTCTTTTACTAATCCTAATTCTGTTAAAGTTCTTGATATTATAGGATTTCTAGCATAGCGTTTTTCTTTAATATTTTTAACAGTAATAATACCAGGTAAGTCTCCTGGACTTAATATTTCCATTCTATCATCAAATATTAATATTTTTGTATGTTCGCCTGAAATAGCATAATTTCTATGTGTTATTGCATTAGTTATTCCTTCTTCCCATGCAAATTTAGGATATTCTGGAGCAGTAATAAATTCACCATTTATATTTAGGTGAGTATATTCTCTAAGTTGTGTATCTACAAATTTTTGTGTTTCTTGTATTAATTTATATAAAGGCATTGAAATAGTTTTGTCTTTTATAATATTCAAATTTGTACCTATTCCCATTTCTGTTCCCTCAAACTTTACTATTCTAATTCTTGCACTTGGAAAAAATAATGATGGATCTTTTGCAAAAAGTAAAGTTCCAGCATTTGTAAGACATTCTTTGTTTGTTAATTCATTTGTTAATAAAAATCTTCTAGCACGTAATATTTCTATTAAATCTTTTTCTTTGGCATTTATAGCTTTTTTATAAATTTCAACCATTTCTAAATCAATATCTTTTAAACTACTTCTTGTGTTTAATTGTTCTTCAAAAGATAGTTCATGTCTATCAAGTTCTATTATTTTTATTTGATCATTAGTAAGTTTGTTTGTTGAATCTCCTTGCCTTAAGTATACTTCATCTTTTACATTTCGTATTAATGTGTTGATACTAGGACTAATATGTATTAATAATATTTTATCTTTTTTTCCTCTTTTATTAATTATTTCTATTGTTTCATTTTCATATTTAGGGATAGTCTTTAAATAATCACCAGAAGTGATTTTTAAAAACTTATTATAATTGTCTTCATAATTTTCAAAACCTTCTAATTGTCCATCATCTGAAATTCCAATAGCTAAAGTTCCTCCACTCGCATTAGCGAAACCAGCTATATGATTTGCTAATGTTCTTATACTAGCTTTAGCACTTTTTCTATCAAAGAATTGATTTTCAGGTTCATTACGCATATAGTTAATTGTTAATATTGAATTTATTTTTGATCCTTCCATAAAAACATCTCCCTATTAATTTATTTATTATTAATGTTTATGTATTCGCATTATATCATTTTTTCTATTTTAGAACAAGTAAAATCATATTTATACTTTTTTATTTCTTCTTTCGTTTTTCAAATACAACTTTTATTGTTTCTTTATTATATACTGTTTATCACTTTTTTGAGGGGGTGATCAAAAACACAAGCAATAAAAGAAGAAAAGTCAACTGTATTACTAGTAACAACAGTAACAATAATTTTTAAAGGAAATCGTCTTATATGAGTTACGAAAGAGCGATAACTCATATAGAACCTAAATAGGGTTGTTAGCACACAAAGAGAAGGCGTCTTCCCCTAGAATAAAATTTATAGT
>CANQPA010000072.1 GCA_947625635.1 uncultured Bacilli bacterium
AATTAATAGTGGTTGGGGAGTAAATGAATGGAGTCAATCAGACTTAATGAAACTTTTAAATCCAAACTTTGATAACAATCAAGAAAATATATGTGATTCTTATGGAGACTGCCAACAAAAAGTTGTAAATAATAGTTTATATTGGAATGGAACAAGTGGTAACTGTTATGTAAATCAAGAAGATTTTACAACGACTTGTGATTTTAGTAGTACAGGAATGCCTAAGGAATTAAAAAAAATGATAGAAGAAGTAACATGGAATACAGGAGCAAATGCTGATGAAACATTTAAAACCACTGAAAGTGAATATTATTATGATATACCAACAACTAAAATGTACGAGTATGAAAGAAGTAAAAATAATGGCAAACAATTATGTGAAAGTAATGGAGGTGGAATAGATTGTAATGATGAAGAAAAAAGAACATCCACTTGGAGAGGAAAAGTAGGCTTAATGTATCCAAGTGATTATGGCTATGCCACAAGCGGAGGGAGTGAAGACAGTAGAAGCAAATGTTTAAATCAAAGTTTATATTTTTGGGTAAATATGTATATTGATTCTTTTCCGGAAGAAATAGATCATCCAAATTGTTATGAAAATAATTGGCTAGGTGGTTGGACAATGACGTCAGCTAGTTTTGATGATGGTGCATATCTTGTATTTGTTGTTAATGCTGGAGTATTTGGTAGACCTACTGTTCTTTCTGCTGATGTAAGACCTTCAGTATATCTGACGCAGAACGTTATGGTAGTAGCTGGAAATGGTTCAAAAGATAGTCCTTGGATTTTAGAACTTGAGGCTTAATGTTTCGGTTTAAATTCCTTTCTTTTTTTTTAAAATAATGTTAAAATTATTAAAAGGTGAAAATATGAAAAGTGTTAATAAGTTTAGATATGTATTGATATTAATTATTTTATTATTATTTAATATATTAAATGTTAATGCAGAAACTGAGGAAAAAAATGCGGGCACTGTTAATATGATTTTGGAAAATTCATTTTTAGTAAATGATTGGGAAACTAATAGTGATGATACTTCAATAGAAATAAAAATTCCTGTTATTGACGTTAGAATGTCAGATTTGATGTCAAATTTTTCAGGTAGTATGGTATATATGTACGGATGTAGTACAAGTGATAAATGTACTGATGAAAATTGGGATATGAATTTTTCTTCTTCTATTACATTTAAATTAAAACTTGAAGATAATATGTATTATTTAGTTGCTAGTAAAATTAAACCTTATGATATAGATTCATTTAAAGAATCCAAAATGATATATTATGATATTGAAACTAGTAATAAGGGATTTTTATTTTTTAAAAAAAGTTATAAAAAAGATGGATCTTTTTTATATAAAAATAATTTGAATGCTGATGAACATGAGAATCCTAAAGGTAGTATAGCTAATCCTGTTCAAGTAGGAATTAATACAAGGATTACAACTCCCTCTAAAAAAGATGATTTTTGGAATAATAATATGTGTTATTATTTCAAAATTAATTATGGTGCTAAAAGTAGTAATGATTATGTAAGATTTAAAATAACTTCAACTGTTGATGAACCAGCAGATCATACTTTAGGTAATCATATTTTTTATGCTAGTGATGCTAATTCAACATTAAGTAAAAATATAATAGAAGATGATGAAGTAGATAGTTTATACGGAATATCAAAAGATAATTTATATGCCATTTGTGATCAATATGATGTAACATATACATTTAAATATTATGATGATAACCCTTTAACTGTTAGTGAAAATAATTATCCTAAACAACAAATGATTGAAAGTCAAAATGGTAAAAATAGTTATAAAACAGCCACAGATAGTGAAATTTCTGCAGCTAAAGCTGCTCAAAATGGAAAGTGGAATCCAGAGACTTTATGTGGTGAACATAATGAAAATTGTAATATAGATATAACTGCTTTTTGTATTAATCCTTATGTATCAAGAACATTAAAATTTTTAGGAATATTATTGACTATTTCTAAAATATTAATTCCAGCAATTATTATTATATTAGGATTTGTTGATTTAGTTAAAATAATAGTTTCAGGAAAAGTTGATGAAGCTAAAAAGCAAGCTGTTAAAATTGGTCAAAGAATTGCAATAGGTATTGGTATCTTTTTAATACCTACTATTTTAATAACAATATATAATGTAGCTTATAATATAGCAAATGATAGTACGGAAGTTAGTGATGGAAATTTGATAGTTCCAGAAAATTTTAAAAATTGTGTAGGGTGTATTTTAGATGCTACTAATGATGAAGCTTGTATAATAAATACTTCTGATTCTCAAAGTGAATAATTTGGGAGGTGTTTATGAAATTTTTTTCTAAAAAAAGAATTATAATTGGTAGTGTTATTTTAGTGATTATTCTTTTTTTATTAATTAGTTGTTTTACTATTCATTTTAAGTTTTTTAAATATACATATGTTAAGAATGATCAAGATATTTTAACTAAAGTTAATGCTAATTTTTATTCACCAATGTTTCATGAAAAGATAAATATTAAAGAGTTTGCTAATTCGCTAACTGCTGGATATGAGTTTTTAGATCCTTCTTATTTTGATGATAATGTTTTAGTAAGCAGTTTAAATGATGAACAAATAATTCTTTTAAATTATTTATTTATAACTGGTGGTAAGAAAGATACTTGTATTGAAAAAAAATATTTTTTAAAGATGGCTAAATTATATTTTGGTAAAGATAAATTAAAATGGAGAAGTAATGATTCTAATAATGGATATGATTGGTTTTTACATGCGTATTGTTTTCAAGAAAATACTGATTTTAATGATTTGTTAGTTCTTAATAGTTTTACTGAAGATAATAATAGTTATATTTTAAACTATAATGTTAAATTAGATGAAGAAACAATGGAAATTGAGAAAATTACTAATAAAGAGTACACTATTTGGTTTGCTAAAAAAGATGTTCCTATGATAACTAAGTTAAGTGTTACTTATGATGATATTGAAGTAGAGGAGTAAAAATGAAAAAAATTATTTTAATTTTATTAATGTT
>CANQPA010000073.1 GCA_947625635.1 uncultured Bacilli bacterium
TGTTTTTGTTTAATTACTAATAAATTAGCTCCAACTCTAGCAATCTTTTCTTCTATTTTTTTGGTTTCATCCATATTTGTAGGATATACTTTTGAATCCATATTAAATTTATTAAATATTTTTTCTGTATCATTAATTAAAGTATAAGCTTCATTAATTGGTAGATATTTAAAAAGGTCAGTTTTACCAAGTTTTGGAATAAAATTTAGTTTGCCATCAGAAAAAGTTCCTGCTCCACCAAAACCAGATAAGATTTGGCAAGGATTACAATTGGAACATATTTTAGTTTTATTCATTGGACAAACTCTTTTATCAGCAAATCTTCCTTTATCTAATAATAAAACTTTTAAATTTGGTTTATTTTCAATTAATTCATAAGCTGTAAATAAACCAGCTGGTCCTGCACCAACTATTACAACATCATACATACAACATTCTCCATTCCACATTATTATAACACTTTTAATATTATTTAGTAAATTAATGATTGATAATTTAAATATTTGGTTAAAAAAAGAGTTTAATTTTTAAACTCTAAATCTAATTCCACAACTGTTTGACCTAAATTAAATGGATCAATTTCATATTTTTTAACTATCTTTTCATTTTTTAAAATATTATGTACTTCATTTTTCAAGATTCCCGTCCCTTTACCATGAATTAATACTATATATCTATTTTTCATTTTGTAATTGTCTTTTAAAAATGAATGAACTACACTGTAAACAGTGGAAGCATACTCACCATGTAAATCTAGCTTAGGATATTTACTCAAGATTAACATTCTGGCCTGAGTTAGTTACATTATTATTTTGGACAGGTTGAGTTACTGCTTGATTTGCAACATTATTTAACATACTTTGATTATTAACTGTTGATTGTTCAGTAGTTTGTTGATTGTTATTTTGAATATCAGAGTTATTCTGTGTTACTTCTTCTAATGGTCCAAATCTTTGTTCATAATAATTAATTACTTCTGAAAGTAAAGGTATCGAATTTTTTACGCCATATTTAGCAGTTGATAATCCTGCAGCAATATTAGCTACTCTAATAGCTTTTTCAATATCATATTTTTTACCTAAAGCATATAATAATGCTCCATCAAATATATCACCAGCTCCAGTTCTATCAACTTCTTTTATTGAAATAGTAGGCATTACTTTAACTTCGTTATTAATTTGATACATAGCACCCATATTTTTTAAAGTTACAATAATCTCAGAATGAGGTAACATGTTTTTTAATTGTTTATAGATATTTAATAAAGTTTGAGGATTATTAAAATCTGCTTTCATTTTAGTTTGCTTTTCAGCAAAATCTATAGAAAAAGTTATATATTGTGCTATTTTAGCTATAGCCATTATTTCTTTTTCATCACTACCATTATTTATACTTGCTCCTAATAAACGAATAGCTGTTGGATTTTGACTAAATAAAGCATTAGTTGCACTGTATTCATAACCATCAGAATATACAATATCATACTTTTCTTGATAATCATTTTTCTTAACATGATTTATTTCTGGTTCAACAGCTAAAATAGTTCTTGAAGTTGTTGATTTATTTACTAAAATTATATTTGTGGTTGTTTTCTTTTCATAATTAGTTTCCAAGTATGAAGTATGTATATTATCTTTATCTAATTCTTTTTTGATTGCTTCACCATAATCATCATAACCAACCACTCCAGAAAAATAAGTTTCACAATTCCACTTATTTAATAAAAAAGCAACATTGCATGCTGAACCACCACTATACTCCATTCTTTCTTTTAATAAAACTTTAGTATTTTCTTCTGGATAACCATCTACAGGTATAGTTATATCATAAGCAATTTTTCCTGTACTTATAGCATTCATTTATTTCACCATTTTTACCTTTCTTATTCTTGTAAAATTTGAATTTCCCCACCAAAAGATTTACCCATATCTATAGGATTACCTTCTTCATCAATCATTTGATTATTATCAGGGTCATTTACATAATAAATAGTTAATTCAAAATCATTAGAATTACTACCACCTATATTAATTCCGGAAATTAATACTTCATCATTACTACTTGGAAAAGGAGTATTAGATGATTCTTTAATTAATTCTTCATTTGTTGTTATATTTTTTAAAATAATAATTAAATCATCTTTATTAACAAATTCATTAACAACATTTTTCCAAACTAAAGTAATATTTTTAGCATTATTCTCGCTATTATTTGTTATTTTAAAAGTTCTTGTATAACGATCATCTGGTATCATATCAGTAATTGCTGGAACTTCATTGTCTCCTGTAATAGTTAAATTGGCAACATTACCAGCTTGTAGTGAAGTAGAACGGTCTTCACCAGAATCTTTTACAGTTGCTACAAAAAACGAATAAGTACCACTAAAAGCTATAGCAATTAAAATAATTAAAGAACATATAAGGGTAAAATACATATTTCTATTTAATTTTTTTTCATCCATATTCAATCACCATCCATTAGAAAATCACTCTATCCTTTCTTAAAAATATTTTAACAAATATCCTAATACATTTCAATAAATTTTAAAAATCAGTATACTTCTTAATGTAAAGTTTTAAGTCTTCAACTTTTATTGTTGTTTGTTCCATTGTATCTCGGTTTCTTAAAGTAACTGTATTATTATTTAAGGTTTCATCATCTATGGTAATAGCAAAAGGTGTTCCAATGGCATCACTTCTGCGATAACGTTTACCAATACTTCCAGCATCATCATAACAGCACATAAAATCTTTAGCTAAATCGCCATATATTTCTTTTGCTTTAGCTGAATGAACTTTTTTAATTAATGGTAATATTGTTACTTTATAAGGGGCTAAAGAAGGATGAATTTTTAAGACTAATCTTTCATCTTTATCTAATA
>CANQPA010000074.1 GCA_947625635.1 uncultured Bacilli bacterium
ATAGGAATGTTCAATTATCATTTTCTTAAATAGTAAACTCTTTTTATAGTCAATATTCCATCTTGGGTTAACTTTTACACCAACTTGCGTATATAGTATCTTCTTTGGTGATATTGGAAATAATATATTGCAATTCTTTTTACCCCAGCCTCCGTCAAAGTCATATTCATTCTGATTATTATAATTTAAACAAATTACAGGATTATCACTTGTAGGTAGTGTCACTTTGTCATCTACTGTAATAATTCCCCATTTATGATTATGCAAAACTTTTGATGTGGTTTTTAAAATATACATCATAATCCATAAATAGAATTGTTTGCCAAATATAGTTTCAATTTTAAATAATTTATTGTTATCATCGAGTTTTCCAACATTTGTAATTTTTATCGGAAACAAATCACTTATAACATCTACTTTTTGATTATTCATTTTATTTATAAATTCATCTATTGATATAGAAGATATTTCCTCACACTTTTCCTCAAAAATTGGTATACAATCCTTTTTTGCTAAATCTAATATTTTTATTATAAAAGCAGGAGAACGAACAATATGACAAGCTAAGAAATCAATCAAACAATGCCATTCATCAATAGATATTCTTTCATCATTTATAGCGTGCTTTAAAGCAGATTTTGCAGGTGTTTCATATTCAGTATTAAACCAATCCTCTATATCATCAACTTCAACACCATTTTTTAATCTAACAAACATACTATCATATTTACAAATCGACGATACGTATTTTTCTTTCCAATAAGGTACATTTTCAGATGGAACAAGTAATTCTGCCACATGAACTTTTTCATTTTCATTTTCCCATGCATTCAAATACATCCTTGATAAAAAATGATTGTCTCGTTTCAATCCCATACAGAGATACCACCTTTCTTTATTACTTCTTCTTTATTTTACCACATCTACCGCAATGATATCTGATTGGATTTTTATCAATATACTTAAAAGTATAATCTTCTAGTATTTTATATTAAATTTAATTATATATTTCTTTCTTCATATGCTTCTATTTTAGAACACATCTTATTATCACATATTTTAGATGCTAATTGTTGATTATTCACAACTGTCTTCACAATACTATGAATATATTAATAACATAAAATATAATTATTTTATTTTTAATTTACTTGTAACAATATTAGCATTAGGGCAATATTTATCGACCACTAATTGAACAATTTCTTTTTGAGCTTCTGTTACTTTAGGACCAAGCATTATTTCTAAATCCACTAAAGCATCTTCTCTTAATTTTAAAAAGAATAAATCATAAGGAGCTTTAATTTTTTCGTCATCTAGCCTTTCGATTAACTTTAATTGGTCTTTATCATTTTTACAATTTTCTAATTCTTGCATAGACCACAAAAATATATTTATTATATATCTATATTCTTTTTGAAAATCCCACTCTTTTCTCTTATATTTTCCTAATTTTTCAAATGAATAGTGTGTTAATAACCTTGTATTCTTAAGACCATTACCAAGCTCTTCAATTTTTTCTATTACACTTCTTACATTAGGATATATTAAATCTTCATCATCAGTATATTCAACTTTAACAAGCTGTGGTTGATTCCCAACTATTGTTGTTTTTCCTTCAGTATATAATTTTGCATAATCAATATATGTCTCAACATCAGTTGTAAAATGATACTCATCTTTCTTAAATTTGTATTTTTCAAATGGGAATTTTTTCAGTCTTATTCTTACTCCTTGCATATTAGGTGTATACATACTCCATAGTGGAATCGATTCTCTTGAATCTTCGATCCAACAACTTACATAGCATATTTTTCCTATTTGTTTAACATCCTTTGAATCTTGTTCTTCAAGATCGTCAACGTTTTGCAAACTATTAAATGCTAACGTTTTATTCTTTAATATTAATAATAAAGTTTCTATACTCGTATAATGATATAAATACTCCTTCGCCATATAATTTCCTTCCATAAATAATAGCTTTTAAACAAACTGTAAATAAAATAGTTTAATTTTTAATCTTTTAAAAATAATCTTTTCTATTACATATATTATATCATAAATATCTATTTTAAGAATTAGCTTTACACAAAAAAGACACTTTATAAAAAGCATCTTTATTCTTCAATCAATCTCTTCAACTTATTAATTTGCCTATTTAACAAAATACATAATTTATTAATTCTAGTATCAGAATACCCAGTTAAATGTTGATATTTATGTAATAATTCATCAAACCATTCTACTATACCATCTAACTTAGATATATCTATTCTTTTTATATTCTTAACTACTTTTATTATTTCATCAAAAGGTTTTACCTCATAGAAAAATCTTCCATTACCTGAAATATGTACTTCTTCATCATCAAAGTACTCCATATTTAAACTTTGTCCATTATCAAATATTGGAGCAACATCAATCCATTCTAAAGTATTAACATCTCTTATAATACCAAAGTATTTAAGTGTCTATCCTCATTCATAATAAGAAAGTCTAATATAAACATATTTTCTACTTTTTCTCTAACATAATCTATTCCATTATCTTCTAACTTTTTAATATATTCTTCATAATCTTTTATACTATCATATCTTAACATACTATTTATAATTTGATGGCCAGTTATAAATTCTGTATCTTTATTAATAAAACAAGGACATTTAGATACGACCATATCTTTATATGTATCAATTATATATTCTACATGATTAAACCCTAATCTTTTACATATCTCACTAGCTAATACTTCATTAAAAGGTTGTAGTGTTTCATTTTTATAACCACCTTTTAATAAGTATCTTACTCCATTATCTATAATCCATGCTTTTTTAAGCATACCA
>CANQPA010000075.1 GCA_947625635.1 uncultured Bacilli bacterium
CTAGACCAGCTATTCCCACGACAATTGCCACAGTCATATTTAACTCTCCAGTTGCTTCTTTCATTTAATTACCTCCTTTTAATGACCAGATTCATTCTGAACCACTACAATCTACTGTAATTGGATTATTATTTTTATCTAAAGCAGTACATACACTTCGGCTTGAATTACAGTTATATGCAGATGAGCATAAAGTTTGACGATCTATACTATTTTTTACTACTGGCCATATGAATGCATAAAAGAATGCTGCTATAGCAGCTATTGCTACTACAGTTATTACTGTAATATTTAATTCACCTGTAGCTTCTTTCATTTAATTCACCTTTTCTATTGTTGTGGTTTACATGTTAAATCACACTTTTCAGTATCTGTTTCGTCCTTATAACAACAATTAGTTCTTGTACCATCCGCTGCCACCGTACAATTATAAGCTGAAGCACAATAAGTTTGCCTTTTAAGATTATTCTTTATTGCAGGCCAAATGAATGCATAAAAGAATGCTGCGATTGCTGCGATTGCTACAACAGTTATTACTGTAATATTTAATTCACCTGTAGCTTCTTTCATTTTTTTTACCTCCTTTATCCATATTCTTATTATAGCTATTTTACTATAAAATATCAATTATTATTTTTTAAATTGTTATTAATTTTACAAAAAAGACCTTTTATAAGTTCATCATCATCAATAAAGCAAATATTAACAATATCATTACCCCAACTCCAGTTGCAATTAACATCTGCATAGTCTTTTTTTCCATTTTTTCTAAACGTTCTTTATATTTTAATTCCCTAGCCTTTTGTTGTAGATTAGAAATTGTTCTTGAAAATGCTAATAATTGTTCTTGTTTATGTTCTTGTCTACCTAATGATAAACGATACAACAAACGCATCATTCTCATTGAATCTCTAACTGGATATGTTTTAGCAAAAGTCATATATGGATTAATTGAACTATCACCAGCATTAACTTCATTAATTAACTGTTGTAACCCTTCTTTAAATATTCCTGGAGCATCATTTATCGATTTTCCTAAAGCAACAGGAACTGTATAATGTTGTATCAAAATTTCTAAACTTTTTAAATAATGTGGCAACATAGCATCAATATCATGTAAATGTCTTTTATAATAGCCTTTAATATTAGTATAATCCAATTTAAACACTAAATAACCCGCAAGAAGTGAAAATAATACTGTTATATATGTTAAATTAGAAATAAAGAAACATAACATAACTACAATCACAATTAAACCATTTTTAATTCTTTTATTAAAAAGAAAATCAGCATTAGCAGTATCACCATATTTAGCTTTTACATAAAAATCCCAATCATTTTCTTTTAACTTTTTAAAATAAACTTCATTATCTGATACAAAACGATTAATACTAATACGTCCCGTAAAGTTTAAAAGAAAGAATATAATTAAAGCTATAGCAACTATTTCAAAATACATTATTCCACCCCCACATCTTCATAATAGAATCTTTCACCTTTATAAAGAAAGAAACAATTAATCCAAATTATACAATGTAATATTAATTGAACATACCACATATCTAATAATTTAATGTAGGAATCAGTTCCTAATAAAAATTGCATAGCCATAACCAACAAAAATAAAGCTAAACCAAATGTAATAAATCTTTTATGAAAATCAGCACGATCAATCTGATCTCGATATACACCTTCAACTAACGCATCAATATCCATTGATAAATTTTCCAAAGATTCTCCAGAATCTTTAGCACCTTCTTTCGTTATTTGCAAAAACAATTGATGCATATTTTTTACCATATAATATGGATATTTTTGATTAAAAAATTCAATTGATTCATCAATTGTCCCATTTTGATAAGACATATCAACCATAGTTCTCACATCAGACAAAACAGGATCTTCTAAAATTCCTGAATCCCTAACACCTTCCAAAGCTTTTACAAAGCTTTGTGTAGTATTAAATTCCATAATTACATTTGTAGTATACGTTTGTATTTGTTCAAAAATATATTCTGAATATGCTTTTTGACATCTTAAATAAGCAAGAAATGGTATAAATAATACAGCAAGACCAGCATATATTAAAGCTATTATCAAATTATAAAAATATAAATAAGATATACCACCCGCAACAAGAGCAAAAACAACCACTTGAGTAAAATATTGACGAGGAGTATATTCCTGTCCTAACTCCTTTACTTTTTGTCTTACTTGCTTAAAACTATAGGGAGCATATTTATCATAAACATTTTTAACACTACTAGAAAAAAATCTATAAACATTTTCTCCATTATTCAAATAATACGACACTGCGAAAATACCAATAACTAGCAATATTATAAGTTCTATCATATTCTCCCTTCTTTCTACAACGTTTCTATCTTTTCAGCAGTAGGAGTCAATACTTTTTCTTCTTTAAAAATATCTTCTGGCAAACTAACTCCTGAAATAGCTAAATATTCTCTTAAATGAACAGTCGGATTATTCATTGTAATTTCACCAGTTAATGTTTTTTGAAATATAGTATTAACTTGTGGTTTATTTTCTTCATCGACATAAAACTCACAAATTTCCATAATTTCTCTTTGATATCTACCTAATTCTTTACTCATATATCCTTTAACATAAATACCAATCTGAACATATCGATGAATAGTAGATAAAAATTGCTCAACATCAATATTACTTTCAATTAAAGCAAACATACGCATTGGAATTAAACTAGCTTTATCTGAATGGATTGTTGATAAAATATGATGTCCAGA
>CANQPA010000076.1 GCA_947625635.1 uncultured Bacilli bacterium
AGAAACAGGAAGTAGAATGGATGACGTTATATTTGAGGAATTTAAAGGAACAGGTAATATGGAAGTTCATTTAGATAGATCTCTTTCTGAAAAACGAATTTTCCCTGCAATTGATATAAATAAATCTGGAACTAGAAGGGAAGAAAATTTATTGAGTAAAAAAGAATTGGAAACAGTATTTGCATTAAGGAAAGCTTTATCTACAATGCCTGTAGCTGATGTAACTGAACAATTAATTAGTCAAATATTACAAACTAAATCAAATGCAGAATTTTTAGAGAAAATGGATGCATTTTTGTATAGATTTAAATAGTTTTTTGATATTAAATAAACCTTTTATAAAAGGTTTATTTTTAAAGGTAAGATTAAAATAATTGAAAATGAAACAAATTAGCATAAAAAAATAGGTAATAATTTGCCACCCGTAACTTCCAACTCTCAAAAGAGTTCAGCTAGGATTGGTGGTTCAAATTTCTTACCTACTAATAGTATACAAACAAATAATAAAAATGTCAACAATAATTTAGATAGACAACTCATACAGTAGCAACAATATAATATTTCTTTTTGTAGTTACTCATGTGTCAGACAAACATAATAATTTAGAAGTGCAAACAATGTATAAATTAAAAAACAATAAAAAGAGAGACTGTCACTGTACTCCATAAGAACGAAACTTCTGGGTTAAACACGTCTAAAACGGGCAATGATACATCTTCTCTTAATAAAAGTATACCACAAAATAGTGAAGATGTAAAACAAACTAAGAGTAATCTAGAAAGCAAACTATATTTATGCAGAAAATCATTTAAGAATACAGTATATTACTTCTAAAAATAATATTGCAGATACCTCAACTAAGGTTGCTAATAATAGTACTATCTCAGCTCCAAAGGTATCTGCTATTGATACTAGTATAACACAAAATAATACTAAAGTCAAAACTAGTACTAATGATTCTATGCAAAAAAATCAAAATAATACATTTCAAAATCATAAAAATGCTATTCCTAATATAAATAATGGAATTATTAAAGGAGAAAATTACACCCATAAATTATAAATGAGAAAAGCTTTAATAAGAGTAATTATAAAGGAATATATAAAAAATAAAACAATAAATGACAAATATTATTATCACCAATTAGAATATATTGATAATAATAAAATAGAAGGGTCATCGGACACCTTACCACGCAATGCGGAAGTAAGGACCTTTAAGTCCTCGCCTTCTTCTAATAATATACCACAAAATAACGAAGAAGTAAACTATCCTAAAGAAGTATACAATGAAGAAGTTATATCTAATGTTGAAAGAAAGGTACAGCAAAAAGCACAAGCAAAATATTCTATAATGAATAAAACATCTGAAATATAACTGATGTAAAAAATGAATTAAGTAATGTAGAAAATATAGTAAATTCAATTAAAAATAAAAATATAAGCACTATCAACGATGAAACAGCAAATATATTTGATGGAGATTATCGTGTTTTTGGAATGAAGAAGGCAAGTAATGCAAATATTGCCAATTCTAGTAATATAGAGTATAATAGTAATGCAATAAAATTAGATACAAGTGAATATACCGATGTAGTTACTGCAATAAATACTGATACACCAAACTTACCTAATGGCTTAAATTATAAATCATATGGAGATTATTTTTATGTATTTGATAAGTTTGATTTTAACAGTTATATTTTTAAATGTAAGATTAAAATCATTGACAATGAACAAATAATAAATAAAATTATGGGAGAGGTGGATAATAATGACGGAACAACAAGAAGTATTGATAGATTACTTGAAGTTAGCCAAAATGGACAAAGAATTTATTCTTTTAATAGTGTCAATGCTAAAAACAACAGAGCAACAACAAAGAATGGTAGATTATCTAGCAGAAGAATACAAGAGAACCAAGCAACTACCAAAGGAACAACAACCAATATTAGAAAAGGCAACGAAAATAATCAGCCAAGAATAGCAGGAATAGAGAACTCAAATGAGAGTTCTTTTTCTATAGAAAAAAATCAAAATACTATATTTCAAAGTCATAAAAATAATATTCCAAATATAAATAATGAAATTAATAAAGGAGGAAATGAAGATGCTAAACAGAAACAATCTACATATAATAGACAAAAAACTAGTAGAATGCAGGAGAGAGAGAACACCAGAGGAAAAAGCGAAGATGCAAGAACTAATGAATTGGGCGAAGCAAAACGACAAAAAGCTTTATCAAACTATCAAAAGCAACAGCAGAAAAAATTAGGAAAGGATTTTAAAGCTATAATTGTAGAAAGAGAAAAACAAAGTAAAATTAAACAAATTGTATTAGAAGGATTTAGAGAAACTACTGGATTGGATTTTTATGTTTTTGAAACAAATAGAAAGTTATAAAAATATTCTTAATAATAAATCTATTTTTAAAAGTATGACAGAAGAAGAAACTAGAGATTATATTATTAATGAAATTGTAAGCGATTACGTGGGAAAATGGAAAGAAATATTTATATGACATAATTGGTATAAAAAAAGTAGGTAATAATTTGCCACTCGTAGCTTCCAACTCTCAAAAGAGTTCAGCTATAGTTAGTGGTTCAAATTCCTTACCTGCTAATAGTATACCATCAAATAATAAAAATGTCAACAATACTATCACTACTAATTCTATACAATATGAAAGAAATGTGATAATGTCTTAAGTAAAGAAATGAGAAAATGTCCCAACTAAAAAATATTTGTTCTCTTA
>CANQPA010000077.1 GCA_947625635.1 uncultured Bacilli bacterium
TTTTTCTAATAATATCTATAATTTTTCAAAATAAAAGACAAATAAGTAATTTTTTTACCTATTTGTCAACAGTCTGAAAAGATGTTTATTATTAACATCTTTTGTATTGATTTTTTTTAAGTATTAGATTATAATTATTTTAGAATAAAAAGGTGATGAATATGGATAAGGTAAAAATAATCCTTGAAAACGGGATTGAAAAGGAAGTACCCTGTATTTTTTATTTATATAATAACAAGTATTATTTTATATATACAGAAGGAGAAATGGACGAAAAAGGTTATGTTATATTATATTTAGTCCAGGTTGGAAAGGAAACACAAAGTACGTCTACGGGTAATGTAGATACTGGCTACATGGTTGGTATTGAGGTTATAGATCCTAATGAATGGAACATTATACAAAAATCGATTTCTAAAATAGTTGATGATAAGAAAAATTCAACTCAAAGTTCTGAAATACAATATCTTCCTGTAAGTATGTTAAGTAAATTAAAAATAATTAGTAAAAAAACATTCAGATTATTAAGGACAATTATTGAGGAGGATTTTAAGTTAGATTTAAACGAATTTAGTTTAAATAAAAATAATTTTAATGATAAAACAAATAATTTACAGGTACCGATATCAGATGTTTCAAAAAATACTACTGTAGAAGATTCTACTGTTATAACACAAAGGCCTGATTTACAAAATGATAATTTTTATGGTCAAAATAATGAATCGATTCAAGTGTCAAATACTACAGTTGCACCTAAGATTGAAGATGATGTTATAATAGATTATAAAGCTAGATTTTTTGAAGAACAGGAAAAAAATGAACAGTTACAAGAACAAATTAATGAATTAATCAAAAAATTGGAGAATATAAAAAATATAATAGAATAATTAATGAATTTAATTTTATAAATTAAATAAACGTATGGTCAATATCATATTATTAATTATTCTATTTTTTTTTGCATAAGATAAATAGAGGAAAGAATATGAAAAATTTGATTAATTATTATTATAATTTAATAATAAGTGATTTCAGAAAAATAGATGATTATTATAACTTTGATGTTAATAATATTAAATATTGTTTTTTACCTTTTGAAGGTGATATTACATACCTACAAAAAATTTATTCAACGCTATATAGAAGTAATAAATATTGTCATGAAATTGTAATAAATAAAGATAATTCTATATTGACAATTTATGAAAATAAACCGTATATTTTATTAAAAAAAATGTTTAATATAAATAGAAAAATTACATTTGAAGAAATTGTTAATTATGATACTTTAGTATATGATGAAGCTGTATTGAATTGGAAAGAATTATGGGAACAAAAAATAGATTATTATGAATATCAAATGAATCAGTTTGGTTTTAAATACAAAATATTGAAAAATAGTTTTAATTATTATATAGGTCTAAGTGAGACTGCTATTAGTTTGTTAAATTACGTAGATAATAAATTAATAGATTTTTATATATCCCATAAAAGAATAACGAATGATGATAATTGTGATTATTTTTTTAATCCAATGAATATAATAATAGATAGCAGAGTAAGAGATATAGCTGAATACATAAAGGTAAATTATCTAAATCAATTAATTGATTTTAATCAAGTCATAAATATTTTAAATTCTATAAAATTGAATTATAGTGAAAATATACTACTTTTATCTAGATTGTTGTATCCATCTCAATATTTTGATATATATGACAGAATAATACAGGAAAAAATAAGCGAAGAAAAGGCTATATTTTATATAAAAAAAAATCTCTATTATGAAGATTTTTTAAAGAAAATATATAAATATTTAAAAAATAAACAGAGGATGCCTGAAATACAGTGGCTGGAATATTAGGATAAATTTATTACTTCTTTAACTTCTGGAACTTCACTAATTATAGCAGCTTCTATGTTATCCCTAAGAGTATAGTCCAATATTTGACAGTTAGCACATGCGCCTATCATTTTAACGTAGACGATATTGTTTTCATATTTAATAAACTCTATATTACCTCCATCATTAATTAAAAAAGGTCTTAATTTATCTATAATTTCTTTTATTTTTACTTCTTGCATTTCCATAACAAATCACCCAATTATGTATTATATATTAATAATACTAAATTGTAAAGACTTTTTTTATTTAGTTAAATATGTTATAATTTACAAAGGTGGTATTATGTCAAAAATAAAAAAAGGAAGGATTATACGTGGAACGGTCACAGGTATTGAATCTTATGGGGTATTTGTTTCCTGTGATGATTATTATACTGGTTTGATACATATTTCAGAAATTTCGCATGGATTTGTTAAGAATATAAATGATTTTGTAAAAATAGGTGATCTAATCTTTGTTGAGGTTTTAGATGTGGATGAAGAATTAGGTCATTTAAAATTGAGTATAAAGAATATTGAATACAAAAGAAGAACTATAATAAAAAGGAAGCAAATAAGAGAAACTGCTCTTGGATTTAAAACACTTGAATACAAACTACCAATATGGATAAAAGAATCACTAAAAAAATAAAAAATCTATAAATTTATCTTGACAAAATTTAGTAGGCATGGTATAGTTAATTACGTCAATGTTTCTTTGGGCGATTAGCTCAGTTGGTTAGAGCACTTGCCTTACAAGCAAGGGGTCATAGGTTCGAGTCCTATATCGCCCA
>CANQPA010000078.1 GCA_947625635.1 uncultured Bacilli bacterium
TTTTAGGAATAATTGGAGCATATCTCGGAAGAGTTTATATAGAAACTAAAAGAAGACCTAAATATATACTAGAAGGGGTTTATAAAATAGATAATATGAACAATTAGGAGGTTTTATGAAGAAAAAAATAAAAAAGATTAAAGAAAATAGTTTTTTTCAATCTTTGTTTACATTTACATTTTTATTTTTAATCATTACTTTATTTGCTGTTTATATTTATTACCGTGATGGAAAAACATTTATTTTATATGGTGATAATTTAAATCAGCATTTTGTAACGCTACGATATTTTCGTGATTTATTAATTAATTTTGTTAGAACAGGTAATTTTTCAACATTTACTTGGAAAATTGGGTTAGGCTATGAGATGTTTTCTAATTTTGCTTATTATATATTTGGAGATTTTTTCTCATACATGGCAGTCTTGTTTAAAACAAAAGATGTTGAAATTTTGGCTAATTTGTTAGTTTTTATTAGAACTTATTTTGCTGGAGTAGCTTTTTTATGCTATGCTCATTATAAAAAAATACGAATTAGTCCTTCAGTAATCGGGGCTTTAATGTATTCTTTTTGTAATTTTTCTTTATTTTCAATGTCAAGACATCCATTTTTTATAAATTCTATGATTATATTTCCTTTATTGATGATTGGAATAGAAAAAATTATTTTAGAAAATAAAAAAATATATTTTACTTTGATTGTAGCATTTATGTACATTGTAAATTTCTATTATGCATTTATGTTTACTATAATTATTTTTATTTATGGTGTTATTTTAATTATTTGGAGATATTGGAAAGAAGGAATAAAAAAAGTTTTAAATATATTTTTTGTAACTTTAGGCTATGCAATTTTAGGAGTTCTAATTTCTTCTATTATTTTAATTCCAACTGGTATTCAATATATTAATTCAGAACGATTAGATACTAGTATATATCCATATTCTTTATCTTATTATCGTAGTTTATTTAGTTATTTATTAAATACTGGTGGTGGATATTGGGTAAGATTTGGAGTTCAATCTATTATTTTAATAACTTTACCAGTATTTATTTTACATGAAAGAAAGAAAAACTTTCCAATTTTTCTATTACTTATAATGTTATTTATTTCATTTTTAATACCTCAATTTGCTTCAATAATTGTAGGGTTTAGTTTTCCGATTAATCGTTATGCTTTTGTAGTTAGTTTTATATTTTCTTTTATAACTGCAATCGTTTTAAGTAAAGATTATAATATATCAAAGAAAGAAAAAATTTATATTTTATGTTTTGTAGCCTTCTTTTATTTAATTAATATAATTTTTGAAGTAAATCTTGATATTTATGTTGATGCTCAAATTATGTTTTTTTTGATAATTTTAATTTTAATGATATCAAAAGAAAAAATTATTAACTTATTTAAGAAAATAAAAATATTGAATAATCATTATAAAAATTCATATAATATTTTATTAATGCTAACATTTACTATTTCTATATTAGTTTCTTTAAAAATTTATTTTGTAAATTTTAATTATACTGAAGGTTTTGTTGATATGGGAACTCTTAATACAGCTATCAATACTTCTTATAATAAAATTCCTGATTTTAATAAAGCTTTAAAATATATAAAAGAAAAAGATAGTTCTTTTTATAGAATTACTAAATCTCCTTTTAGTTATCCAAATCTTCCTTTATTAAAAGATTACAATTCCTCTGGACATTATTATTCTATTTCTCAAGCAAATTACAATTATTTAAGTATTGATTTATTAAATAGTCAATATTATAAAAGTTGGGGTATGGAAGAATTTGATTATAGGACAAAAATAACAACTCTTTTTGGCTCTAAATATTTAATTAATTATAATGACAATGAAGTTTTTTATGGATATAATAAACTAGAAAATTATCAAGGAAATTCAAGCATTTATGAAAATAAATATTACCTACCATTTGGTGTATTGTATAATTCATATATAACAGAAGAAGAATATGAAAAACTATCTCCTTTAGAAAAAGAAAGTAGTTTATTAAAAACAAGTGTTGTAGAAAATAAAAATATTAATAATATGAAACATTTTAAAAATTATAATTATTCTAAAAACATAAACGAATTAAATTATACAATTGAGAATAATGTTAACATTTTAAATAATCATAGAATTGAAATTAATGATGATAGTTCAAATTGCATTAATTTAAATATTGATAAATTTGATGACAGTGAATTATATATTTATTTTGAAAATTTTGACTATATTCCTTATTCTAAGAAAGATGCAATAAACTCTGAGTTAAATGAATATAGTACAAAATATGAAATTAACTCAGTTAAAAATAAGTATAAATGGTATCAACCAAACTATGGTTACGAAATGACAATAAATTATAATAAAATAAATCATGGAAGAGAAATATATGATAAATATACAGACCCTAATTATATAGATAGTAATGACTTTTTGTTTAATTTAGGATATTTTGAAAAAAGTCCCGATGATAATATAAAAATTTATTTATATGGTAAAGGAGTTTATAAGTTTGATAATATAAAAGTATATGCAGTATCAATGGATGGTTACGAAGAAGATATTAATAATTTAAGAAAGTCTAATTTTGAAGCAACTGAATGGAATAATG
>CANQPA010000079.1 GCA_947625635.1 uncultured Bacilli bacterium
GCTCTACAAAAAGGTTCTATGTAATGGCATTAGAGGATTCAGATAGTAGTAATCATTATTGGTGGCAAGGAGGATATGATAAGTTAGACACAAGTAAAGTAGTATCGACTACAGCAAATGATTTTAGTAAAGATGGTAAAAGTACAGGAAAAAAGAACACAGACTACTGGATAGAAAAGTACGATGACTCAACATATCGTACTGAACATTCAATTACAGATTCAACAGGAAGTTATACAGATTTATGGAAAATGGAAACATTAAGATCGAAAGTATCCGAGGGATGGTTTGTACCATCAAAATCGGAATGGTCAGCATTTGGAGATATGTGTTATAAGTTGATGAATATGACAACATCTAGCTCAAGTTATAACCAAGCGTTCGGTCTTAGCAATTTCTACTGGTCGTCTTCGCAGTACAGTGCCAACAAGGCGTATTACGCGGGCTTTAGCCTCGGGTACAATTACTACAACAGCGTCAATGGATACCACTATGTGCGATTGAGCACGACTTTCTAATTTTTTACAAAATTAGAAAGCAATAAAAGCGTTATGTAAATAACGCTTAATTTCAAACCGAGAAGAACTTCGTGAGAAAGAATCATATAAGAAATATTATACGAATAATCCTTAAAGCTTAGTCTATTTAATGTATATATTTTTAATATTTATATAAATCATAGAATAATGAAGTGAACCCAAATTGTTAGAAAAAAAGTTTAACAAGGAGGGTTTATTTTATTATATATATTAAAAAATAATAAATAATAATACAAAAAATTTCTTTAAACAATGTACTTAAAGAAATTTTTTACAAGTTCATAATAACAAAATAAACTAGAAAAATCAATAGAAAATAAGAAAAAAATAAAAAACTTTTTTTAACAAGAAACACAATATACTTTTGAAATTTTGTTGAAAAATAGGTAATCACAGACATATAATTTTTTCTTTAAGTACATTGCTTAAAGAAAAATATGGGAAAACAAAAGAAGGGAATGAAAAAGTATGTTAGAAAAAACAAAACAAAAAACTAAGCAAAAAAATGTATGCACAAGAAATAAAGGTATAACGCTAATAGCCCTTGTCATCACAATAATTGTCTTATTAATACTAGCAGGAGTAAGTATATATACAATATTAGGAGACAATGGAGTAGTAAACAAAGCAAATGAAGCAAAACAAGCAGATGAAATATCAAACATAGAAGATGCAGTAAATGATAAAGTAATAACAAGCTTTTCTTCAACAGGTGAAATAAATAAAAGTAAACTTTTGAATAAACTTAATGAAATACCAGGAGTAAGTGAATTGCCAGAAGATGATTCATACTCATTTCCATTACTATTTAAAGTAAATGAATATTATGCAAAAGTAGACGAATTAGGAAATGTAGAAGTATCAATAGAAAAGCCCCAAATGCCTGTATATGCATCAGAAGATACAAGTTATGTAGGATATTATGCAGATTTAGACGGAAATGCAAGCAATGGACCAGAAGGAATAATATATGCGGATTTAGCACACGACAATAGTGGAGAATGGCATTATAGTTATAATAATTTTAGTTATAAAAAAGAAAATGCCAAATTAAAAAAATATACAGTTGGAGAAGATGTAGCAGGAGGGTTTGGAAGTTATTCGGCTCCAGTAATAAAAGCGGTTGATGGAATTGATGGAACTGATAGATTTTATGTAATGGCATTAGAAGATTTAGTTAGTATTAATGGAAATAGTTATTATTATTGGTATTACAATGGTAAAGATAAAATGAACGATTACGCTACTACAACCTATACAGAGTTTGGAAAAGGAAAAGTAAATACAAATAATATGTTAAGTAAATACAACTCCACATCCTATGGAGATAGATATACTTCTGATTTATGGGGAAGTGAAGAATTAAAAAGTAATGTTAATGAAGGATGGTTTGTTCCATCAAAAGACGAATGGTCTGCTTTTGGATATATGGTTGAAAACATTGTTGGTAACGAATCTTATAGTCTATATTACAGTGATTTTGGACTTGGTGTGTACTATTGGTCATCTTCACAGTATGATTCTAGCAATGCATGGTTCGCTAATTTCGATGGTGGTTATATGAACTATAAGTATGTCACTGACTACGATGAAGTCATACGTCTTAGCACAACTTTCTAATTTTATAAAAAAATTAGAAAGCCACTAGATATTATGTAAACATAAAATAATTGTTAGTGCTATAAAACTTATAAAAAAGGGATTTTTTAAAAAGAGTAATTATACTATTTTGAAAAATCCTATTTTTTATTAATATATTTCCAACTTAACATCTTTACCTTTAAAAGCAAAAGCAATTTTAGTAATATTTTTAAATCCACGTTCTAAAAGATTTTGTTCATATTGTTTTTCTTCAATTTGTTTTTTAGCATTTTCTAGAGTTTCTTCAATAGAAGATTCTTTTCCTTCTCTAAAAACTTTAAATTCCATAATAAAGCTATTTGCATTTTTATCAAAAGGTTCTAAAAGAATGTCATAACGTCCAAAGCCGGATTCTCTATTAGAATTAACATAGTAAGTATCTTTTAAGCCTACAAGTAATCCTAATACATATGCATGGTAGAAATT
>CANQPA010000080.1 GCA_947625635.1 uncultured Bacilli bacterium
AATTAAATTCACCGATTTTATCAGAATTACCAAGATCAATTTCCTCCGCTATTCCATTATACATAAAATCAGTACCATAAAATCCACAAATATTATTTATCATTGCACCATTATCTAAACTATATGTATTTAAAAACATTGTTTCACAATTTATCCATTGATTATATTCTTCAATTTCCCCCTTAAAATAATCTTTCATATGTTTTCTTAAATTGTCATCATCTTTCCAGTATGTTTCATTTAACACTTTTTCTTTGCTTGCAAAAATTACTCCTACTAATCTTTCAGTTAATTCATCCTCATTAAAGATATCTATACTGTATTCTTGCCGATAACCGTATGTATTATCATAAACTAAAAACAGAATAAACCCGGCTTTTTCTGCATTCTCAAGTAATTTCTTGATATCCTCGTGTTCGTATTCATAACAGTCAATATCGAATTTTGCTAAAAAATCCTCAAAATACTTATAGTTGTTTTTATCCGGAGAATAGTGATCATATTCCCAAGTGTAAAATGTACTTAAAGAATCCATCATTATTCTAGGTGATTCAGCAAATTCATCAATACCGATTTCTGCTATAACATTGTTTGTATTGTCTTTGTAATATTCATTTTTCATTTTTGTACCTCTTTGTTTATTTATTTTATGCTTTAATTATACTAACATTATTGTTCTTTGTCAATACTTTTTATAAAATATTTATCCAACAACTAAAATATCTAACTTATCATTCAATAGGTAAAAATCCTCATCAAAATAATCATTATCATCAATAAATTTTTCAACCATTTCTGCACGCGTCATTCTTTCCTGCCGACCTTCATCAAAAAAGTCCCAGTAAAAACTATAAGCGTCTTGATCGTAAAATGGTAAAAGAAAGTCATCAATAAATCCGTCCACTTCTTGAGTATAAATTTTTTCATCATGGATTTTATAAATAATACTCATAATTTCCGGACAACAAAATTCTAATTCCTGATAAAATGAAAATACATCTAATTCATCATTATCGCAAAATTCAGAACATGTAACGTTAAAAGATTTAAGATTTTGATAACCAAAATTTTCAACGTTATCCATATAAGTTTGTAATGTTTCCATCTGATATTTATTAAATTCAAGTAACATACTAACATTACTTAAAAATTCTTTATATTCTATATCCGTGTAATATTTTTCGTTTTGTTGTTTGTTCATTTTTATACCTCTTTGTTTATTTATTTTATGTTTATATTATATCCACTTAACGCTATCTTGTCAATACTTTTTATAAAATATTTTTCAAGTTTTTTAAAATAAGGTGGGGAGTTAGTCCACCTCATAAAAAACCCAAATAATATTAATTTTTCAGCCCCTCATTCTACAAAGGAGCTTTAGATTGAATACTTTAACAATACTCAAGATTAAAGCCACCTAATTTCCTGCTGAGCTTTGATTAAATACATTAGATGGTAATATTATACCACCTAATGTACAAAAATGCTTTAATTAACCAACTAACAAAACAGGGTTATAAAAGCGTTAATATAAAAAAACGAGAATGAATACCTCCTAAGAGATATTAGATTAAATACTTTACCAGTACTCAAGAATAATACCTCCTAATTTCCTGCTAATCTAATTTTAAATACAAGGTGATGGAATACCCACCACCTCATAATTTAAGCAATAAATAAAGAACTAAAAACTACCTCTTATATTAAGAGATAATAGATTGAATACTGAAAACAATACTCAAGGATAATACCTCCTAATTTATAGGTGAGTAATTACAAGTCCTCCTAATTTATATCTAAGCTATTTTGAAATACAGGTGGCAAAATACACCACCTGCTAAAGCTTTATTTAATTTATAGAAAGGATTTCTGGTTCTCAAAAATTATAGTCCACCTGATTTATAGGTGAGCAAAATTATAGTCCTCCTAGTTTTCATCTAAGGTCTATAGATATAATATTCATCATCAATCTCAATTACTTTTAAATTATCCCGGTCGTCATATTCAACATAATCAGAAACAAATTTTTCATAGTCAAGATAATCATAAAGATAATTGAAATCCTCATAGTAGTCATTAGCTGAAAACATACGGTCAAGAATGATTTTTGCTAGATCAAAATCTTCTATTAATTCAATTTCTGATTGACCGTGTTCGTAAAGGTCAGTTAGGATAATTTTTGTTGTATCCGTTATATCCTCAAATTCAGTAAATGTAAAATCTTGATCGTATTCTATTAACTGAGCATATGCTAACGCTTTAATAATATCATCATCGTTAGCGTCAAATTCATTGTAATAAAATTCTGCTACTGGTGATTGTAATTCATCAATAATATCAACGTTACTTTTCATTTTTGTACCTCTTTGTTTATTTATTTTTTGTAGTGTTTTTTCTCGCTTATCAATTTGTTAATCTAATTATAACTCCGTGATATTCTTTGTCAACACTTTTTTTAAACTTTTTCATTTTATGATAGCGTTTACATGGTGATATTTTAGACCCTTCTTATAATATAGTGAGCAGGCGTGAAAGGGTATTTTATTCAATTTAGATGTGTTACGGAGATTTAAAATAAAATATTTTACGATATATTAAAA
>CANQPA010000081.1 GCA_947625635.1 uncultured Bacilli bacterium
AAATTAAAACATTGGAACGTTTAAAAATTATTCATGATTTAAGGGCTGGAATTTATGATGTAGTTGTAGGTATTAATCTATTAAGAGAAGGTATTGATATTCCCGAAGTTAGTTTAATATGTATATTAGATGCAGATAAGCAAGGATTTTTAAGAAGTAGTCGTAGTTTAATTCAGACTATTGGAAGATGTGCTAGAAATAGTAATGGTGAAGTTATAATGTATGCTGATACAATGAGTGAAGCGATGGATGAAGCAATTAAAGAAACTAAACGTAGAAGAGAAATTCAAGAAAAATATAATCAAGAACATAACATTATTCCTAAAACTATTATTAAAGATATTAAAGAAGTTGTTTCTAACGAAGTTAAAGACCAAGCTAAAAAGACTAAAATTTCTAAAAAGGAAAAAGAAAGAATGCTTTTAGAAATAGAAACGGAAATGAAAGAAGCAGCTAAAAACTTAGATTTTGAACGGGCTACTGAATTAAGAGATATTTTATTTGAATTAAAAGCAAGTAAGTGAATATAGTTAAATAGAAAGAGGAAATTTATGAATATAGTTAACGAAATAATTATGAAATTAAAATATTTGAAACCAAATGAAGAAATTAATTTAATAGCTTTAAAATTTTTATTAAACAATGATTTACAACCCTATTTTAATTATAATGATGCTTATGAAATTACTATTAATTTAAATAATAATAGTTTAGAAATTAAAAATTTAAGTACTTTAGAAGAATTTGGATTATTGAAAAAAGATAATTTATTAGAATTTATTAATAAACAGAATAAGGATTTATTATTTTGGTTTAAATATAATAATGAACAAATAAGCGATACTAAAAATAATATGACAAGAATTATTAGTAATGATAAATTTATATTAATAAATAGTCAAAATGACATTATATCTTTAACTGATCTTAAAATTAAAATTTATGGTAATAATTATTGGGAATTAAAAAGACAACCTCAAAATAATAGTAAAATTGTTAATTTAAATTATAATGATGAAAATAAATATGCCGTTATTTTTAAATTTTTAGAAGATAATTTATATAAGAAAGAAAATAGAGTTAGAAAAAGAATTTTAAATCTTTTCTAACTCTATTTTTAATTCATATGGTTTAAAAGTTTCACCTTCTAAATCATTATATAAACTAAAATTATATTGTTTTTCACTACCCTGTAACATATTAGTATCTAATAAATAATATGTATAATTTTCATCTTTATAGGAAAATAATTCATTTAAATAAGTAATTTTATCAGTTTTTATTTTAATATGTTCATGACTAACATTATTTGATAAAGCTAAATAAACATTATATTTTTCTTCACGATAAGTATTATTAATTAATCTTAAATTATAATTTTTTAAATATTCAGTAGCCATTTCATCATTTAATGAATATAAAATAGTTGAATAAGTTGGATCATCAAGAATTTCTATTAAGCTGTTATTGCTATAATAAGCAGCAGTTTCAAAGTACCCATTAAAATCCCATAAAAAGTAAGTCACACCAATAAAAATTAACCATAAACAAATTTCAAATATTTTTTTGTATTTTAAAGTCTTAATTCTTTTCATAATAACCCCCATCAATTGCCAAGATTATACCACAAAACTGTAAAAAATGCAAATTTAACTCAACAAAACAACTAAAAAAACAGCCTTTTAAGCTGTTTAATTATTATAATTTATATACTTTCTTTTTTCTAGTAAAGAAATATATTAAACCTCCACCAAAGCCACCAGTAATTAACGCAACTATTGGAAATATAATTCCAGTTTGAGGATTATCAACAACAGTACATTTAGAATCCCATTCTTCTTTGGTAACTTCATGACCATTATCATCATAATATTTGTCGTCTTCTACTCGACACTTTGGATTACATGCCTCATCATAAGTATCTTTGTCTACTTCATGACCATCTTTGTCATAATACTTATCATTTTCAACTTTACATTTTGGATTACATTGTTCATCATAAGTATCTTTGTCTACTTCATGACCATCTTTATCATAATACTTATCATTTTCAACTTTACATTTTGGATTACATTCTTGATCAAAAGTATCCTTATCTACTTCATGACCACTGTTATCGTAGTATTTATCATTTTCATATTTACATTTTGGATTGCATGCTTCATCATAAGTATCTTTATCTACTTCATGACCATCTTTATCATAATATTTATCATTTTTAAACTCACATTTTGGATTACAATCTTTATCAAAAGTATCTTTATCCACTACATGCCCATTTTTGTCATAATAATTATCATTTTTAAATTCACATTTAGGATTACATGCTTCATCAAAAGTATTTTTATCTACCTCATGACCATTATTATCATAATATTTATCATTTTTAAACTCACATTTTGGATTACAATTTTTATCAAAAGTATTTTTATCTACCTCATGACCATTATTATCATAATATTTATCATTTTTAAACTCACATTTTGGATTACAATTTTTATCAAAAGTATTTTTATCTACCTCATGACCATTATTATCATAATATTTATCATTTTTAAACTCACATTTTGGATTAC
>CANQPA010000082.1 GCA_947625635.1 uncultured Bacilli bacterium
AACCACCTTATTATGTACTTATTATATCAAAATTCTTTGCGAAGAAATTTATTTTATTTTTTACTCTTTTTAGCTGCTGGATAATCTCAAAGTTGACTAATTAATATTCCATTATTATAATATGAATGTGGTGAGTAAGTTTTATATATTATTAAACAAACATATACTTTTTAATGAATTTTAGAGAAAGGAAAGAAAATATGCTAGAATTAAAAAATATTAAAAAAAGTTACAAAACTGGCGATTTTGTTCAACATGCTTTAAAAGGAGTAAATTTAAAATTTAGAAAAAATGAATTTGTAGCTGTTTTAGGACCTAGTGGTTCAGGCAAGACAACCCTTTTAAATATTATTGGTGGATTAGATCGTTATGATGAAGGAAATTTAATTATTAATCAAAAAAGTACTAAAAATTTTAAAGATCGTGATTGGGATGCTTATCGAAACAATTGTATTGGCTTTATTTTTCAAAGTTATAATTTGATAAGTCACATGGATATTTTAGCTAATGTCGAAATGGGAATGACTTTATCTGGTATTTCAGCTAAAAAAAGACGGCAAAAAGCAATTTCGGTTTTACAAAGAGTAGGCTTAAAAGATCACATTCATAAAAGACCAAATCAATTATCTGGTGGTCAGATGCAAAGAGTTGCAATAGCAAGAGCATTAGCTAATGATCCAGATATTATTTTGGCTGACGAACCAACTGGAGCCCTAGATTCTAAAACTAGTGTTCAAATAATGGATTTAATTAAAGAAATTGCTAAAGATAAATTAGTTATCATGGTAACTCATAATCCTGATTTAGCTAATACTTACGCGAATCGAGTTATCGAAATGAAAGATGGCGAGATAATTAATGATTCTAATCATATTAAAAAAGAAGAAAAAGAAGATGAAGTTTATCAAATTAGAAAAACATCTATGAATTTTTTAACCGCCTTACATTTATCTTTAAATAATATAAGAACCAAAAAGGGAAGAACCATTTTAACCGCTTTTGCCTCATCAATCGGAATTATAGGTATTGCTTTAATATTAAGTCTATCAAATGGTTTTGATGAACAAATTGATATATTTGAAAAAAATACTTTAAGTGCCTTGCCAATTATTGTAAGTAAACAAAGTATGAATTTAGATGAAGAAACAATGATTAAAATGCAAGAAGAAATGACTAATACTGAAGAATCGTATCCTGATGTAGATTACATAATTCCAACAGAAACCAATGAAGAAAAATACATTCACAATAATAAAATTACTAAAGATTATATAAATTACCTTGATAATATTGATAAAAATGATGTCGTAGGAATTAACTATACTTATACAATGGGTTTAAATCTTTTTCAAAAAGTTAATGGTAAAGTAAAACAAATAACAACTACTAATTTAAATATAGCTAGTTATCCTCATTCTTTAGATAATCAAGTTTCAAGTGTTATTGCTGAACGTTATGATATGTTAATTGGACATGAACCAACTAATAAAAATGAAGTATTATTAGAAGTTGATAGTAAAAATCGCATTTCAAAAGATATTTTAGAAGTTTTAGGTTTTACAACAAATGATAATATTAGCTTTACTGATATTTTAAATAGCAAAATTACTTTAGTATTAAATAATGACTATTATCAAAATTTTGGTAATTATTACATTCCAATCCAAGATATTGATACTTTATACGAAAATGAAAATAATATTATTTTAAAAGTAGTAGGAATAATTCGTTTAAAAGAAGATTATCCAAGTATGGCTGCAATGCCAGGAATATACTATACTAATGATTTACAAAATTATTTAATAAATATAAATAAAGAATCTGATATTGTTAAAGCCCAAAAAAATGCTGATTATAATATTTTAACTGGTGAAAAATTTGATTTAACAACTGAAGAAGGTCAAACTTTAAAAGAAAATATTTTAGGTTATTTAGGTGATGATGTTTTACCATATATGATTGAAATTCATCCTAAAGATTTTTCTTCTAAAGAAAATATTGTAAATTATTTAGATAATTACAATGATGGTAAAAATGAGATTGATAAAATAGCCTATATTGATCAAGCAAGCTTAATGAGTTCATTATCAAGTAATATTATGGATGCTATAACAATTGTTTTAATTGCCTTTAGTTCGATATCATTAGTTGTATCTTGTATTATGATAGGAATAATTATGTATATTTCAGTGTTAGAAAGAACGAAAGAAATAGGTATTTTAAGAAGTTTAGGGGCCCGTAAAAAAGATATTACTAGAGTCTTTAATGCTGAAACATTTATTATTGGTACAACATCAGGTTTAATAGGTATTTTAATTGCGAGATTACTTCTTTTTCCAACTAATTCTATTTTATTAGATTTAACTGAATTAGAAAATGTTGCAGTTATGAATCCTCTTCATGCTATACTCTTAATTACCATAAGTGTTATTTTAACCCTTATCGGAGGCTTTATTCCAGCTAAATTAGCAAGTAAAAAAGACCCGGTAATTGCTTTAAGGACAGAATAAGTCAAAATTCGACAAAACTTGTCAAAAAATCTCCTTGAATATTAAATATTAAA
>CANQPA010000083.1 GCA_947625635.1 uncultured Bacilli bacterium
AAATTCAGAATCCATAAAGATATCTATTTCTTTGCGTAAATTCTTTTGAAGTTGAATATGATTAAGTGGAAGATAATTGTTAATTGCAACCATTATGAAATTGATTTAATCTTTTGATGAATTAACTTTTAAATTAATAAAAAATTCAATTTTGTAAACATTTTAAATTTTTGTTACCAACAAAAGATTTCTTACTATTAGTTTTTGTACAAAAACTATTAGTAATGCATATGCACCATAATGGAAATATTCTTTTTTAAGCCTACAATCCCGAATTTTTACCTCTATTGAAATTTAATGACAACGATGAATTATACAAAGAGAACGGATATTATCTTGATCTCATATATGAGCTTGTGAATTTAAAAAAGACACACATAAAGTTGTTGCAAAATATTGATAAAACAAGAAAACTTCTCGCAAATCGAATCACCTACCGACTTTTGCCACTAATGTGGGAACAAAAAGACAGTCAAAATCGCCAAGAACTTGTTCAAAAATATATCAGCACTCATATTCATAATACCTATTTCACAGATGACAAAGAATTGCATCTTTTAATCGAACAATACTATAACAATCTTCTTTTGGCTGGATTTCCGCACTTACTTCCTTTTTGGGACGTGAATTTTTAAAGCCGGAGGACCTGTTACATCCCTTTTTCTCTTGGTTTTTTTATCCCTTATATTTTATTTTTATTTTTTTTATCATCTCTTTATTATCATTATTATCTCTTTATCATCATTATCATTATCATTATTTTCTTCTAAATAAATAACAACCGTTTTACAAGCAGTAATAACCAAGTTTACCTTTATTCAATAAGAATTATTTTTATCATTGAATCGATTTTACCTGGAACTGGATTTGATTTTACCTGTAATTGGATTCGATTTTACCTGTAATTGGATTCGATTTTACCTAGAACTTGATTCGATTTTACCTGAAATTAGATTCGATTCCACCTGAAATAAGATTTGAATTAAGGAGTTAGATAATCAAATAGTTAGTATAAAAAGGATAGTTTCTTCCTTTTACACAAAATAACTATTAGTTCACTCTCTTTCATTTTTATTGAAATAAACTCTTTTCCTAACTATTTTGATCATTTGAATTTGCTGGTTATAAAAAACCGCCCTTTTATTTATTTTTCTTTTTATTGAATAAGTTATTGGTATAACTTCCCTTATTCCTAGAGTCTGTTACTCGGAGTTTCTTATATTTTCTTTTTATTTTATTAATTACGATCCAAACAGGACGTAATACTATATAAAAGATTACAGTAAAAATAAAAAATTTGATTAATTTTGATTCTTTTTAATTTTTTTAAGATACAATGTATCTGAATCTTTAATAAAGATTTTAAAAACAAGATTTGTTATACAAATATTTGTTTTTAATATATATAAATAAGAATAAACAGGAAAAAGCATAAAATGGTTTTGATGTTTATTATGTTATGGTGGTGGTGAAAAAGAAAACAATTTGTTTGATTTTTCTTAGTGTTTTTTATATATTAATTTTATTATTTCAATATTTCAATGCCAAGGAAAATAAAAATATTTTATATTTTGATTTTAATCTCTTGGCATACAATTATTTTATTTGTACATAAAAATATTATAGAATTCTTAAATTCTATAAATTTTTTGTAATCATTAAATTAATGTTTATTCTCCTTATAAGAATATAGGTGAAATTATATATAATTTCACTATTAATTCTATAAGGGAGATAAGCACTAACAGTAAATATTTTTGTGAACTATAAAATTTTTATAATTACTAGATTATCAAAAATTAATATGTTTACTTATGATTATTTGAATATTTATAAATTAAATTATATATAAAAAAAACATAAAGATTATTGATTTTTTTGATTTTCTTAAAGTGTTTTAGATTTATTCGATCATCTGATCAGATGATCTTAGTTTAAAATAATATACCTCAAAATTTTGGCACAAATTTTGAAATATGAATTAAAATTTAGAAGATTTAGGTGTTTTTACATCTACATCTTCACTACTACCACTACCATAATAATAACAATAACAAAATTCTTAATATGATTTTCTTATTTATATATATTTGAAAAACAACCAAAATCAAAGATTTTTTTGTTTTAGAATATTCAAGAAGGTTCAGATAGCATAGCTATCAAAAAAGAATATATACAGAATTTTAATTTTTAACTTTTTATTTTTAAGAACTTATTTTAATCATATGATTTAATTGATTATGCAATCAATTATAATTATCATATTAAAATTTAAAATAAATAAAAATATAATTTTTGATGTTTCTAGAAACATTTGAAGATTATAAGTAAAACTATATATATATTTCTTTCTACACAAATGATTGTTTTTTAAATATATATAAATAAGAAAATCATATTAAGGATTTTGTTATTGTTATTATTATGGTAGTGGTAGTAGTGAAGATGTAGATGTAAAAAACACCTAGATCTTCTAAATTTTAATTCATATTTCAAAATTTGTGCCAAAATTTTGAGG